>NC_016747.1 GCF_000243075.1 Oceanimonas sp. GK1 | reverse complement strand
GGGAGGTTGAAATTTGAACATTTGGCCGCAGATCGTCTTCGAGTGACACCATCCTGATGTCACCGCGTTTCACGGGATAACATATGCCTCTTAATGATCATGAATATGTGAATTTTTCACAAGACTATGAGCTTAACTATCATTTGAAGAAAGTAGATAAGCGTCAAACTGAGAATAATAGAATTGAGTTGAGAAAAATGGGAGATGAGATAAAGAGGTCACTCAATACTCACTATGTAAGGCATGATGTTTTCCATGAGTATATCAAGAGAAATTTACATCGGCTTGAGTGATTTCAAATTAAATGATGAAGGCTGTCGCCTTCATCATTTTTATTTCTTCTTTTGAGATGGAATTGGCTTCGGCGGTACAGAGCTTCGAGGTTGGGTGGTTTTTCTTATGGTCTCTATCATGTTAGATGATGGGTTTATGACGCCTGCGGTGCTTCTGCCGTAGCCGTTAACGGATAACCCTCTTGTGACGAGAGCCTCAGTTCCAACGCTCTTGGTAGCTAAGCCTTCCAGCATTGCAGTTGACTGCAGCCCATCAAGAGCCATCTGTGTCTTGTCCTTGCTCAAGGTTCGTTTCCTCTACATGGCTTGTGTGGATCATCAAGTTACCAAAGGGCTTTGAAATGTAAAGGAGGTTGGCCTTGAAAAGTTCGTCGCCAGATGATGTGTCATACGCGACCACATCACCGAGTGCTATTTCCTGATTGGTACCGTCGTCATGATAGATCTGGGCGACGCCTTCCAAGGTTAAGCCCTCATCAAGAACAGTCACTCTTATATATTCTTTTTGTGTTATTTCTATAGTCTTCACGAATACGGAAGTGTCACCGTACTTGTTTGTTAAATTCCATTTTATTAATAGGTTGTGTATTATATTTTGCTGAGACACTTTAACTGATATTAAGCCTAGGATAACCCCTATCAAACCCGCTGATACGACTTCTAAAGCTTTTATCTTTTCCTTGTTACCTGACTCCAATATTCCCCATACAGAAAGAGTGTACCATTCTGTTTCTCTGAAACCTTCAATATTGTACAAAAGTTGAGCTAAGAAGATCACGCCTTGCAGTGTGCTATATGTGATTATTCCAGAGACAATAGAGTACAGCGTGTATCTGAAGGGATCCCAAGGCCTGTGTTCGGTGTAATTGTCATGTATGACTGTCAGAAGTACGCCAGGGAATAATATAGCTACCAGCGTTATAGTTAGTTCGTTCATGTTTATATTCTTATTTTGCTGCTGTAGCTGCGCTTGATCGTTCTGTGATAGAAGCGTAATCTAGCATCGTTTGAATACAAAAAAACCGCCTGGCAGGGCGGTTTTTTCGAAGGTTCAACAGGCTGGCAGGCCTCTGAACCGTGGGAAACATCTATGCGGGATGCTTCCAAAACTTGTTCTATAAGTGTAGCCGGCCTTAGCGCCTCACTTCAACACCTTTCAGAACCACTCCCGCATTCTCTGATGTTTCCCTTGGCCGTCACCATTGGCGTGAACACGTGGCCGGAGGGATTGGATTCAAGTCGTTGTTACCCTCCTTGCCGTGTCGGTCGGACCGAACGGGGAAATCTCACATACGGTCCAGCGTGCGACGCGCACCAAGCCTTCCAGGAAGTCGCGTTCCTGGAGCATCTGCATCAGAGGGCAACGGGGAACCAACCACGGCCACCTCTCTAAAAACGGCGCGGCAGTCCGGCCCACATGGCGGGGACGAAAGCAGAGGCAGCAGGTCTAGGGTGTGTCTTCCCGGCGCGTGAGAGGGGCAGCTGCAGCAAGCGGTGCCGATAGCGGGAAGCAAGGCGGATCATCCTGAAACCTATCAACGGGGCCAGGAGGGCGAGCCTATCTTGAAGCGCAGCGAAAGATAGGCTCGCACCGAGGCGGAGGCCTCTGGCCGACCCCCTTTTTCTTTTCCCTGGAAAGTCATTTTAGAGAGCGGATCTTGGCGAGGTGGGTAACGGCGCCTGTCCGTCCATCGGGCCCGGGTTTTTGGGCCTGTGGGCGGCAGCCGTTATCCACGGAGCGTGTTCCTGGGCACGGTTTTTCGGGGTCGGTTTTGGGGGTTCGAACGAACAATTTTAAGGGGCAAGCGCAGCGCGTACCTGCAAAATTGTGTAGTGAGTCCACATCGTCTACGATGGGGGCATTTGAAGCCCCGGAGTCCCCCCGATGAACTTTGCCATTCTGCGTGTCCAGAAACTGAAAGCGGCGGTGTCGGTACGTCGCTCGATGAAGCATGCCTTTCGGGAGCAGGACACCCCCAATGCCGATCCCGAACGGACGTTGCAGAACACCCACTTTGGCCCCCAGTCGGTGGCGGAAGGGATGCGGGCGTTTAATGCCCGGCTGCCGGAAAAGGTACGCAAGAACGCGGTGCTGGCCATCGAGTACCTGATCACCGGGAGCCCGGAGGCCATGCACGCGAAAACCCGGTCCGAGCAGGATCGGTATTTTCAGGATGCGCTGTCCTGGCTGCAGGAACGGCACGGGGCCGAAAACGTGGTTTATGCCGGCATTCACCGGGACGAAACCACGCCGCACATGTATGCCTATGTCGTCCCCCTGGATGAGCGCGGCAAACTGAATTGCCGGCATTTCCTGGGCGGGGCCAAGGCGCTGTCCCAGATGCAGACCGACTTTGCTGATCGGGTCGGGCAGGTTCATGGCCTGGCGCGGGGCATTGAGAACAGCAAGGCCCGGCATGTCACCATCAAGCAGTATTACGCCGCCCTGGAGCGGCCCAAGCTTGAACATGGCAGGCTGCCGGTCGAGCAACTGAAGCCCCGGGTGCTGAAAAAGGGATTACTGCATGACACCGTAGAAGCGCCTGAGCGGGTCGCTGAGCGCATCACCGAGGGAGTTAAGCGCTTCTATGACCCCATACTCCGGGAGGCCTCCACGGCCCGCCTGGAGCGCCAGAGGGCCGATAACATGGCAAGTCTCGCCAAGGCCAAGGACGAGACCTTGCGGGCGCTCAAGCCGCTGACGGAAGGGCTTGAGCCGGCGCAGCTCCAGGAGCTGGCGGCGCTGGCCGAGCAGAAACGCCAGGAAAACGCCGTGACCCAGGAAGCGGAGCGGCGAGTAAAGGCGTTGCCCAGGCTGAAACGGGTGCACGGCGCGGTGCAAACCTTCGCGGAAATGGCGCTATCTGCGCTGAAAACAGTGTCCGATCAGTGGAAAAAGGTCGATTGGCAGGACGTGGAGCATGAGGCGGTCAAAGAGATCCACCGCAACGGCTGGACGTTGCGCCATGCCTTTCGGGTGGTGATGGAGCATTCCCCCGGCCAGGCCGGTGTTCCCCAGGAACGGATCGAGGCGGCCTTGAAGGAGGTGCCGGATACGCCAGGGCAGGAGCCGCCGGCCCAAAAACCAAGTCGGGGCTATTCCAGGTAAGGGGTGAACGGAGTTAGGTTTTGCCGCGGCAGCCCTTCCGCTTCCTCGCTCTGGCCGGTTCCCGGCCAACGCTGCGGCGAGCGGTACGCATAATCGGACCCCCCTCGATTTTCCACATGTGTAAAAAGTGGGGCCAGCGGCCCCACCCCAAGATGGCGCAGGTGGAAATGTGCTTGGGTTAGTCGTAGATGTGTTTGCGGTGGCCGATGGTCGCGGCCAGGATTTTGACCTGGTCGTCCTCGATGACGCACAGGATCCGGTAGTCGCCGACCCGGTAGCGCCAGAACTCCCCCAGCTCCCCCTTGAGTGCCTTGCCGAACACGCGCGGATCCTCGGCGGGGGCCACGCGCTCGCTGAGGTAGTCCACGATGCGCCGTGCGGTTTGCTTATCCATTTTTTTCAGGGTCTTGAGCGCCCTGTCCGAATACTCAATCGTCCAGGCCAAGCGCTTTCCTTACCGTATCCAGGGAGTGGGTTTTTTCTTCACCCCGGGCAATGCGGGCAGTGACGTCGGCGGCCAGGTAGTAGTCTTCCAAATCTTCCAGGTGGGACAGGATGGCTTCCCGGGCGTAAAAGGTTTTGGTACGGCCGGTGACGGCGGCCAAGTGTTCGAGCCGCTGCTCGATGTCACTGGGTAAGCGGATCGCTAACATGACGGGCTCCTTGGTGGTTGCTATACATGTATAGCACCATTATCGACCGTTTTTTGCTCCGTCTCAACGGTTTCCACATGCGTAAACAGTGTTTACGCACTGCTGATCGGCGTTTTACACATGTGTAAAAACGGCCCAGGATTTCGTACGTACGAAATTTTGCTTCCCTGGCCGTTGCGCTACGCGCACG
>NC_016746.1 GCF_000243075.1 Oceanimonas sp. GK1 | reverse complement strand
AGAACTTAGTGTGCGTGTGACTCTTCGTCTGCATGGGAGTGGCCATGTTCATGGTCGATGGTACTGCGGCCGGCTGCGTGCTGGGACCAGTTGGCATGTTCGTTACCCAGGTCGTTCAGCTTTGAGATGATCATCTCTGGCTTTTTTTCATCGGCAAAACCATGACAGTGCCTAGCGTTTGCTGGAACTCCCCAGGAACTGCAGTTTGTCCGACAGTAGTGACAGCCATCAGAGGCGGTTCTTCCCGGGTGAGCCAACGTGCCAAACGAGGTGGCGACCAGCATTGCAATAAGAATGGCTTTCATCCCTAACTCCTTTTTTATGTTGTTATTCCTTTGCCACTGAGCGTGAGCAAGCACCGCTCATAATGTCTGCGTAGCGCGTTTTTTCTTGTGGCTTGAGTTCCAGATCATAGGTCTTGAGTACCCGCATAAACCGCAGCGCATACTGGCATTGGTTTGCTGGCGGTAGCCACTGATCTAGTCCTTTTGCCCCTTTTTGTCGGTTAAGACTGGCTTCAACACTCAGAAGGTTAGCCGGGTCGTTAGCAAACTGCTCTCTTTTGGGTTTTTGCCAGTGCTTGGCGCCGTGCTCCCAGGCCCATTTCAGCGGCACAACGTGGTCGATATCCATCTTGCTCGGGTCGTGGATCACGGCACCGGTGAAGGGTGATATCCAACGACCCGCGGTAACCTGACATTGCCTGCCGTCCTTGTAGCGAACCGGGCCGGTGGACTGGGCGATCAGGGCTTCATGGCGGCTGTTCTGGCAGTCCCCATCGGTATCAGCCCAGCCGTGGCCGAACTGCGCCCGGCTGTAGCGGCCGGTATCCCGGGGTTTGCTCCTATCCTGGGTGATGGACATTCCCTTGGGCAGCCGGCCACCTGCGTTCAGGCAGGCTTCCAGGGTGTCAAAGGACCGGAAGTTTTTGGTGCGCTCGTAGTGCGGGCTTTCAGGGGGGTGGCAAATCCCCGACGAAGACTGCTTGATAGCGGCATGTATGGGCAGTGCGATGATAATGGCCGCGGCCAGGATGAAAGTCCGTACGATACGAGTCATGTCACTCCTTGATCTGCTGCGTTTTTCTGTCTGCTATAAAGCGATCGAGCTCAACCACCTGGAAATAGGGTACTCGGCCCGCCATTTGCCAGACCTTAGGTGGCTTCACGCCGTCGATGAGTTTGCCGGTCATACCTTGGCGAAGAAGAGAAATTGGCAGCCCTACGTAACGGGCGGCTTGTTCCAGGGTAAGCGGGTAGTCTTCAAACCGCTTTGCCTGGGTACGGTGTCCGCACACTTTGCCTTGTGCGGACCGTGCAGAGTTAGTCACTCTTTATCTCTTTCTGTTTTTACGGATTTCCGTATTTCTGTAAAAGTAACTCTCTCACTTCGTCGGCTATCTTAGCTCCACGGGCGGCGCACTGGGATTTGATAGCCCGGTGCAGGCTTTCTGGAATGTCGATGGTCAGCCGTTTGGTCGGCTCTTTGTCCTGGACTGCGCGGTCCTTCACCCACTGATCCGGGTTGGCCGGTTGCGCGGACGGTTTGGCGCCAAAGGATACTTTCTTGGTCATGGATTTTGCTCCAGTAATTCAGCGGCCACAGCCGCGATTTCGGTGGCAGCTGGGCCATTCGGTTCGAGTTCACGCACTGACTCGCCTCGGGCAGCAGCCTCGGCAAAAATCACGCGCTGGGTGACGCTAGCGGCCAAGGTAGGAAGCGGATAGCCGGACAGGGCTTCGCCCACATCCCGGCCTATCGCCGTATTTGCGATTTTACGATTAACCACAAATGCAGCTTTCAGGTTGTCCTTGTACACGCTGGCTTCTTCGATGAGCTTTACCACCTCGGCGGCGGCCCAGACGTCATAGGGGGAAGGCTGCACCGGGATTAACACCATGTCGGCGGCCATGATGGCGGAGCGAGCTAAGTCGGTTACCCGCGGCGGCCCGTCGATGACCACATGGTCATAGTCACGGCCCAGGGCTCCAATCTCTTTGTGAATAGTGGCCCTGGGCAAACCTACTACAGAGAACAGCGGGTCTCCTTCGCGAGCTGCAGCCCAGTCCAGGCTTGAACCCTGAGGGTCGGCATCGAGCAGCAGCACGCGAGCGCCTGTTCCGGCCAGTTCGGCGGCAAGGTTGACAGCCAGTGTTGTTTTGCCAACTCCGCCTTTTTGATTCAGCAGTCCGATGATCATGTTCCGCGCCTAAGAGAGATAAATTAAATTCAGTATTTACAGAAAAAAGTAAAATCGCAAATGTGTTTTTCTGTGAGATTGCGCGTATGGGCACGCTCAGCAGGTATTTTTTCGGACTGTGCTTGCTGGACTACACTGTGTAATGACAATGGCGTTACGTGCAGGTATGATCCGCACCTCAAATGAAGGAGTAATAGTTATGGCCACTGCACATGTGGAAGCCAAACGCGATAAGACATTGAACCTGCGTATCCGTGATGATGAGCGGGCCTTGATTGAACGAGCAGCCAAAGTCTGCGGTAAAACACGTACGGAGTTCATCATGGGGGCTGTGCGCCGTGAGGCAGCTGATGCGTTGCTGGAACAAGCCTATGTTTCGGTGTCCCCTGAAGTGTACGACGCATTCCTGGCACGGCTGGATGAAGCACCGAGCCCGAATGATCGGTTGCGTAAAACCATGTCCACACCTGCCCCCTGGGAGGTGTGATGCTGAGTGCCCCAGAACTATTGGGATCACACCACGACACCCGCTCTTTTGATTGTGGCTCAAGCAACCTGAATGACTGGCTGGGTAAACGTGCGCTAAAGAACCAGATGAATGGGGGCAGCCGTACTTATGTGCTGTGCGATGGGCACCATGTTAAGGGCTACTATGCCCTGACGACCGGTGCGATTGGTCCTGATCTGGCCGTTGGCCGGTTTCGGAGAAACATGCCTAACCCTATTCCGGTTGTGCTGTTGGCTCGGCTGGCGATTGATACCAGTCTGCAGGGAAAAGGGATAGGTAGGGCGTTGCTGCGCGATGCTTCTCTTCGCGTGCTACAAGCTGCGGATCTGGTTGGTATTCGGGGCATGATTGTTCATGCATTGGACAATGACGCGAAAGCATTCTACGAGCGTCTGGGCTTTGATGTTTCGCCAATAGAGCCAATGACGTTGATGATTACGGTTGCTGATTTGAAAGCATTGGTTGAATGAATAGCTGGGAGGAAGAACCCTTTTTCTGGAAGAGGGGAGTTTTCCAATAGCTACCATAGTTGGGGTGTTATCATGCGGGTAGTTCTGGTGTAACGTACTGTCCAGAAAAGACAAACCCCGGTACTGTCCTCAATCTTGGCGGGTCGAGACAGTACCGGGGTCAGGCATAAAACCTACTGAGAGTGTACCACATGCCCCTCTATCGACAACCCCAGCACCGCCATAAGCGCGGTGGTTCTTGAGCAGTAGCGCACAGCTTGACCTGTTTCGGGAGCGACTACCCCGTAAGCCCTATCATACCGACGATCTCGACAGCGGCCTGTTTATCGCCGGTGCCGTTCGCGCTGCACAGGCGCGTTACGTTCAGCCCAACGGGCCAACCCATCGCTACTGGCTAGTGTTTGATGTTGATCGCCCTGGTGCCCTACTGGATTGGGATGACCGAGGTGCACCGGCCCCGAATATTGCCGTCATTAACCATGACAACCATCACGGCCATCTGATTTACGGCCTCGATGTGCCGGTGCGAACAGCGCCGGACGGTAAAGTCGCTCCGTTGCGCTATGCCGCCGCTGTTGAGGCAGCGCTGCGCGAAAAGCTCGACGCTGACCCCGGTTATGGCGGCCTCATTTGCAAGAACCCCCTGAGCGGCCATTGGCAGGTGCAGGTCTGGGAACCCCGTCCTTATGATCTAGCCTGGCTATCGGAGTACGTCGATCTGACGCCGTTCAGCGACCGCCGCAAGCGCCTGCCGGAGTACGGCTTGGGCCGTAACTGCACCCTGTTCGAGCGGCTCAGCCAGTGGTCTTACAGGGCCATTCGTCAGGGTTGGCCGGACTTCAACCCGTGGTTGGCCGCCGTCCAGGACAGAGCGACCGGATACAACGCTCAGTTTGAGCAGCCGCTGCCGGCCAACGAGGTACGCCATACCGCCAAGAGTGTGGCGCGATGGACGCACCGGAACATGAGCCCAGAGGGATTCAGTGCATGGCAGGCCGAACAAGGCCGTAAGGGAGGGAGGGTTTCTAAAGGTGGTGGAAGGCCAAGTAAAAAAGACCACTTTATTGACGATGTTAAGTCTCTTAAGACACAGGGACTCAGCAACAGGGAGATAGCGGCGTTACTGGGTATTGGAGCCGCGTCAGTTTCTCGGTATCTTGGTTTGAGTCGTTAAAGAGGATTCGGATATGTCAGGAAGCATCAAGTTACCCCATACGTGCCCACACTGTAATAAAACCACTGCTAAAACATACCAGGAGCTTGAAGAGAAGTTCGGTTTTCGAAACCAGAAGCAGACGGTTACTAAGCAAAGCTGGTGCCGTGATTGCCGTTCTACTAAATAAAAGAGGTGATGTATGTTCGACTCGCTATCTACCCTGATAGACAAAGCTAAAGAGCTTGAAGCTGAGAAAGTTGCGCTGTTGTGTATGGCTATTGTGTCTTTGGCAGTCGTTGCTAAGTCGACTGTGAAGTGATCCAAAACAAGCCATATCAGATAATAGCCCCGCCGGGGGGGCTATTTGCACAGTAAACAATCTAAAAAAATAATAGAGCGCTTTGTTACCCTGAGGAGCGGTTGCGGGCGAAGCGAAGGACAAGGGGAGGCAAGCTGTGGGCAACGTTTATTTGTTGTCCATGGCTTGTCCCCCGCTCCCGAAGGGATGTCCCCGCATTGAGCGACCTGCTTCAGACGGCGCGGGGTTTCGGGGGTTCTTCTGGCTTTCCTGCCAGCTGCCACAGTACTACCAAGGCTCGCCAGTGATTATACCGTGTGGCGTTACTCAGGTTCTGCGTTGATTTCCAATAGCTCACCACATGCGCTCGGCCTATCTGACCAAGAGAGTTCTGGCCCTGCTTGGCGCAGTGCTCCGCGAACGCGAGCATTCGGGAACGCTGCTGCCGGCGGTTGTCTTTCCCGCCTTTGCGAACGTATGCTCTGGTCAGTAGCTCGACCTCACGCACAATCTTCATTTCCGCCCCCCGATGTACTCAGAAACCACGTCGATGCGGCCATGACCTAGTTCTTTTGCGAGCTGCATCCGGGCTTCTCTATCCCGCTCCCGATCACCGATTTGAGTACCAAAAACCGGCGCGGCCTGCCCGGTCAGCACCTCATATCGTTCGCAGGCATACGCTGAACGCAAATCGTGATAGCCCACTATGGCGTGACTCTGCAGCAGGCCGCGCCCGCTCCTTAATTCCCCTTCCCGAAAGGTTTTCCAGTTGTGGTCTGGGGGGATCAGGGCGCGTTCATGGCCTTGCAGGGTGGCAGCGTTTACCAGGGCAACAATCTGGCGTTCGTTAGTGATGGCCAGCTCCCGTGGGCGCCCTCCTTTGGTGCCATCAATGATTCGTATCGTGCCTTTTTTCATGGCTTCCTGGGCGGCTTTAGAGGCATCGAGCAGAGCGGCCTCTTTGGAGCGTAAACCCAGCTCCCGGGCCAGCTCCGCAACGGCGGCAGCATGGGGTTTGCCGGCGTCTCGCAGCACGGCAATGGCCCGGTCTGCCACCTCCCGATCTGCGCCTGCTGGCACCTCGGTACGGATGGTTGAGCGTGATTGGATATGGCAATCCTTGGTCGGGCTGACGGATTTCCAATTTGCGTTTACCAATCCCATCACGGTGTTAGCGGCGCTCACCAAGTTTTGCGCGTAGGCAGCCG
Organism: Oceanimonas sp. GK1; assembly: GCF_000243075.1. Lineage (NCBI taxonomy): Bacteria > Pseudomonadati > Pseudomonadota > Gammaproteobacteria > Aeromonadales > Aeromonadaceae > Oceanimonas > Oceanimonas sp. GK1. The sequence goes on along the minus strand of NC_016746.1, from coordinate 2,622 downwards.
AACTGTCGCCGGCCTGCACCTTGGCTGCCAAGGTTTGGCCGTAGGCAATAACCAGCTCCGGTGTGATCCGCTCCATGCGTCCCACGCCCTGCTCTTTGGCGTACAGAGTAAACTGCTTCCAACGCTCGGCCACTGTGGCAGCCGTCGAAAATGAGGCGCTTTTTTGGCTGGCAGCCCGGTTCAAGGCAATCCGGCCGGCGCTCGCCATATCCCGCGTCCCGAGGCCGTAATTTCGGCTCATCCGGTGCTCCTATTTTTGTCCTGGTAACTCTCAATCACGTCCACTCAAAACCACGTTTCTGGGTAAGTTATGTTTGCTCTCGGTAACGTCCGAGGCAGCCGTGAGTGGTGCAACGATTTGGGTCAGGTGTTGCGTTCCCTGTTTTTGATCCTGTTATGCCGTTTCCATCCTGTGGGTGCTGGTCAGGCGTGCGCTGGTGCGCGTCCCACGTCGCGAATGGTTCAGGATTGGCGTTGTTTTCGATGATTTTCACGCGTTTTCACGCACATGTTGAAGCGCGGCAAGCCGCATCAGAGTTTGGTTTGCGGGCCTAATGCCGGCCCGTCTCTGTGCATTGGCACAGAGACGGGCTAAGAGTTCGGCTGCGGCCTGCAGGTGTAATGGGTGTTTTCGGATTGCGTTTTATTCGGCCCTTGTCGGGCTATTTAGTCGGTGGCCTGTGGCCATGTATATGCTCCCCGTTCCTGGGTCGGTTCCGGGTAAGGGGGGGGGCTAAAAATATGGGCCCCGGGTTTCATTACTCCTGCGCCCAGGAATATTTCAGGTTGCGGCAGTGGCCGCTGATTGGATGTGCCCAGATCGGGCGCATTGAGAGATCGCGCGATACGCGCAAAGTGTAAGTGCCGTGTATGGCTGGTGTTGGTATGTGAGCACAAGTGGCGATTCTCAGCTCTTGTCGCCATGGCTGCGGTCTGTGCCGCTAGTCCTGAACAGTGTACGCCGCCAGATCAGAGTCGTCCAGCTCTGCCGCGCCGGGCTTCGCCGGCTTGGCGGCCAGGCAGGAATGCCGGCGAAAAACGCCGGCACTCTGCCTGGCTCCCTTATGGCCAAACCTCGTCTTTGAGTTTTGCTACCACCGAATCTAAGGCTGTTTTGGTGCGCGGTTCCAGTGTGTCTAAACCGTTGTCGTAGGCTTCCAAAATCGCAGCCATTTCCGCTGCCGTGATGCTGATGGTGGCCTTGGTATCCCGTGCTATGTGCGAATAATCGGGCTTACCGAAAAGTTCTGTAATGGGGTCTGTCATGGTTGGCTCCGGTGAATCTAGTCCTGTTGAGCTTAATATGAAAACAGGCCTTAGACCTACCAAACTACCTGAAACCACCTGCTCCATTTAATGGCCCTCGTAATGCTCGAAAAACGTGGCAAACTTTCAGGCTGAAATTGGCCAGACAGAGGGTGGCACTTGCCTTACTATGGGGCTTCAGGCGCGTCCTGAGCGCGAAGCTGGCGTTTTCCAAGGCAAACTGGCCGATTGAACATAATGGCTATTTTGCGCACCTTGCTGGAAGATCCCGCGGATCAAGAAACAGGCAATCTTTGCAAGCTAAATATTTTTTAAAAAGTTTTCCGCCGGCCACAAAAAAACCAGTGTTTAACCAGTGCCGAAGCCTCAAAGGGAAAGCAGTTAGTGAACGCAAACCTTGGACAGCTTGGCACAGATTATCCACAAGCCGCCCAGATTCGGCGCGGGTTGAGTGTTGGTAAACTAAGCCGTATGTTTGTAACTGCGTTGAACGGGGCGCGATCTTTAAACTTGAAGGAGGTGACATGGAGCTATTTCATAAGCTCTGCCTGGTCATCACCAGTGCCATAGCAGCGGCAACTGCTATCTGGCATCTGGTGAGAACCGTGGCCATGGTCATCACTAGCTACTTAGCGGCGGCAACCGCTATTCAGCAGCTGGTGAGAGCCATGATTCAATTGCTAAACGAATAACGATCAAACCGCCTTCGGGCGGTTTTTTCGTTAAGCAAACTGTACTAGAACCGTACCTGAGTGCAACGGGGAATGCTAAAAAAGCGCATTTATCCATTTGCTGTTTGAGGTTGTAAAGTTGGGGTCATCAGTCTCACCAATGTAGAAATCCCTTCACCTATCCTCGAAAACCCAGGTATGGCGCGGGATTGCGGGTTTCAGAGGGACAAACTTCCGCTCCAAACCTACCTACTCACGGCGATCTGTCCCCTGCAGGATTTACACATGTGTAAAAGTGGGGCCGCTGGCCCCACCCAATGTTGGAATCCCTTCACCTATTGCCGTCGACCTAGGTGTGGTCAGGGACGACGCTACTGCTGATTTACGGGATTTACAAGCAACCTGTATAGCGTTGCAGAACGTCCTGTCTGGCCGGCGGGAGTCGGAATGAGGGTTTTGCCACAACTCTGTAAGGGGAGGGAGGCTGTCCCCATGTAGAAATCCCTTCACCTATTGCGCAAACCCAGGCAGGACGAGGCTTGTCTGCTGATACAATCGCAAGCCGGTTATAAAATCTGCGTGGTAATCGGGAATAGCACTTTTCCCGTGAACCTGTAACGATGATCTTTCCCCTGTTTGCAGCTGCAAATAGGGGTTCCATAGTGAACCCCTCCGAGTGAGCCGG
>NC_016745.1:1067500-1190000 GCF_000243075.1 Oceanimonas sp. GK1 | reverse complement strand
CCGACCGGCTGCTGGAGCTGCTCGCCAATCACGGTCAGGATGAGCAAGCACTGGAACAACTGATTGCCGATACTCGCGCCCTGACCGACCGCCTGACCAGCCAAATGGAGCTGGGCCGGGATCGCCTGCTGGAGCTCAATTCCAGCGGCGCCCTGCAGCACCATAATCTGGCCGAGCAGCTGGCCGAAGCCGACGAAGATCCCACCCTGGCCATTTTTGCCATCAAGCTGTTTGATGAAATTGGAGTCCATCAGGACGACAAGGGTGAAAACGCCATTGTGCTGCGCCCCACCGAACAAATGCTGGTGCCGAGTTTTCCCGGCCTGCCCGAGGATGGCGCCAGCATCACCTTTGATCGCAACACCACCCTGAGCCGGGATGATCTGCAGTTTTTGAGCTGGGATCATCCCATGATCCGCGGCGGCATCGACCTGGTGCTGGGCTCAGAGATCGGCACCACCTCGGTGGCCATTCTCAAAAACAAGGCGCTGCCGGTGGGCACCCAGTTCGTGGAGCCCATTTTCGTGGCCGAATCTGCCCACCATGCCCAGCTGTACCGCTTTCTGCCGCCGGCCCCCATTCGACTGCTGCTCGACAAAAACGGCAACAACCTGGCCGACAAGGTCAGCTTTGAGGCCTTTGACAAGCAACTCAGTCCGGTTAACCGTCACCTGGGCAGCAAGCTGGTGAATGCATCCCAAACCCTGATCCATCAACAGTTGCAAAGCGCCCTGCCGCTGGCCGAGCAACAGATGGAGCAACTGGTGGCCGAGGCCCGTGACCGCATGCATCAGGCGATGGATCAGGAGCTGAGCCGGCTGCAGCAGCTGGCGAAGGTCAACCCCAATGTGCGCCAGAGCGAGATCGACCATGTGCAGGAGCTGAAAACCGAGCTCGACAGCCTGCTCAGCCATACCCGCTTAAAACTGGACGCCATTCGGTTTATTGTGGTCAGCCATCAGTAAAGAAGAGCCAAGCCATGGTATTGCTGCGTTACGATCCGCCACAGGATCCCCAGTTTGAAATCCTGTACCAGGACGACAGCCTGATCGTGCTGAACAAGCCCAGTGGCCTGCTCAGTGTGCCCGGGCGGGATCCGGTGCACTTTGACAGTCTGTCGCTCAGGGTGTCGCGGGTGTTTCCTTCGGTGCAGGTGGTACACCGGCTCGACATGGCCACCTCCGGCGTCATCGTCATGGCGCTGCATCCCAAGGCACACCGGGAGCTCAGCCGCCAGTTTCGCGAGCGGGAAACCGAAAAACGTTACTATGCCTGGGTCTATGGCCGACCGACGCAGGACGAGGGCAGCATCGATCTGCCCCTGTGCTGCGACTGGCCCAACCGGCCCCGGCACATGGTCAGCCTCGAGCACGGTAAAAAGGCGCTGACCCACTGGCGTTGCCTGCGCCGTGAAAATAAGCGCACCCTGGTGGAGCTGACCCCGGTCACCGGCCGCTCTCATCAGCTGCGCGTGCACATGCTGAGCCTGGGGCATCCGATTCTCGGCGACAACCTCTATGCCGAGGGGGAGGCGCTGACCATGGCGCCTCACCTGCAGTTGCACGCCGCCCGGCTGGTGTTTCACCACCCCAGATACAAGCACCGGCTGGAGTTCCATGCCCCGGCGCCCTTTGAGGTGAGCTGATGTTACGGGCGGGGGTGCTGATGCTGGGCTGGCTGGCGGTGGCCACGGCCAGCGCCCAGGTCGACTGGACCGCCTACCGGGAATTTCAGGCCGACAGCCGGCAACTGCGCTTTGACGCCGAGCGCCCCGAGGCCCTCGGCACCTTGCTGATCTGGCCCGAGCAACAGCAGGCCCATCACTGGCTGGCCATGGCGCCCTGGTGGCAACAACGCGGCTGGAATCTGGTGCTGCTGCTGCCCGACCCGCAACAGCATCATTTTAACCCGGCGGACGAGCAGGTTTCCGAGCTTCGGCAACAGTGGCTGGAGCAGGTGGCCAGCCGGCTCGCCGCTTTACAAGACGATAACCCCGAGATACCGCAACTGGTGCTCACTCAGGGCAGCGCCAGCCTCTGGTATCAACAGCTGGTGGAAACGGACAGCTTACCGCCGCCCACCGGCCTGGTGGTGGTGGACGCCACTCCCGCTTCGGCCGAGCAACAGCGCATGCTGGCCATGAGCCTGTCCCGGGCAGGCTGGCCGGTGCTGGATCTGTTCAGCAGGCAGGATGACCTGACTCAAGCCAACCGCAAGCAGCGCCAGCACAAGGCGGCCCGTCAGGCCGCGGATTACACCGCCGAGCAGCTGGCGGATCCGTCCCGGCCCGAACGCCAGATTGCCGCCTGGCTGGTACGCCGGGGCTGGATGCCCCTGCCCCCCGGCGCTCCCGACTATCTGAAAGGAAGAACCCTGCATGAAACTGGTATTTCTCGACCGACAGACCCTGGCGCCGAGCGTGACCCTGCGCCGCCCGGCCTTTGACCACGACTGGCAGGAATATGCCGAAACCGCTCCCGACCAGGTGGTGGCACGCCTGCAGCAGGCTGAGGTGGCCATCGTCAACAAAGTGCACATCGGCGCTGCCGAGCTGGCCAGGCTGCCCGGCCTGAAACTCATTGCCCTGGCCGCCACCGGCAGCGACAACCTGGATCTGGCCGCCTGCCGCGCCGCCGGGGTGGCGGTGTGCAATATTCGCAATTACTCGGAAAGCGCGGTGCCCGAGCACGCCCTGTCACTGATGATGGCGCTCAGCCGCAACCTGCCTGCCTACCGGCGTTCGGTGGCCGATGGCCGATGGCAGCAATCAGGACAGTTCTGCTATTTCGACTATCCGGTGCGGGATCTGAAAGGCCAGACCCTGGGGCTGATTGGCTATGGCACCATCGCACAAGACCTGGCGCGGCTGGTCCGAGCCTTGGGCATGAGCGTTATCGTGGCGGCCCGCAAGGGTCAGCCGGCCACCGAGGGCCGCCTGCCCTTTGAGCAAGTGCTGGCCGAGGCCGATGTGCTCAGCCTGCACTGCCCGCTCACCCCGGAAACCCGGCATCTGATCGGTGCCGCTGAGCTGGCGATGATGAAACCGGATGCCCTGCTGATCAACGTGGGCCGGGGTGGCCTGGTGGACGAGCAGGCGCTGCTGACCGCCCTGCAGCAACAACGCATCGGCGGCGCCGGTTTTGATGTGGTGAGTGCCGAGCCGCCGCCCGCCGATCATCCGCTGATGCAGGCGCTGCAATACCCCAACTTTATCCTGACGCCGCACATCGCCTGGGCCAGCCGGGCTTCCATGCAGCGGCTGGCGGATCAGTTGATCGACAACATCGAGGCCTTTGCCAAAGGGCGGGAGCAGAACCGGCTGGTGTGACACGTGGAAACGTAAGAGGTGAGACGTCTGGATGGACTGGCCCGAAAAAAGTAGACACCTTCATTTAATGAGAAGGTGTTATGAAGTACAAACCCCACCGTCACTTTAGCGATGCATTCAAACGTGAGGCCGTCGAGGCCTCGCTATCCACCACAGAGACACAAGCTCAGCTTGCTGGCAGACTCGGGATCCATCCTAACCAATTGAGTCGCTGGCGCAGAGAGTGGATCATGACCAAGAAATCATCTGACAAAGCAGTTGAAAACATCGGACCAGAAAAAAGCCTGCAGGAGCTGGAGCGCGAGGTGGCTCGGCTGAAGAAGCAGCTTGAGCGGAAAGAGCTGGAGAACGAAATCCTAAAAAAGGCACAAGAGTACTTCGCCAAGCACGGCAAGTAAGGTTTGCCTTTATCGAGGCTCACCGAAGTCAACGCTGGCGGGTCTCGATAATGTGTGAAGTACTCGATGTGTCACGAGCGGGATATTATCGCTGGCGAGCACGTCAGCACTCGCCGGGAGCGCGTACCATCGAGCGACGGACGCTGAGCACCTTCCTGCTCGAGCGAGCCAGGCAACTGAAGAATGTGCCGGGTTATCGCAAGATGTGGCTGGAAGCACGGGATGCCGGGTTCTGCTGCGGCAAGAACCAGGTTCAGGGCTTGCTGAAAGACGCTGGTTATCGTTCATGCACGGCTCCTAAAGCAGGATATCAAAAGCCAGCATCATCCTTGCCTGTGTTGCCGAATCTGCTGAATCGCCAGTTCTCGGTGGGGTCAGCGAACCGAGTTTGGGTATCAGATATCACCCAAATCCGGTGCAGTGAAGGCTGGCTCTACATTGCTGCAGTCCTGGACCTGGGCACACGCCGCGTGGTGGGCCGAGCCATGGGTGCGATCAATAGCGCTCAGCTGGTGCTGGAGGCCCTTGAGCAGGCATGGCAACATCAGCTGCCAGATGGGACACAGCTGTTGTTCCACTCGGACCAGGGGAGTCAGTATCGGAGCGAAGAGGTGATGAGATGGCTCAATACACGGGGAATCACCATCAGCATGTCACGCCGAGGTAACTGCTGGGATAACGCCTGTTCGGAAAGCTTCTTCGCGCTGCTCAAGAAGGAATGGACACATCCATTAGGAATGCTCGGAAGAGACGAAATGGCAGATGAAGTCCGGTATTATACGGACGAGTATTACCCGAAAGTGCGGCGCCACATGGCGCTGGGAGGAATAACTCCCAATGCCTACGCAGCTGCCGCTTAACTTAAGTGTCTACTTTATCGGGGCCACTCCAGGACGTTTTCGTCTCACATCTCACCTCCTACCTCTTACGTACATCAGCGGAGGTTGCGGGCGGCCTTGATGGTTTCCCAGGCCTGCTGAATGTCCTGGGCCTTTTCCTTGGCCATCTCCATCATCTCCTTCGGCAGCCCCTGGGCCACCAGCTTGTCGGGGTGGTGTTTGGACATCTGCCGGCGGTAGGCCCGTTTCACGGTGGCGTCGTCGGCCCCCTCTTCCACCTCCAGAATACGGTAGGCATCCCGCAGCCTGTCTTTCGGCGGCGTGGCAAAGCCCCCCGCTCCCTGTCCCCCGGCCCGGCCCTGGCGGTACATGTGCAGCTGGGCCTCGGCAAAGGCCAACAGTTGCTCCAGCTCCTGCTCGGAAAACCCCAGCTCAACCGCAATTGTGCGCAGCAGCCGGCGTTCCGCCGGGTGCAGTTCGCCGTCGGCAAACACCAGTTGCAGCTGTACCTCCATAAAAAAACGCAACAGGTTGCGGCTGTCTCTCACCTGAGTACGAAACCGGCGCAGGGTGTCGGTCAATGGAAAATCGCTTTCCTTGCCATCGCGAAACGCCTGCTGGGCCTCGGCCTTCTGCTCGGGACGCAACCGCATCTGCACCATCAGCTGCTCCGCCAGCCGAATCTCCTCACTGGTCACGCGGCCGCTGGATTTGGCCAGGTGTCCCATGGTGGCAAAGGTGGCGTACAGAAACTCCTGGCGGGCATCCTTCACAAAGCCCCAGGCGCCGGCCAGCTTTTTATCCACCAGGTGCCCCAGCCAGAGTCCGAGCAGGGCGCCGGGAAGGTTGCCGATCAGCAGACCAAACAAAAAGCCAATGATTTTTCCCTTGATGTGTGCCGGCATTTAGCGTTCTCCCCGCTCAAACAGCAAAACGAAAGGAATGGCGGTACGGGTCTCGGGCAAGGGGCGTAATGTCATGACGTCGATTTTCAAGGGTGGATCCAGTCGGGCCGAGCCCGGCATAGAGCTGGCAGCGAGAATGCTTTATCATAGCGCGCTACCATAAAAGAATGACACCAAAAGCTCAACCAGCCCGCGGGACGCCGGGCGGTGTCGCCAACACCAGGAACGAGAGCATCACCCCATGAGAATACGGATTATCGGCCTTCCCCTGTTGTTCGCTTCCGGCCTGGCCCAGGCCCAGTATGCCGGCACCGAGCTGCTTGACGAGCCGGCCGTCGGCGCCGATCCCCTGCCCTTCAGCCGCTGCTTCAGCCATGTGCCGTTACGGGTGGAAGGGGACAAGGATCCCAATGCGCCCATTACCGTGACCGCCGACGTGCTCAACGCCACCCGGGACGGCAAAATTCTCTACCGGGGCGACGTGGAGGTGATACAGGGAGAGCGTCGCTTCCGTACCGACTATCTGGAGCTGGAGCAGCAGAGCCGGGACGTGCGGGCCGAGGGCAATATTCATCTCACCGACGGCACCATTACCGTGGAAAGCGATACCGTGCTGACCGGCAACCTCACCACCAAGGATACCGACCTGGATCAGGCCCGTTATCAGCTGCACGGCGATCCGGGCCGGGGCGAAGCCCGCCGGGTGCAACTGGCCGGCGAGCGCGGCGAGGTGGACTTGCAGGGTGCCAGCTACACCACCTGCCCGCCGGGCGAGGAAGTCTGGCAGCTGAAGGCCAGTACCGTGTCGGTAGAGCAGGACGAGGTCTTTGGCGAGGCCTGGAACGCCGTGCTGTGGCTGGGTGAGATGCCGGTGTTTTATTTCCCCTACATCAAGTTCCCGGTAAAGAATGAGCGTCAGAGCGGCTTTCTTTATCCGTCTTTTGATATCAGCAACAGCAACGGCACCGACGTTCGCCTGCCCTATTACTGGAACATCGCTCCCAACTACGACGCCACCATCACGCCCCGCTACATGGAAAAGCGCGGCACCATGGCCCAGCTGGAGTTCCGCTATCTGCCGGTGGAAGGCCAGAGCGGCGTGCTGTACGGCGAGTACCTGTCCCAGGACGACAGCCTGGCCGAGGATCCCAACTTTGCTGATGAAGAATGGCGGGACGATGCCCGCTGGCTGTTCAGCTGGCGCCACTCTGCCCGCTTCGACGCCGACGGGCACTGGCGCGGCAACGTCAATTACACCCAGGTGGCCGGCTGGGATTACGCCTATCTGGACGACTTTGCGCCGCCGGTGGGCGCCCTGGTCGACAACCAGTTGCTGCAGTCGCTGCAGGGCGGCTATTACGACCGGTACTGGCAGCTCACCACCGAAGTGCGTGATTACCAGATATTGCGCCCGGAGCTTGAGACCCAGCCGTTCCAGCTGATGCCGGCGCTGGTACTGAACAGTTACCGGGGGCTGGGCGATTTTGATCTGGCGCTGGACTCGGAACTGTCACGCTTTGAAAACGCCAATGAAAACACCTATCAGGCCAGCCGCTTTCACGCCGAGCCCCGGCTGATCTATTCACTGGTCGACCAGCCCGGACTGCAGTTGAAGGCCGATGTGGGCGCCTACTACACCCATTACGAGCAGGATATTCCCACCACCCTGGCGCCCTATTACCGCAATACCTGGGGCTTTGACAGCAACACCCTGGACTCCAGCGTAGACCGCCTGCTGCCCCGGCTGCGCATCAACGGCGGCCTGGTGTTTGACCGCCATGCCCGCTGGTTCGAGCAGAACTTTACCCAGACCCTAGAGCCGCAAATCCAGTACCTGTATGTGCCCTATGAAAACCAGGACAACATCGGCCTGTACGACAGCACCACCATGCGCCAGGACTACTACAGCCTGTTCAGCGACCGTCGTTTTGCCGGCCTGGATCGCATCAGTGATGCCAACCAGCTGACCGCGGGCTTTACCAGCCGCATTTACGACGATACCGGCACCGAGCGGCTGCGCCTGGCCCTGGCCCAGACCTTTAACTTTACCGCCCCCCGGGTCAAGCTCTATCCCGGCGAGCAACTGGACGAGACCAAACGCTCCTTCCTCACCTTTGAGGGGGACCTCAACCTCGACAACAACTGGTTTGTGCATGGCGAGGCCCAGCAGGACACCCGCAACCAACGGCTGGCAGCGGGCAACCTCACCCTGGAATACAACGAACAGGGCAAACTGGCCCAGCTCGGCTTCCGCCACCTGAATCAACACTATTTTTCCGACAGCCTGGCTGACGATCTCAACCAGCTGGGCGGTACCGTATTCTGGCCGCTGGCTCCCCAGTGGGGGCTGATCGGCGGTCATTACCGGGATATTGAACTCCATCGCAACATCGATACTCTCATAGGACTGCGCTACGACTCCTGTTGCTGGGCGGTCAGCCTGGTATGGGAGCAGTGGCAGAAGGAAGACAAGCTGACGACCCCGACCATCACCGAGCAGGAAACCAGCATCGGGCTGCGCTTCGAGCTGAAAGGGTTCAGCTCCCTGGGTACCGGCAGCGGCGAGTTCAAACCGGGCACCCAGCTGTTGCCTTACTATCGCCCGTTCAACCTTAACAACTGATTTTTCATTGCGCACAGGATTTGTCATGAACCAAAGATGTAAACAATTGCTGATGGCCACCGCTCTGGGCCTGCTGTCGGTAACCGGCCAGGCCGCCGAGCTGCTGGACCGCACCGTCGCCCAGGTCAACAACGCCGTGGTGCTGGAAAGCCAGCTCGACGCCCTGGTGAACCAGGTACGCCAGAGTGCCCAGGCCGCCGGCCAGCCCCTGCCCGATGATCAGCGCCTGCGCAAACAGGCCCTGGAGCGGCTGATCCTGGAAAGCCTGCAACTGCAGCTGGCGGAGCGGCTGGGCCTGCGCATTACCGACACCCAGCTGGAGCAGGCACTGGCCAATATCGCGCAGGCCGAAGGCAAAACCCCGGAGCAACTGCGTGCCGGCATCACCGCCAGCGGCCAGAGCTGGGCCGGATTTCGCGAGCAGGTACGCAACGAGATCCTGATGAGCGAGCTGGCCCGCAACCAGGTGCGCCGGCGCATCAACATTTCCGATCAGGAAGTGAAACAGGTGGTACAGATGATCCGCGAGCAGGGCCAGAGCGCGGCCCGTTACCGGGTGGGCAACATACTGCTGCCGCTGCCCGCCAACCCCAGCGGTGAACAACTGCGCCAGGCCAACCGCCAGGCCGAACAACTGCTGAGTGAGCTTAAAAGCGGCGCCGACTTTCGTCAGCTGGCCATTGCTCACAGCGCCGGCCCCAAGGCCCTGGAAGGGGGCGACTGGGGCATGATGAGCATGGGGGAAATGCCCTCCCTGTTCAGCGAAGCGGTGAGAAATCATGCAAAAGGTGATATCATCGGCCCCATTCGCTCCGGCGCCGGCCTGCACATTCTTACCATCCTCGACATGGAGGGCGGTAAAGCCCAGGCGGTACAGGCGCTGGAGGTCCGGGCCCGGCACATTCTGATCAAGCCTTCCGTGATCCTCAGTGAAGACAAGGCCAAGGCCATGCTGGAAGGGTTTGCCCGCTCCATTGCCGATGGCGATGCCACCATGGCGCAGCTGGCCGAGCAGTTTTCTGACGATGCCGGCTCCGCCGTTAATGGCGGTGATCTGGGGTGGGCCTCGCCCGAGCTGTATGTCAGCAGCTTCCGTGACACCGTCCGCCGGCTGCAGCCGGGGGAACTGAGTCAGCCATTCCGCTCCGAGCATGGCTGGCACCTGGTGCGGCTGGAAGACAAGCGTGTGCTGGATGCCACCGAGCAGGCCACCGAACAGCGGGCCTATCAACTGATTTTCAATCGTCGCTTTACCGAAGAAGTGCAGACCTGGCTCGACGAGCTCAAGGATCAGGCCTACATCCGTATTGTCGACGCTCAATTATTCGATGGTGATTCGTGAGTTGTAAACGCATAGCCATAACCCCGGGCGAGCCCGCCGGTATCGGCCCCGAGCTGATGCTGGCGCTGGCCGATCTCGACTGGCCGGCCGAGCTGGTAGTGATCGCCGATCCGGAGCTGATCCAGGCCCGGGCCCAGGCCCAGGGCCGTGACATTACCCTGCTGCCCTACCGGCAGCAGGCCGAGCCGGTGCCGCAAAAGGCCGGCACCCTGACCATAGCCCCGGTCAAGCTGGCCAGGCCGGCCGTTCCCGGCGTGCTCGACGAAGCCAATGGCCTGTACGTACTGGAAACCCTCAAGCGCGCCTCCGATGGCAACATGAGCGGCGAGTTCGACGCCGTGGTCACCGGGCCGGTCAACAAGGGCATCATCAACAAGGCCGGGGTGTCCTTCAGTGGCCATACCGAGTTTTTTGCCCAGCAGGCCAATGTGCCCGATGTGGTGATGCTGCTGGCCACCCCCGGCCTGCGGGTGGCCCAGGTGACCACCCATATTCCGCTGGCCTATGTGTCCAGGGCCATCACTCCGGAACGGCTGACCAAGATCACCCGTATTCTGCACGCCGAGCTGAAAAGCAAGTTTGGCATCGCCAATCCACGCATCTACGTCTGCGGCCTCAACCCCCACGCCGGGGAAGACGGCCACCTGGGCCGGGAAGAGATTGACGTCATCATTCCCACCCTGAATGAACTGCGGGCAGAAGGCATGGATCTGGTCGGGCCCCTGTCGGCCGACACCGTGTTCAACGAAAAATACATGAAGGACGCCGACGCCTTTCTGGCCATGTATCACGACCAGGGCCTGCCGGTGCTGAAATACATCGGCTTCGGCAAGGCGGTCAACATTACCCTGGGGCTGCCCTTTATTCGCACTTCTGTGGATCACGGCACCGCCCTGGAGCTGGCCGGCACCGACCAGATTGACGCGGGCAGCATGCTGTGCGCACTAAACCAAGCCATTGAGATGATAGAAAAACGCGATGAATAGCAAGGTCCATCAGGGGCACAAAGCCCGCAAACGTTTTGGCCAGAACTTTCTGCACGATGACTACACCATCGATCAGATAGTCAATGCCATTCATCCGACCGACGACTACACCATGGTGGAAATCGGCCCCGGTCTCGGCGCCCTTACCGGCCCGGTATGCGAACGTATTGAACGGCTCAACGTGGTGGAGCTGGACCGGGATCTGGCCGCGCGGCTGGAAACCCATCCCTTTCTCAAGGACAAGCTCAACATTCACCAGGCCGATGCTATGAAGTTCGACTTCACCCGCCTGCAGGAGCCGGGCAAGAAGCTGAAAATCTTCGGCAACCTGCCCTACAACATCTCTACCCAGCTGATGTTTCACCTGTTCGAGTTCTCCGCCCTGGTGGCCGACATGCACTTCATGCTGCAAAAGGAAGTGGTCAACCGCCTCGCCGCCGGCCCCGGCAGCAAGGCCTACGGCCGCCTGAGCGTGATGGCCCAGTATTACTGCGAGGTAATGCCGGTGCTGGAAGTGGGCCCGGAAGCCTTCCGGCCTGCGCCCAAGGTGGACTCGGCGGTAGTACGGTTGCTGCCCTATGAAACCCCGCCCCACCCGGTGAGCAACATCAAGGATCTGTCCCGGGTGACCGCCGACGCCTTTGGCCAGCGCCGCAAGACCATCCGTAACAGCCTGTGCCACCTGTTCAGCGCCGACGAGATCAGCGCCCTGGGCCTGGATCCTTCAGCCCGCCCCGAACAGCTGAGCCTGGCCCAGTACGCCACCCTCGCCAACGCCTTGGCCCGGAAAAAGGAGTCCTGATGTCCGCCCCCGCCATTCACATCACCCCAGTGCCCCGCTACCTGGCCGAACGCTCTTCACCGGAAGACGATCACTATGTGTTCGCCTACACCATCACCATTGCCAATCAGGGCGATGAGCGGGTCACCCTGATCAGCCGCCGGTGGTTGATCACCGATGCCAATGGCAAACGGGTGGAAGTGGAAGGCAGCGGCGTGGTGGGGGAGCAGCCCACCATTGCCGCTGGAGGCGTTTATACCTACACCAGCGGTGTCAGTCTGGAAACCCCGGTGGGCGTCATGGAAGGTTTTTACACGCTGCGCCGGGACGACGGCCGCGAGTTTGACGCTCCCATCCCCGCCTTTCGGCTGGCCCTGCCCAACCTGATCAACTGATGGCCACTTATATTGTCGGCGACCTGCAGGGCTGCCTGAGCGAACTGAACCGGCTGCTGGCCGAAGTGGGCTTCAGCCCGTCCCGGGACCAGCTCTGGCTCACCGGTGACCTGGTCGCCCGAGGGCCCGACTCCCTGGGCTGCCTGCGCCGGGTGATGGCCCTCGGCGATGCCGCCACCACCGTGCTGGGCAACCATGATCTGCACCTGCTGGCGGTGGCCAGCGGCCTACGCCCCCCCAAGCAGGCCGACCGTATTCACGACATTCTGCAGGCTGCCGACCGGGCCAACCTGCTGTACTGGCTGCGTCATCAGCCGTTGCTGGCCGAACATCCCGAGCACGGCTTCGTCATGACCCACGCCGGCATTCCCCCCCAGTGGACGGTCGCGCAGGCCCGGGACGCGGCCAGGGCCGCCGAGGACGAACTGCGCTCCGGCCACTACCGGGAGCGGCTACGGGACATGTACGGCAACCAGCCGGATGGCTGGCGTGAACAGCTCGACGAGCTTGAGCGACTGCGCTTTACCATCAACGCCTTTACCCGCATGCGCCTGTGCCATGCCGATGGCCGGCTGGATTTTGATTACAAGGAAGGCCTGAAGAGTGCGCCGGTGGATCTGCACCCCTGGTTTGATCTTCGGGGAGCGCATCAGGATCCGCCGCTGGTCTTCGGCCACTGGGCAGCCTTGGAAGGACACTGCAGCCAGCCCGGCATTCACGCGCTGGATACCGGCTGTGTCTGGGGAGGCAGCCTGACCCTGCTGTGCTGGGAAACAGGCGAACGCATCAGCACTCCCTGCCCGGTGCATGCCTAAGGAAGTAACTTGCTAAAAATACCGGGTCAAGCCCGGCATGACAGCCTTTAATAAAAAGCCCGGCACTTGCCGGGCTTTTTATCACATCCGTTCCAGCACCTGAAAGCGACAGTCGTAGCCGTTGCGCTCATCGGCGGGCCGGTACTGCTCGCTCACCAGCCGCCATTCCTGCTCATTCATGGCCGGGAAACGGGTATCACCGTCAATGCGGGCGTCGATACGGGTAATGTAGAGCCGCTGAGCCAGCGGCAGCAGCGCGGCATACAGCTGGCCCCCGCCCATCACCATCACTTCTTCGGCCTCTGCCAGCAGGGCCAGCGCCGCCTCGGGAGACGGCACCAGTTCGGTGCCGGCCGGTGCCTCAACAAGGGAGCGACTGACAATCACATTACGCCGTCCCGGCAAGGGACGGCCGATGGATTCATAAGTATTGCGCCCCATCACCACCGGTTTGCCCAGGGTGGTCTGCTTGAAATAGGCCAGATCCGCCGGCAGGTGCCAAGGCATGGCATTATTCAGGCCAATAATGCCATCCCGGGTCATGGCGACAATCATCGACAGCGTCATACCGGCCTTATTCGCGGGTGTAGATGACATGGCCGTCGTCTTCCTCATCATCCCAGTCATCATCATCGTCGCCGTCTGCTTCCACTTCGTTCAACGCCGCCTGGTGGTATTCATCCCACTTGAAGCTGACCGGCTCCCGGGCCGCTTCCAGCTCTTCCTGGCTGCGCGGGTGCGCTTCCAGGAACGCCATCAGCGCCTGGGTCAGTTCACGGGTGCCGTCCTTACTGATGGCGGCCATGCGGTGTACTGGGCCCTGCCAGTCCAGCAGCTCGGTCACACGGGCAATAACTTCTTCTGCCTGTTCGTCATCCACCAGATCCAGCTTGTTGAACACCAGCCAGCGCGGCTTGTTGGCCAGGGCGTCGCTGTACTGGCTGAGCTCATTGACGATGATATCGGCGTTGTCGGCGGGATCGGAGCCGTCGATGGGCAGCACATCGATAATGTGCAGCAGCACGCGACAGCGCTCCAGGTGCTTGAGAAAGCGAATCCCCAGACCGGCGCCATCGGCAGCGCCTTCAATCAGCCCCGGAATGTCCGCCACCACAAAGCTCTTCTGGCCGTCACAGCGCACCACCCCCAGGTTGGGTACCAGGGTGGTAAAGGGGTAGTCCGCCACCTTGGGCTTGGCTGCCGATACCGAACGGATAAAGGTGGATTTGCCGGCATTGGGCAAGCCCAGCAGGCCCACGTCGGCCAGCAGCAACAGCTCCAGCAACACGTTGCGCACCTCACCCGGGGTACCGTTGGTCTTCTGCCGTGGCGCCCGGTTGACCGAGCTCTTGAAGCGGGTATTGCCCAGGCCGTGAAAACCGCCCTTGGCCACCAGCAGTTTCTGACCGTGACGGGTCAGATCGCCGAGGATCTCGCCGGTCATCTCGTCCTTGGCACGGGTACCCACCGGCACCGTCAGCACCAGATCCTTGCCGCGCTTGCCGGTACAGTTACCGCCCCGACCGTTTTCGCCCCGCTCGGCCCGGTGGAAGCGCTCGAAGTGATAGTCGATCAGGGTATTGAGGTTCTCGTCGGCCAGCAGGTAGACGTCGCCGCCATCGCCGCCGTCGCCCCCATCCGGGCCACCATTGGGAATGTATTTCTCCCGGCGAAAGCTCACACAGCCGTTGCCGCCATCTCCCGCCTCGATGCGGATTTCCGCTTCATCGACAAATTTCATTTCACTGCTCTCCCATTCGTTTTCTGAGCCTGTCTATCCGGCTCATGCCGAACGTGCCTTGAATAAAGCAAAAAGCCCCGCCGGGTGGCGGGGCTTTTAGTAGTTCTGATTGTAACTTACTCGGTTACAATGCTGACGAACTTGCGGTTCTGGGGACCTTTAACCTCAAACTTCACCTTGCCATCGGCCTTGGCGAACAGAGTGTGGTCCTTGCCCAGGCCAACGTTGTCGCCGGCATGGAATTTGGTGCCGCGCTGACGAACGATGATGTTGCCCGCCAGGACAGATTCACCACCGTAACGCTTTACACCAAGACGTTTGCTTTCTGAGTCGCGACCGTTACGAGTAGAGCCGCCTGCTTTTTTGTGTGCCATGGAACTTAACTCCTCTCTTAGGCGCTGATACCAGTGATCTTCACTTCAGTGAACCACTGACGGTGACCCTGCTGTTTGCGAGAGTGCTTGCGACGACGGAACTTGACGATCTTGACCTTTTTGCCACGACCGTGAGCAACGACTTCTGCAGTCACTTTGCCGCCGTCAACATAGGGTACACCGACTTTAACGTCTTCACCTTGGGCCACCATCAGCACTTTGTCGAACTCGACAGCAGCGCCGGTTTCTACGTCCAGCTTTTCCAGACGAACAACCTGGCCTTCGGCTACACGGTGCTGTTTTCCGCCGCTTTGGATTACCGCGTACATGATTTTAACTCCGAATATGGCACTTTTGCCCGTAAAGGGCCGTGCACTAAAACTGTTCTACAATGGCCGCGCATTGTACGCAAATTGATCCCCCGAGACAAGGGGCGAGAGCGCAAAAAAATGATGCCCGTCCGCCTTGCGGAGCTCGCCCGCCCGGACAGGTTTATCCCTTTGACGAATCGTGTAAAATCCTACCACCAATGAATTCACACTGCATCGTCCGGCTTATAACTTTATGGTAGATATCAACAGGATCAAACAACTGACCGAGCAGGACATGCAAGCGGTCAACGAGCTCATTATGACCCGGCTGCAATCGGATGTGAGCCTCATTAACCAGCTGGGTTTTTACATCGTCAGCGCCGGCGGCAAACGCATGCGTCCCATGCTGACCGTGCTGACGGCGCGGGCCCTGGGCTATGAAGGCCAGGATCATATCAAGCTCGCCGCCCTGCTCGAATTCATTCACACCTCCACCCTGCTGCACGACGACGTGGTCGACGAGTCGGATCTGCGCCGGGGCCGGGACACCGCCAATGCCCTGTTCGGTAATGCCGCCAGCGTGCTGGTGGGCGACTTCCTCTACACCCGCTCCTTTCAGATGATGACCGAGCTCGACAGCATGCGCATCATGCAACTGCTGAGCGACGCCACCAACGTGATCGCCGAGGGGGAAGTGCTGCAGTTGATGAACTGCAACGATCCCGACACCACCGAAGCCAGCTATATGCAGGTGATCTACTGCAAGACCGCCAAGCTGTTTGAGGCGGCTACCCGCCTAGCGGCGGTACTGACCCAACAGCCCGACGCCATTGAACAGGCCATGCTCGACTACGGCAAGTACCTGGGCACCGCCTTCCAGCTGATGGACGACGTGATGGATTATTGCTCCGAGGCAGCCGACATGGGTAAGAACGTGGGCGACGATCTGGCCGAAGGCAAACCCACCCTGCCCCTGCTGCGGGCCATGGCAAAGGGCACCGATGCCCAGCGGGAGCGCATTCGCGACGCCATCGCCAACCGCACCGGCATGGCTCACCTGGATGAGATCATGGCCATTCTTGAGCAGACCGAAGCGCTGGACTACTGCCGGCAGCGTGCCCGGGAAGAGGCCCAAAAGGCCATCAACGCCCTGAGCGTGCTCCCCGACTCCGAGCACAAGGCCGCGCTGGTAGACCTGGCCCATATGGCGGTAGAGCGCAGCAGCTGAGGCTGGCAGTGAAATGTGAGGGGTAAGGAGTGAGGAGCCGAAGCGAGCTGCTTTTTTCTCCTCACTTCTCCCCCTCACCACAAACAAAAACGCCGGCTCAGTGAGCCGGCGTTTTTTCTGCGTGCCGTCAGGACATCAGGCCTCGAACGGATGACGCAGTATCATGGTCTCAGCGCGATCCGGACCGGTGGAGATGATGTCTACCGGTACACCGGTCAGCTCCTCGATGCGCTTGATGTAATCGCGCGCCGCCTGGGGCAGGCCTTCCAGGGTGGTCACACCCACGGTGTTGTCGCTCCAGCCGGGCATGGACTCGTATACCGGGGTCACGGTCTCGTAGCCTTCTGCGGCCATGGGCGGTACATCCTTCACCGAGCCATCGGGCATGCGGTAGCCGGTGCAGATCTTCACCTCGCTCAGACCATCGAGCACGTCGAGCTTGGTCAGGCAGAAACCGGTGATGGAGTTGACCTGAATGGCCCGCTTCATGGCCACGATGTCGAGCCAGCCGGTACGGCGCTTGCGGCCGGTGGTGGCGCCAAATTCGTGCCCTTTCACACCCAGGTGCTCGCCCACTTCGTCGAACAGTTCGGTGGGGAACGGACCCGAGCCCACCCGAGTGGTGTAGGCCTTGATGATACCCAGCACATAGTCCACATAGCAGGGACCAAAACCGGAACCGGTGGCCACGCCGCCGGCGGTGGTGTTGGACGAGGTCACGTAGGGGTAGGTGCCGTGATCGATGTCCAGCAGGGTGCCCTGGGCCCCTTCAAACATGATGCGGTCACCGTTGCGGCGCGCCTTGTCGAGCATGTCGGTCACGTCCACCACCATGCTGGTCAGCAGCTCGGCATAGCCCTTGGCCTGCTCCAGCACGGCGTCGTAGGACACTTCTTCTTCGCCGTAAAAGCCTTTCAGCTGGAAGTTGTAGTACGCCACAATTTCCTTCAGCTTGCCGGCAAAAGTGTCCATGTCGAACAGATCACCCACGCGCAGACCGCGACGAGCCACCTTGTCTTCATAGGCGGGGCCGATACCACGGCCGGTCGTGCCGATGGCCTTGGCGCCACGGGCTTTTTCCCGGGCCTGATCCATGGCGACATGGTAAGGCAGGATCAGCGGACAGGCTTCGCTCAGCTTCAGGCGTTCGCGAACCGGTACACCGCTTTGTTCCAGGCCGGCCATTTCCTTGAGCAGCGCGTCGGGAGACAGCACCACGCCGTTGGCGATGATACAGGTGCAATTGTCGCGCAGGATACCGGAGGGGATGAGATGGAGGACGGTCTTCTTGCCGTCGATGACCAGGGTGTGTCCGGCGTTGTGGCCGCCCTGATAACGTACAACATAACGAGCCTTGTCGGTCAGCAGATCGACAACTTTGCCCTTGCCTTCGTCACCCCACTGGGTGCCAAGTACAACAACGTTTTGTCCCATTTTCACTAACTGTCGAGTTGTTAAAAATGGAGTCTAACAAATTTTAACCAAGGCCGGAACTGCCAGACGGCCGGATTGCTGAAAATATTGCCAGGCAATAAAAAAGCCCGGTTGCCCGGGCCTTTGTTATGGGATTGTGCGTGCCATCAGTTGGATCCGGAAGGATCCTTAAGGAAGCGGAAGAAGTCGCCTTCCGGCTTGAGGATCATCATGTCGCCGCCCTGCTCAAAGCTCTTGCGATAGGCCTCGAGGCTGCGGATAAAGCTGAAGAACTGCGGGTCCGCGGCGTAGGCATCGGCATAGATCTTCGCCGCCTCGGCATCCCCTTCACCCCGCAGGGTACGGGAGTTACGCTGGGCATCGGCAATCATGATGGTCACCCGGCGATCGGCTTCGGCCTTGATCACTTCGGCCTGCTCACGCCCCTCGGATCTGTGTTCCCGGGCCACCGCGGTCCGCTCGGCGCGCATGCGCTGGTAGATGGAGTTGGACACCTCGGTGGGCAGGTTGATCTGCTTGATGCGCACATCCAGCACCTTGATACCCAGCTCAGACGACGACTCCAGCAGCCCCTTGAGGGCGCTTTCCATCACATCGCCCCGCTCGCCGGAGACGATATCGCGAATGGTGCGGCTACCGATCTCCGAGCGCAGGCTGTTGTTGATCCGCCGGCGCAGCAGGCTTTCGGCCTGCAGCCGATTACCGCCACCGGTGGCCAGGTAGTACTGTTCGAAGTTGTCGATACGCCACTTCACGTAGGAGTCGATGATCAAGTCCTTTTTCTCGGAGGTGACGAAACGATCCACCTGATCATCCAGGGTCTGAATACGGGCATCGAGCTTGCGCACCTGATCGATCAGCGGCACCTTGAAGTGCAGGCCCGGCTGATAGACCACCGGCAGCTCCGAGCCCTGCTCGCGCTTGACCTTGCCGAACTGCAGCACGATGCCGCGCTCGCCCTCGGCCACCACAAAAATCGAAGAGAACAGCAGTACCGCCAGCAGGGCCAGCACCACGATTAACAATCTTTTCATCGCTTAGTTTCTCCCTGTCGTCGGACGAATGTTGGTTCTGTCGGAGCCGGGCCGAAGCTGGCCGCTGTCCTGACCGGAAGACACATTGTTGTTGTTCAGATAGTCGGACGTGATCACATTGGGGTCCACACGGGCTTCACGCGTCGCCTGTTGCTCCATCAGCTTGTCCAGCGGCAGGTACATCAGGCTGTTGCTGCCTTCCGGAGTGTCCACCACCACCTTGTTGACCTTGCTGTAGATCTCTTCCATGGTCTCCAGGTAGATACGCTGACGAGTCAGGTCCGGTTGCAGTTCATACTGGGGCAGCAGCTCGCGGAAGCGGGCCACCTCACCCTCGGCGCGCAGGGCCACCTGCTGTTTGTAGGCCTCGGCCTCCTGCAGCAGACGCTGGGCCTGACCCCGGGCCTTGGGCTCGATTTCCCGGGCATAGGCTTCGGCTTCACGAATAAAGCGCTGTTCGTCTTCCTGAGCGGCGATGGCATCGTCAAAGGCGTCCTTCACCTCTTCCGGCGGACGAGCCGGTAGGAAGTTGAGATCCAGGATCATCAGTCCGAGCTGGTAGGGATCAATGATCTCTTCCAGCAGGGCACGGGTCTCCTGACGTACCCGTTCACGACCCACGGTCAGCACGTCGTCCATGGTGCTGTGACCCACCACGTAACGCAGGGCGCTGTCGAGGGCCTGATGCAGGCTGTCGTCGGCATTGGTGACGTTGAACAGGTAGTCACGGGGCTCAATGACCCGGTACTGCACGTCCATCTCCACCCGTACCAGGTTCTCGTCCCGGGTCAGCATAAAGCCGGACGCCGGCAGTGAACGCACGGTTTCCACATCCACCGGATACACCCGATCGATAAAGGTCGCCTTCCAGTTCAGGCCCGGCTCTACCGTCTGGTAGAACTTGCCAAAGCGCAGCACCACGCCCCGCTGGGCTTCGCCGATGGTGTAGAAACCGCTCACCACCCACACCGCCAGGGCGATCACCAGCACCACGGTAATCCCAAAAGATCCGAGGCCACCACCGCTGCCGGAGCCGCGGTTACCCAGCAACCCACCCAGTTTTCCGCTCAGGTTGCGAATCACCTTGTCCAGATCCGGCGGGCCCTGATGCTTGCCGTCATTCCCCCAGGGATCACGGTCTTTGCCACCATTTCCAGGCTCATTCCAAGCCATTTGTATCTCCGTCTTTCTGGTTTATGAAAATAACTCTACCAAGCAATTGATCATTCAGGCAATCAATCGCTTATAAAGCGTTCCAGTTGCTCGCCTTCCTGTTTCAGCAGACGGTGCCAGTCGGCCTGCTGCAAACGTATCTCCACCACGTACTCGCCCTGGTCTCCAAAAGACTCTGTCACTATGCCGTTAAGGGCATACAGCCGGCTGCGCAGTCGCGAGGCCGAGGGTGGCAGGGTCAGCCGGTGCTCGACCAGGGTGCCGGCCAGCAACTCGTTCAGTGCCTTCAACAGACCGTCAATGCCCAGTCCTTGTTGCGCCGACACCCATACCGCTCTGGGCCTGCCTTGATCGTCCCGCTCGATGCGGGGTTCAGGCGGATCGAGCTTGTCGATTTTGTTGAACACCATCAGCACCGGGATCTCGTCGGCCTCAATCTGCTCAAGCACCGAGTTGACCTCGTCGATATTGTCCCGCATCTGCTCGTCGGCGCAGTCCACCACGTGCAGCAGCAGATCCGCATCCCGGGTTTCCTGCAGAGTGGCCTTGAACGCCGCCACCAGATCGTGGGGCAGATGACGAATAAAGCCCACGGTGTCGGCCAGAATGGCGAGGCCGGCATCGGGCAGTTCAATCTTGCGCAGGGTGGGGTCCAGGGTCGCGAACAGCTGATCCGCCGCGTACACATCAGACTCGGTGAGGCGGTTGAACAGGGTCGACTTGCCGGCGTTGGTATACCCCACCAGAGACAGCGTGGGAATTTCATTGCGCTGACGCGCCCGTCGCCCCTGTTCACGCTGGCGGGACACCTTCTCCAGCCGTTTCTGAATGTACTTGATGCGCTCGCGCAGCAAACGCCGGTCGGTTTCCAGCTGGGTTTCACCCGGACCGCGCAGACCAATGCCGCCCTTTTGCCGCTCCAGGTGGGTCCACCCCCGCACCAGCCGGGTAGACAGGTGACGCAGCTGGGCCAGCTCCACCTGCAGCTTGCCCTCGTGGGTACGGGCCCGCTGGGCGAAGATATCGAGAATAAGGCCGGTGCGATCCAGCACCCGGCATTTGACTTCCCGCTCCAGGTTACGCTCCTGGGCCGGAGACAGGCTGTGGTTGAAAATGACCACGTCGGCCTGGTGCATCTGCACCAGCGACGCCAGCTCTTCCACCTTGCCGGTACCGATGAAAAACTTGGACTGGGGCGCGGCACGGCTGGAAGTGACCACGGCACAGGTGGTGACGCCGGCGGAGTCGGCCAGCAACTGCAGCTCTTCGAGATCTTCCCGCTCGCTGTCGTCGGTAAAATTGATATGAACCAAAATGGCGGATTCGCCACCCTGATAACGCTCAAACAAGGTGTGTCCTCCGTGGTTTGGCCGGTATGTTCACAGTGTTACTGCTGTGGTGAGGGAACGAATTCAGGCTCAACCTTCACCCTGCTCGCTGTCGGCCTGCTCCTGCCCGCCGCTTGAGGGGGTCAGATGATGCACCGGTCGGGCCGGCACCACGGTGGAAATGGCGTGCTTGTAGACCATCTGGCTGACGGTGTTTTTCAGCAGAATAACGAACTGATCGAAAGACTCGATCTGTCCCTGAAGCTTGATGCCGTTGACCAGGTAGATGGAAACGGGAACCCGTTCGCGACGCAGCGCGTTCAGAAACGGATCCTGCAGTGATTGCCCCTTAGCCATTTTGTTGTCCTTATCTTTTGTAATAGTGAAAAATTATTATTTTTTTGTTGCCTGACCGGCCTGCCGGACCTGCTCAATCAGTTGCCGCCCCGCGTCCTTGTCGTCGGTGTCGAGCCAGATCAGTCCGGGCCAGCCTCGTAACCAGGTCAGTTGTCGCTTGGCCAGCTGGCGAGTGGCTGCTACGCCTCGCTGCACCATTTCATCATAGCCAACATTGCCGGCCAGGTAATCCCACATTTGCCGGTAGCCCACACAGCGAATGGACGGCAGTTCGGGATGCAGATCGCCGCGCTGATACAGCTGCCTGACTTCATGCTCAAAGCCCTGCTCCAGCATCAAGTGAAACCGCTCGGCAATACGCCGGTGCAGCTCGGCGCGCTCGGCGGGCGCAATCGCAAACTGTAACACTTTGTAAGGCAAGGGATCACCCTTGCTTGCCGTCAATTCTGTGAGCGTTTTACCGGAAATGCGAAAAACTTCCAGCGCCCGGGAAAGGCGCTGGGGATCGTTAGGATGAATGCGCGCAGCGGCCACCGGATCGATGGCCGCCAGATCCTGATGCAGGCTCTGCCAGCCGCGCTCGGCGGCATCCCGTTCAATGCCGGCGCGCACCTGCGGATCCGCCGACGGCAGCGGCGACAGCCCTTCCAGCAGGGCCTTGAAATAGAGCATGGTACCGCCCACCAGCAGCGGAATACGGCCGGCGGCGGTGATCTCGGCCATGGCAGCCAGGGCGTCCCGGCGAAAGTCGGCGGCGGAATAGGCCTCGGCAGGATCGATCAAGTCGATCAGCCGGTGCGGCGTGGCGGCCAGCTCCTCGGCGGTGGGCTTGGCGGTACCGATGTTCATGCCCTTGTAGACCAGTGCCGAGTCGACACTGATGATCTCGCAGGGCAATGCGCGGCACAAGGCCATGGCCAGACCGGTCTTGCCCGACGCCGTCGGCCCCATCAGGAATATCGCCGGGGGCTTAGTCCCCATGTGTCCACCTGTTCAGTTGCTGTTCCATCTCCACCGGGCGCATCACGTCCGGCGGTACCTCATTCAGTTCGGGCCCGAGCTGCTGCCACAATGCCGTGGCCCGGCGCCAGTTCCAGGCTTCGTCGGCCAGGGCCTGCTGCGCCAGCCACTGACACAGGGCCTCGGGCTGGCGGGCGTCTTCCCGCTCCAGTCGCGCCAGCAGCTCGGGAAACAGCCGCGCCAGATCCGCATGGCGCAGGGGCTGGGGTACCCGGGTCAGAATAATGGTGTCGCCGGGACCGGTTTTCAACTCCAGCCCGAGCTTTGTCAGCAATGCCTGGTGGCTTGCCAGGGCTTGCTGCTGCTCTGCCGGCAAGGCCAGCCGAATGGGCAGCAACAGCGGCTGGGGCGTCAGCCCCTGTTGCCAGGCCGCCAGCAAGGCCCGGCCATTGAGCCAGACGCTGGCCTGGTTCAACTCGCACAGCCACAGCCGCCCGCGGTAAAGCACCACCAGGAACCGTTCCCGTTCCAGCAGCAGGGGCAGGTTATCCTGGGCATCGGCGGCGGATGCCGCCACCGGGGCGGATGCGCTAGCGCCCGACGCGGGCAGCGTGGTCATCAGACCGTCGAGCCCTTGCCACTGCCCCTGAGTAATACCGCTGTCGTGGGTCCGTTCCGCCCCATAACCATGCTGGCTGATACCGCTGTGGCGGGGTTGCTCCGCCCCACGGCCGTAACCATGGCCGGCCGGCGCATAACGGGGGGACGCGGCAATGGGCGCAGGCTCATAGGCTTCGGCCTCATAACCGGCGTCCGGCTCCTGGGCCGAGGCCGGCGGCACGCTGTGCGTGTCCTCCAGAGTCTGGTGCAGCACCTGGTAAATGAAGTCGTGCACCAGCCGGGCCTGATGAAAACGCACCTCGTGCTTGGCCGGATGCACGTTCACGTCCACTTCATGGGCATCCAGTTCGAGATACAGCACAAAGGCACCGTGGCCTTCCGCCGGCAGCCGGTCGCCATAAGCCTGACGCACCGCGTGATTGAGCAGCTTGTCGCGCATCATGCGGCCATTGACGTAGGTGTATTGCAGATCCGGCTGGGCCCGGGCTGCCGACGGCGGCGCCAGCCAGCCCCACAGGCGCAGGCCGTGGTGATCGCTGTCGAATTTCAGGGCCGAGCTGACAAAGGCCGGGCCGCACACCGCCGCCAATCGCTTGTCGTGCTGGGACGGCAGGGTGCCGGCCCGATACTGACGCACCGGCTTGCCGTTATGACGCAGGGTAATACCAACATCAAAGCGACTGAGGGCAATGCGCCTGAGCACCTCGTCGATATGGCCGAACTCGGTTTTCTCGGTGCGCATAAAGCGCCGCCGGGCCGGGGTGTTGAAGAACAGATCGCTCACTTCCACCGTGGTGCCGACGGGGTGGGACGCCGGTTGCAACTGCACCGCCATATCCCGGCCTTCCGCCATGGCCTGCCAGGCCTGCTCCTGCTCCGCGGGTCGGGAGGTGAGCACCAGCCGGGACACCGAACTGATGGAGGCCAGCGCCTCGCCGCGAAAGCCAAGACTGAGAATGGCCTCCAGATCCGCCAGGCTGCTGACCTTGGAAGTGGCATGGCGCGACAGCGCCAGGGTCAGTTCATCCTTGCCGATACCGCCGCCGTTGTCACGAATGCGGATCAGTTTGGCACCGCCCTTTTCGATGTCCACCTCAATGCGGGTGGCGCCCGCATCCAGGCTGTTTTCTACCAGCTCTTTCACCACGGAGGCGGGCCGTTCCACCACCTCGCCGGCGGCAATCTGGTTGGCCAGCCGGGCCGGCAGTATTTGTATCGGCATATCAGCTTCCCGGAATGTTCAGCACCTGGCCCACCCGCACCACATCCGAACTCAGATCGTTATGGCCCTTGATGCGATTGACCGAGACGCCATAGCGACGGGCGATCACCGACAGGCTTTCCCCCGTTTTCACGGTGTGACGAATGGCCCCGCCGGGGGCGGCGCTGGCCGCCATCATGGTGCCGTTGGGCGGATTTTGCCGGTAATAGGATTTGACGCCATTGAGCAGGGCCTGGGCAATTTTCTGCTGATGGGCAGAGGTCAGCAGCAGTTGCTCTTCATGGGGATTGGAGATAAAGCCCGCCTCGATCAGCAGCGAGGGAATGTCCGGGGATTTTAGTACCGCCAGGCTGGCGTGCTCGGGCTTGCGCTTGTGCAGCCGCACCACCTTGGCCATTTCCGCCAGAATGTGCTCACTGATGGCGTAACTGTCGGCCCGGGACTTGTCCATCGACAGATCGAGGAAGGTGCGGGTGAGATAGGGGTTGCCATCGGTCTGGGAGATCACCTCGCCCACGCCTCCCAGCAGCTCCGACTGACGCTCCTGTTTCTCCAGCCAGCCGGCCATTTCCCGGTTGGCCCGGTTGGACGACAGCAGCCAGACCGAGGCGCCCCGCGGCCCCTGGTTGGCCACGCTGTCGGCGTGAATGGACAGCAGCAGATCGGCCCGGGCCTTGCGGGCGATTTCCGAACGCTGGTTGAGGTTGACGTAATAGTCGCCGGTGCGGGTCAGGACCGCCCGCATGCCCGGCTCTTTGTTAATCAGCTCCGCCAGCTTGCGGGAAATGGCCAGGGTAATGTGTTTTTCCCGGTTCTTTTTCGGGCCGATGGCCCCCGGATCCTCGCCGCCATGGCCGGCATCAATGGCGACCACCAGCTCGCGCAGCCCGGCCGGCGCCAGCTTGCGTACGGCGGGAGCGGGCTTGCGGCTCTGATCCTGATAAGGCAGGTCGATCACCAGGCGGTGGCCATAATTTCCCGCCGGCGCCAGGGGAAACACCACCGGCTTCACTGAGGCCTTGAGCTCAAACACCAGCCGTTGACTGCCGGCCTGGGGCGGTTTGCTGTCGCGAATGCGGGTGATCAGCTCGCTGCTGTTGTTGATGGCGGCGAAGTTGACCCGGTTTTGGGTATGCGCCAAATCCACCACCAGCCGGTGCGGGCCATTCAGCATAAAGTGGTCGAAACGGGGCGCAGCCTGCATGTCGAGCACAATGCGGGTGTTATCCGGCGACGGCCAGATGCGAATGCCTTCCAGCTGATTGGCCCAGACGCTGACGGAGCACAACAGACAGAACAAGGTCAGCAGGGTTTTCATGCCGGCACCGCCTTCAGCAAGTTGCGGCCGGTCTCGGTACGGGCCTCCAGCAACGCCCGGCGGGCCTCGCCGTTATAGCTGAGGGTAATGTCCAGATCCGGCCCCGGCAGCATGCCCTGGCCCCGCTCCGGCCACTCCACCAGGCACAGGCTGTTGCCGGTGAAATAATCACGAATCCCCATGTATTCCAGCTCTTCCGGATCCGCCAGCCGATAAAGATCGAAGTGGTAAACGCCACGGTGGCCGCACTGGTAGGGCTCTACCAGGGTGTAGGTCGGGCTTTTCACCTTGCCCTGGTGGCCCAGGGCCTGGATCACGCCCCGGCTGAAGGTGGTTTTGCCCGCACCCAGCTCACCGTGCAAAAAAATCACGCAGGCATCATCACAGGCCCGGGCCAGGCTCGCGCCCAGCGCCAGGGTGGCGGCTTCATCGGCCAGTGTCAGGGTCAGGCTTGTTGTTGTCATGTTCATCCGTCTGATTGATAAGGCTTCTAATGGGTATAAGCAAATCCGATGCCAGCATGCCGACAATACCGGCGCCGGCGGCCAGATCGCCGGCCCTGGCATGAAGGCATACGCCCAGCCGGGCCGCGGCCTCCGGTGCCAGGCCCTGGGCCAGAAAGGCGCCGATTATACCAGATAACAAATCCCCCATGCCTCCCGACGCCATACCCGGATTGCCATGGGGACACAGGGCCAGGCCCTGATCACCGGCAATCAGGCTGCCGGCGCCCTTGAGGACCACCACGGCGCCGGTTTGTTCCCGCAATTGCCGCACCGCGCCAAGCCGGTCGGCGTCCACTTCGGCGGCGGTACAACCGAGCAGGGCGGCGGCTTCCCCCGAGTGAGGCGTGAGCACGGCATTGGCCGGTGCCCTGCCCTTCAGCAAATGCAGGGCATCGGCGTCGATCACCATGGGCTTGCCGGCGGCCAGTGCCGCGGCCAGCAACTCCCGGCTCCAGTCGTCCCGGCCCAATCCCGGTCCCAGCACCAGGGCGTCAGCCCAGGCCCACTGGTCAAAGCCGGGAAAACCGGCGGTCATCAGCTCGGGGCGGGTCAGGTTGAGCAGTGACACATGATCAGGGTGGCTCACCAACCGTACCAGGCCGGTACCACAGCGCAGTGCCGCTTCCCCCGCCAGCCGAATGGCGCCGCTCATGCCTGAATGGCCCCCAGCCACCAGCAGCCGGCCGGTCTCGCCCTTGTGGGCGCCCCGCCGCCGCCGAGGCAAGTGACTGCGTTGCGAGTCCCAGTGCAGCAATTGTAGCGCCGGTTGTTGTTCCAGCCGGAGCTGAATGCCCAGATCCGCCAGCCACACTCGGCCGCACACGTCCGGCCCCCGGCCGGTGAGCAGGCCGGGCTTGAGCCCGACAAAACTGAGGGTGGCCGCGGCCGCCACCGCCTCGGCAGGAATACGACCGGTATCGGCGCACAGGCCGGAAGGCAGGTCTACCGCCAGCACCGGCACGCTCAGCCGGTTGATGGCGGCAATATGCTGCCGGGCCACCGCTCTGGGTTCGCCGCTGAGCCCGGTGCCAAGCAGGGCGTCGATCACCAAATCCGGCGTTCCCTGCAGGGCGTCCAGGGTCTCAATGGCACCGCCATCGGCGCGATAATGATCCCGGGCGATGGCGGCATCCCCGGTCAGCGCCTCGGCATCGCCCATCTGCACCAGCTGCACCCGAATGCCGGCGGCCCGGGCCAGTCGGGCCACCACGTAGCCATCGCCGCCGTTGTTGCCACCGCCACAGAACACCCACCAGTGCCGGGCCTGGGGCCATTGCCGCCGTGCCAGCTCAAAGGCCGCCAGCCCCGCCCGGGACATCAGCTCGAACAGGGCCATGCCCATGGCCGCGGCGGCCTGCCGCTCGCCCTGTTTGATCTGCTCCGGCAGCCAGAGCCCTT
Organism: Oceanimonas sp. GK1; assembly: GCF_000243075.1. Lineage (NCBI taxonomy): Bacteria > Pseudomonadati > Pseudomonadota > Gammaproteobacteria > Aeromonadales > Aeromonadaceae > Oceanimonas > Oceanimonas sp. GK1. Next base: position 1,162,583 of record NC_016745.1, on the reverse strand, counting down.
GTGTTAGACTATGGGGCTTTTCCAGACCGGTAATGCTCATGACCACTCCCGATTTCGATGCGTTGGCTCACGATATCAAGCTCTGGGCGGCAGAGCTAGGCTTTGACCAGGCCGGCATTACCGGTACCGATTTGTCCAAACACGAGCCCCAACTGGCCGCCTGGCTGGCAAAAGGCTACCACGGCGAGATGGACTACATGGCCCGCCACGGCATGATGCGCGCCCGCCCCCAGGAGCTGCTGCCGGGCACGCTCAGGGTGATTTCGGTACGCATGAATTACCTGCCCGAGCACGCCGCCATCGCCCATGTGCTGAGTGACCCGGAAAAAGGCTATGTCAGCCGCTACGCGCTTGGCCGGGATTACCACAAGGTGCTGCGCAACCGGCTGAAGAAACTGGCGGACCGAATCGCCGAGCGGGCCGAAGGCCTGGTAGCCCGCCCCTTTGTGGACTCGGCGCCGCTGCTGGAACGGCCACTGGCGACCAACGCCGGCCTGGGCTGGACTGGCAAGCACTCCCTGGTCATCAACCGCGAGCAGGGCTCCTTCTTTTTTTTGGGCGAGCTGCTGGTCAACCTGCCGCTGCCGGTGGATGTGCCGGAAACGGAGGACGGCTGCGGCCATTGCGTGGCCTGCCTCACCATCTGCCCCACCCAGGCCATTGTCGAGCCCTACGTGGTGGACGCCCGGCGTTGCATTTCCTACCTCACCATTGAGCTGGACGGCCCCATTCCGGAGGAGTTCCGCCCGCTGATGGGCAACCGCATTTACGGCTGCGACGACTGCCAGCTGATCTGCCCCTGGAACCGCTTTGCCAACGCCAGCCAGGAGCCGGACTTTGCCCCCCGGGAGCCGTTGCATGCCCCGCAACTGCTGGCGCTGTTTGACTGGAGCGAAGATTACTTTCTGAAGATGACCGAAGGCAGCCCCATTCGCCGCATCGGCCACCGGCGCTGGCTGCGCAATATCGCCGTGGCCCTGGGCAACGCACCGGCCAGCCCCATGGTGGTGTTTGCCCTGGAGCAAAAACGGGATCTGGTGGATGACATGGTGCGGGAGCATATCGACTGGGCCCTGGCCCAACAACAGCAAAAGCTGGCCCGGCAGGATCGCAAGACCGCCCGGCTTATTCGCGCCGTGGACAAGGGCATGCCGACGCACGCCCGCTGACTTCCCGAATCAACGGAATACCAATACCGACGCCATGATTTCCAGATTGTTTTCCCAGGACGAATGCCGCCTGCTCGAAGAAATTATCGCCCACCGGCGGGATATCCGCGGTAACCGCTTCACCCACCAGCCGGTCTCGGACGAGGCAATGGAAAAGCTGCTGCTGGCGGCACTGAACGCCCCATCTGTCGGCTTTTCCCAGCCCTGGGAGTTCGTGGTAGTGCGCGACCCGGCCATCAAACAGCAAGTTGCGGCCAGTTTTCAACGGGCAACTGAGCAGGAAGCGGCCCGTTTCGGGAATACCCGCCAGGCAGCATACCGCCGGCTGAAACTGGAAGGCATTACCGAGGCCCCGGTTAACCTGGCGGTCTTCTACAAGCCGGAGCAAAAAGCGGTGCTCGGGCAGACCGCCATGCCGGAAATGGGACCTTACAGCGTGGTGTGCGCGGTACAGAACATGTGGCTGATGGCCCGGGCACTGAACCTCGGCATGGGCTGGGTCAGTATTCTCGACCCGGAGCGCGTTAAACGATTGCTGAAAGCACCCGAGCAGAACAAGCTGGTAGCCTACCTCTGCATTGGCCATGTTACCGACTTTCCGGCAACCCCCGAGCTGGAAAGTCTGCAATGGGAAAAACGCAAATTGCTGGAACAGGTAGTGTTCAGTGAAGGCTATGATGGTTAATACGCCAGCCGAAAAGCAAAAAACCGACCCTGAGGTCGGTTTTTTAATTTTGAAGCGTGAAAACGAGATTCGAACTCGCGAGACGCCGCGTCCCGCCCCAACCTCGGCAAGGTTGTGCACGAAGCATGTGAGAATAGAAAAGCAAAAAGCCGACTCTGAAGTCGGCTTTTTAATTTGGAGCGGGAAACGAGATTCGAACTCGCGACCCCAACCTTGGCAAGGTTGTGCTCTACCAGCTGAGCTATTCCCGCAAAACTTTTAGATACCGTTCTGGTGAAACGTCATCGTTGTAACTTGGAGCGGGAAACGAGATTCGAACTCGCGACCCCAACCTTGGCAAGGTTGTGCTCTACCAGCTGAGCTATTCCCGCAAAACTTTTAGATACCGTTCTGGTGAAACGCCATCGTTGTAACTTGGAGCGGGAAACGAGATTCGAACTCGCGACCCCAACCTTGGCAAGGTTGTGCTCTACCAGCTGAGCTATTCCCGCGTAAAACTTTAAACTTGTGCATGGGGCCGCGGTGCGACCCTCATCAACTTCAGCAAGGTCAAGCTCTGTATCAGCTGAGCTATTCCCGCAATTTTAACTTGCTTTCAAACACCGGCCTGGTGACCCATGTTTTTCAATTTGGAGCGGGAAACGAGATTCGAACTCGCGACCCCAACCTTGGCAAGGTTGTGCTCTACCAGCTGAGCTATTCCCGCACTCACAGTAACCAGCGGCTTGCTTCGCATTTCCTCTTGGCTACGGGAGGCGAATTATAAGAGCGGTTACGTTGAATGCAAGCCTTTTTTTTCGCCCCCATTTTCGTTTGCCGAAAATGCGACCAATCGTTCAAAAAATGCCTGGTGCCCGATTAAATGGTAAACACATGCTGGCGGTAGAACTGCAGTTCGGCAATGGACTCGCGAATGTCGTCCAGCGCCTGATGGCTGCCCTTCTTGGTAAACTGCTCCAGCAACGCCGGCTGCCAGCGGCGCACCAGCTCCTTGATGGTGCTCACGTCCACGTTGCGGTAATGGAAAAAGGCTTCCAGTTCCGGCATGTGCCGGGCCAGAAAACGCCGGTCCTGGCCGATGGAGTTGCCGCACAGGGGCGAACTGCCCTGCGGCACCCACTGGCGCAAAAAAGCCAGGGTCTGCGCCACCGCCTCGGCTTCGCTGATGGTGCTGGCCTGCACCCGCGCCACCAGGCCGGAGCCGGTGTGGGTGCGCACGTTCCAGTCGTCCATCTTGCCCAGCTCCGCCTCGCTCTGGTGAATGGCCAGCACCGGCCCTTCCGCCAGAATGTTCAGCTCCTTGTCGGTGACGATACTGGCAATTTCAATAATGCGGTGTTCGTCGGGCTCCAGACCGGTCATTTCCAGATCGATCCACACCAGATTTTCGGCACTTTGGCTCATGGGTTACTTTCCTGCGACGTGGCAATAGGGACAAGATTGAAGGGGAAAGTGTATCATAGCCGGCAGTGAAAACAGGTTCGAGGACAGCGTGACCAAGAAGAGACGCCTGAGCAAAGGCCAGAAACGCCGCGTAAGCGACAACCACAGCCGCCGGCTGAAAAAGCAGCAGGCCGAGGTGATCGACGACACCCTGCTGGGCCCGCCTCAGGAAGGCGTGGTGATCAGCCGCTTTGGCCAGCACGCGGACATTGAGGACAGCGAGGGGAAGATCCATCGCTGCAACCTACGCCGAACCCTGGGCTCACTGGTGACCGGCGACCGGGTGGTCTGGCGCCCGGGCACCGATATCTTGCAGGGTATCAGCGGCGTGGTGGAAGCGGTGCACCCGCGCGCCACCGTGCTCACCCGCCCCGACTACTACGACGGCATCAAGCCGGTGGCCGCCAATATCGACCAGATAGTGGTGGTGTCCGCCGTGCTGCCCGAGCTGAGCTGCCATATCATCGACCGCTACCTGGTGGCCGCCGAGGACGTGGAAATGCCGCCCATGCTGGTGCTGAACAAGGTGGATCTGCTGAGCGACGAGCAACGCCGTGACGCCGAACGCGACTTGCAGCGCTATCGGGACATCGGTTACCGGGTGCTGCTGGTGAGCTGCGACACCGGCGAAGGCCTGGACGAGCTGCAACAGGCGCTGAGCAGCCACACCAGTATTTTTGTGGGCCAGTCCGGGGTGGGCAAGTCGTCCCTGGTGAACGCCGTTATGCCCCATGTGGACGTCCAGACCGGCGCCGTGTCCGACAACTCGGGCCTCGGCCAGCACACCACCACCACCGCCCGGCTGTATCATTTTCCCACTGGCGGCTCGCTCATCGATTCTCCCGGCATTCGCGAGTTTTCGCTCTGGCACCTGGATCCCGATCGGGTGGCCTGGTGCTTCCGCGAATTTCGCGACTACCTGGGCGGTTGCCGCTTTCGCGACTGCAAGCACGGCACCGATCCCGGTTGCCTGCTGCAGCAAGCCGCCGCCGACGGCCGCATTCACTCAGAGCGGCTCGACAGCTACCACCGCATCATGGATGCCATGGCGGACAAACCCGACCGCTATCATCCCAACTCCTGACCGTGTGACTCCAGAATGAAAGACCATTTCAAGATTTTGCTGCAATATCTGCTGCCCAAACACCTGCTGTCCCGCCTGGTAGGCAGACTCGCCGCCGCCGAGGCCGGCGCCCTGACCCAGTGGCTGATCAACACCTTTATTCGCCGCTACAAGGTGGACATGAGCGAGGCCGCTCATTCCGAGCCCGGTCATTACAAAAGCTTCAACGCCTTCTTTACCCGCCCGCTGAAGGACGGCGCCCGCCCGCTGGTGGACGGCGACGACGTGCTGGCCATGCCGGTGGACGGCACCATCAGCCAGTTGGCGCCCATTGAGCAGGGCCGCATCATTCAGGCCAAGGGCCACGACTACAGCGCCCGCGCCCTGCTCGGCGGCGACAAGGATCTGGCCGCGCCCTTTATGGGCGGCGATTTCGCCACCATCTACCTGGCGCCCCGGGATTATCACCGCATTCACATGCCCCTCGACGGCGTACTCAGAACCATGGTGTACGTGCCCGGCGAGCTGTTCTCGGTGAATCCGCTCACCGCGTCCCGGGTGCCCGAGCTGTTTGCCCGCAACGAGCGGGTGGTGTGCATCTTCGATACCAGCGCCGGCCCCATGGCCATGGCTCTGGTGGGGGCCACCATCGTCGCCAGCATCGAAACCGTCTGGGCCGGCACCGTCACCCCGCCTCCGGGCAAGCGGGTGCAACGCTGGAACTACGATGCCGACACGGCGCCGCGGCTGGCGAAAGGCGAGGAAATGGGCCGATTCAAGCTGGGCAGCACAGTGGTGTGCCTGTTTGGCCCGGATCGGGTCGCCCTGAGCGAGCGGCTGACACCCGGTACGCCCACCCGCATGGGCACCGAATTTGGTCGCCTGTTGTCATAACCCGAACTTGCCCGATTGAGAGACGCCGCCGTGTTTGCGCCCATTCTGCTGTTTTTGATGCTGTTGTTGCTGCCGGCCCCGGTGCCGGCGGATCAGAGCGTGGCCGATATCGAGGCCCTGCTGAAGGAAATTCCGGAAGGGGACAAGCCCGAGCTGCAAAAACTGCGCGACAGTTACAACCAGGCGCTGCAACTGGTGCGGGAAGGCGAACGCTATCAACAGCAAACCGACCGCCTGCGCCAGTTCATGGACGACTACCCGAACGCGCTGAAAAAGCTGGAGCAGGAAAAAGCGGCGCTCAAGGGCACCTCCACCGAGAGCATTCCCCTGCTCGACGGCCCGGATCTCGAGCAGGCGCTGGTGGACGCCCAGGCACGGCGGCTGGAGCTCAGGCGCCAGCGGGAAGAGCTGGCCAACACCTTCAACCTGCAGGAGCTCAGCAACAGCGGCCTGCACAACCAGCTCGACGAGCTGCGCCAGCAACTGCGCCAGACCCAGCAGAACCTGGATCAGCTGCAGTTTACCGAGGAGCAGGGCCGGCAACAGAACGCCAACCGTATTCTGGCCATGGTGCGGGAGCAGAGCCTGCAGCGCCGCATTCAGATGCTGGAGCTGGAGCAGCTGTCCTCCGGCAACCGGGACACCCTCAACAAGCTCAGGCTGGAGATACTGCAAAGCCGGCTGACGGATCTCGACCAGTACATCGACGCCCTGCAAAACCGGCAGAATGAGCTGCGCCGGGCCACCACCGAGGCGGCCATTGCCGAAAGCGAACGGCTGCTGGACGAGGTGCAGACCGACTCGCCTTTGCTGGCCCGGGAGCAGGAGCGCAACCAGCAACTGTCGGCCACCCTGGTGGAGCGCAGCCGCACCATCGAGTCGCTGCAACTGGAAAACCAGGCGGTGGAAAGCGCCGTCAGCGAGCTCACCACCCTCAAGAACAACCTCAAGGAGCAACTGGAGTGGCTGGAGGTCAGCCGGGGCTTTGGCGAGAACCTGCGCAACCGCCTGAGCGAGCTGCCAACCCCCTACCCCCTGCCTCAGCTGGAAGCCCGCATCGTGCAAAGCCGGGTAGACAAATACAGCTATCAGGAAGATCTCGACGACATTGCCAACAACAGCTACCGCAACCGGCTGCTGACCCTGGAGCAGGGTCTGAGCGAAGAACAGCTGTTGCTGCTCGACGAACTGCTCACCACCCGGGCCCGCCTGCTGGAGCGGCTGCAGGCCGCCACCGACACTCAGATCCACGAGCAGACCCGGCTCAAGGTGGCCTACAGCCGGCAGAACGGCCAGCTGGAAGAAATCCGGGCGCTGACCGAAGAGCGACTGTTTTGGCTGCCGGACCTGCGCCCCGTTGGCAGCGGCTTTCCCGCCGCCCTGCGGGAAACCCTGGAGTGGCTGACTCTGGGCGCCACCTGGACCGCCCTGCCCAAGGCGCTGCAGCAGCAGGGCGGCGCCAGCCTGACCCTGTACGGTATCAGCACCCTGGTGGTGCTCTACCTCTGGCTGCTGAGCCGGCGCAGCCTGCGAGATTACCTGACACGGATCAGCCCGCGCATTGGCAACGTCACCCAGGACAAGTACGGCTACACCTTCAATACCCTGCTGCTGAGTCTGCTCACCGCCCTGCCGCTGCCGGCGCTGTTGTCGCTGCTGTCCCATGCCATCGACTCGCCCCTGGCCTCGCCCATAGTGGTGTCGCTGTCGGCGGCGCTGCGGGAGCTGATGCTGCCGGTGTTCATTCTGCTGCTGGTGGGTAACCTGACCCTGCCAAAAGGGCTGCTGGTGATGCATTTCAACCTGCCTGCCGAGCAGGTACGCCGGGTCTGGCGCCAGTTCCGCACCCTGATGCTGAGCCTACTGCCCATGCTGCTGCTGCTATACACCTCCCGGGAATTCAGGGAGTTCTCCCTCTACGACACCCTGGGGCGGCTGGCCTTTGTCTATACCTGCGTGCTGATGAGCCTGTTTTCCTGGCGACTTTACCGTCAGGACATGCCGCTGCTGGTGTCATCACCGCGCCAGGAGCACCTGACCCTGGCCAACCACCTGCTATGGGGGCTGCTGATCACCGCGCCGCTGCTGGCTCTGGCCGCCGCCATCATGGGCTATCTGTTCACCGCCCATACCCTGCTGCGCCAGCTGGAAATCTCGGTGCTGGCCGGCCTGGGCTTTGTGATGGCGTATTTTTCGGTGCGCCGCTGGATGCTGCTGCAGCGCCGGCGCCTGGCTTTTGAACGGGCCAAGGCAAGGCGGGCGGAAATCCTGGCCCAGCGCAAGGAAAAAGAGCGGGACGAACCCCAGGAAACGCCGCCCAGCCCCGAAGCGGAGGCCGCCGCCGTGGCCGAGGTGGATCTCGACGCCATCAGTGCCCAGTCGCTGGGGCTGCTGCGCTCGGTGCTGATGCTGGGCTACATTCTCACCCTGATGCTGCTGTGGTCCGAGATCAACACCGCCTTCAGCTTTCTCGACAGCATCGAAGTCTGGCACGTGTCCAGCAGCCTGGCCGGGGAAGATACCCTGGTGCCCATCTCACTCAAGGATCTGGTGATTGCGGTCTTTCTGGTGGTGCTCACCCTGGTGACCGCCCGCAACCTGCCGGGTCTGATGGAGCTGAGCGTGCTGCAGCACCTGGATCTGTCTCCCGGCACCGGCTTTGCCATCACCACCATTTCCAAATACCTGGTGCTGGTGTTCGGTGCCTTTGCCACCTTTGCCATGCTCGGCATCGACTGGTCCAAGCTGCAGTGGCTGGTGGCGGCGCTGTCGGTAGGCCTGGGCTTTGGCCTGCAGGAGATTTTCGCCAACTTCGTCTCGGGCCTGATCATTTTGTTTGAAAAGCCCATTCGCATCGGCGACACCGTCACCATTCGGGATCTCACCGGTACCATTTCCAAGATCAAGACCCGGGCCACCACCATAGTGGACTGGGACAGACGCGAGATCATCGTGCCCAACAAGGCCTTTATTACCGAGCAGTTTGTCAACTGGTCGCTGTCGGACGCCATTACCCGGGTCAAACTCTATGTGCGGGTGCGGCTGGACGCGGACGTGGAGCTGGTGCAGGGGCTGCTGCAGGAAGCCATTGACGAGTGCAGCCTGATCCTCGACAACCCGGTGCCCGAAGCCTTCCTGGTGGAGCTGACCGATTCTGCCCTGGTATACGAGGTGCGGGTCTATGTAAACGACATGGGCCATCGCATGCCCATGACCCACGAACTGCACAACCTGCTGCTGGAGCGGCTGCGCCGGCATGATATTCGAATTCCCCATCAACAGGTGGACATTCGGCTGGTGGGCGAGCACAACGCGGCCCTGGCCGGCACCTCCAACAAGGCCGCCGAACCAGGCTAACTTGCACTTTGCCCAAGGCTGAGCCACGCTTGGGTGTTGGCGCCATCACACCGGGAGGCGGTCATGTTACGCGTGCTCACCCTGATCCTGCTGCTGGGCGGCTGTGCCGCCCCCTACGATTACGCGGAAGATACCGACTTCAGCCGCTTCAAGACGGTGGCGCTGGCGCCGAAGATGGAACAAGACTCACTGGACGGCGCCCGCATCGCCGCCGCCGCCGAGGCGCTGCTGCCCACTCGCGGCCTTGCCGTCACCACGCCGGAGCAAGCCTCGCTCTGGCTCAACTACCGGCTGGATGAAAACCTGCGACTGCTGACCACCATGCCCAACATGTTTGGCCGCAGTGGCTTCTGGGATGAAGAGCGGGTGTACGGCGCCCGGCGCGAATGGCATCTGGTACTGTGGCTGGAGCAGCCCGACTCGGGCCGAGTGCTGTGGAAAAGCCGCCACCCCAACGCCTTTCCCGGTGACGGGGTACGCGGCACCGCCCGCAGCGACAACATCACCCAACAGGTGGCCGAGCTGCTGGAAAATTATCCGCCGGAGCAGTGAGGGGTAAGGGGTGAGGAGAATGACCTATCTTCGAGCCTTTGCCCTCCTCGGTTACTTTCGCTTCGTCTGAGTGCCATCGACAAACAGCACCTTTATCGTACGAAGCAACAGCTGGGATTGCCGGATTCGACCGTCAAATGCCAAGGAAGGCATTTGCCGAGCGTCCCACGGAAGGGCTTGAAGCGTGTCGAAGGAGGCAACCCTGCTGGTGCTTCACCTTGCACCCAAGTGGCAGACGGCTTTCACGCCCGGGTGACCGGAAAGGCAATCACCTGCTCCAGCCGCTCGGCACCGAGCGCCAGCATGATCAGCCGGTCTACCCCTAAGGCCACGCCGGCGCAGTCGGGCAGCCCCGCCTGCAGTGCTGCCAGCAGGTATGCATCCACCGGTTTGGCGGTCAGCCCCCGCGCAAGGCGTTGTTGATTGTCCTGCTCAAAGCGGGCCCGCTGCTCGACGGCGTCACTCAGCTCATGAAACCCGTTGGCAAGCTCAATACCCTTGAAATACACCTCAAAACGCTCGGCCACCCGGGCGTCGGCCGGGCTAATGCGGGCCAGCGCCGCCTGGCTGGCGGGAAAGTCATACACCAGGCAGGGCACCTGCTGGCCAATCACCGGCTCCACCCCAAAGGCAAACAGCAGTTGCAGCAGGGTATCGCGATCGTCTTCCAGCGCCAGCAGCTCGTCGGCCCCCAGCCCTTGTCCGGCGATACGCAGCTCAGCCAGGGTAGCGCTCAGCGGACACACCCCCAGTGCCTGTTCAAAGGCGGCGCCATAGCTCATGCGCTCGGGCTCACCGCAGCCCAGCACGGCTTGCAGCAACTCGGCCATTTCATCCATCAGCCGGTGATGATCAAAGCCCGGCCGATACCACTCCAGCATGGTGAACTCGGGGTTGTGCAGCCGACCCGACTCTTCATTGCGATAGGCCTTGCAGATCTGATAGATGGGACCGCTGCCGGCGGCCAACAGCCGTTTCATATGAAATTCCGGGGACGTCTGCAGGTAGAGGTCCATCCCCTCGGCCATGCCGGGGCCGGTAAAACGGGTGACGAAGTTTTCCAGATGCACATCGGTGACCCCGGCCGCCGCCAGGGTGGGCGTATCCACTTCCAGCACACCGCGTTCGGCGAAAAAGCCGCGAATGCGGGCCAACAGCTCGGCCCGCCCGCGCAACAGCGCCACCTCGGCGGTGGGAGACCAGGAAGACATTGTCATAACACAGCACTCGCAAAAAGCCCGAGTGTACTGCGGATCAGTCCCGACGGGCAGTCTCGATATGACCTTTCAGCTCAATCTGGTTGCCTTCCGGATCAAACAGATAAATCGACGGCCCTTCTCCCTGGGCCCCATAGCGCATGACCGGAGGCTCACAGATCACCCCCGACAGGCTGAGATAATTGAGCAGCGCATCTGGCTCGAAAGGATCGATACGCAAACAGAAGTGATCCATGTTGGCCCGGCACTGATCGGCGGCCTCGCCATCGCCGCCCAGCGGACCGCGAATATCCACCAGATCGATCAGCTGATCGCCGGCACGCAGCTGGTAAAGCCCGATTTCGCCCTTCTCACGTTCCAGGCAACAGCCCAGCACCTTGCAGTAAAAATCCAGCATACGCTGGGGGTTACGCACCCTCAGCACCAGATGATCCAGCCCCATTACCCTGAACATGACGTCACCCTCGCCCCATGAATGAGCCAATAATGGCGCAATTTCACACAAAATAAAAGCCGCTGCCGGCCCCATGGTCAGGCCCGGCCGAGGGCCCGCATAGGACGTCCCGACGCCAACGACGGTAATATTTCTGAACTCACAGTCAGGAATGGTTGCAAAAAAGTTTCCCGTGGCTAGAATGCCGAAAACCGGGGGCCTTAAAAACCCCCGGTTTTTTTATGCCTGTCATTTACTGAGGTAATACCAATGCGTATCGAAGAAGACTTGAAACTGGGCTTTAGGGATGTGCTGTTTCGCCCCAAGCGCTCCACCCTCAACAGCCGCGCTCAGGTCGAACTGAACCGGGAGTTCACCTTTAAGCATTCAGGTCGCCGCTGGTCCGGTGTGCCGGTTATCGCCGCCAACATGGACACCGTTGCTACCTTCGAAATGGCCCGCGCGCTGGCCCGCCATGAGATGCTGACCGCGGTTCACAAACACTACTCGGTGGAACAATGGCAGGCCTTTGTCAACGACGCCGGCGCCGACGTGCTCAAACACGTGATCGTGTCCACCGGTACCTCCGAGCGTGACTTTGAAAAACTGCACCAGATCCTGGCCCTGTCCGACGAGCTGGGCTTTATCTGCATCGACGTGGCCAACGGCTACAGCGAGCACTTCGCGTCCTTCGTCAGCCGGGTGCGCGAACAATGCCCCCGCCACACCATCATCGCCGGCAACGTGGTGACCGGTGAAATGGTGGAAGAGCTGATCCTGTGCGGCGCCGACATCGTCAAGGTCGGCATCGGCCCGGGCTCGGTGTGCACCACCCGGGTCAAGACCGGTGTGGGCTATCCCCAGCTGTCCGCCATCATCGAATGTGCCGACGCCGCCCACGGTCTGGGCGGTCAGATCATCGGCGACGGCGGCTGCACCTGCCCCGGTGACGTGGCCAAGGCCTTTGGCGGCGGCGCCGACTTCGTGATGCTGGGCGGCATGCTGGCGGCCCACGAGGAATGCGGCGGCGAGATCATCGAGCGCGATGGCCAGCAGTTCATGAAGTTCTACGGCATGAGCTCCGCCAGCGCCATGGACAAGCACGCCGGCGGTGTGGCCAAGTACCGCGCGGCCGAAGGCAAGACCGTTGAGCTGGCCTATCGCGGCCCGGTGGAAAACACCGTGCAGGACGTGCTCGGCGGCGTACGCTCCACCTGTACCTACGTGGGTGCCCAGCGACTGAAGGAGCTGACCAAGCGCACCACCTTCATTCGCGTGCGCGAGCAGGAAAACAACGTCTACGGTAAAGAGTGAGACGTTTGAGGTAAGACGTGAGGGGTGTGGAGTGGCCCCGATAAAGTAGACACTTAAGTTAAGCGGCAGCTGCGTAGGCATTGGGAGTTATTCCTCCCAGCGCCATGTGGCGCCGCACTTTCGGGTAATACTCGTCCGTATAATACCGGACTTCATCTGCCATTTCGTCTCTTCCGAGCATTCCTAATGGATGTGTCCATTCCTTCTTGAGCAGCGCGAAGAAGCTTTCCGAACAGGCGTTATCCCAGCAGTTACCTCGGCGTGACATGCTGATGGTGATTCCCCGTGTATTGAGCCATCTCATCACCTCTTCGCTCCGATACTGACTCCCCTGGTCCGAGTGGAACAACAGCTGTGTCCCATCTGGCAGCTGATGTTGCCATGCCTGCTCAAGGGCCTCCAGCACCAGCTGAGCGCTATTGATCGCACCCATGGCTCGGCCCACCACGCGGCGTGTGCCCAGGTCCAGGACTGCAGCAATGTAGAGCCAGCCTTCACTGCACCGGATTTGGGTGATATCTGATACCCAAACTCGGTTCGCTGACCCCACCGAGAACTGGCGATTCAGCAGATTCGGCAACACAGGCAAGGATGATGCTGGCTTTTGATATCCTGCTTTAGGAGCCGTGCATGAACGATAACCAGCGTCTTTCAGCAAGCCCTGAACCTGGTTCTTGCCGCAGCAGAACCCGGCATCCCGTGCTTCCAGCCACATCTTGCGATAACCCGGCACATTCTTCAGTTGCCTGGCTCGCTCGAGCAGGAAGGTGCTCAGCGTCCGTCGCTCGATGGTACGCGCTCCCGGCGAGTGCTGACGTGCTCGCCAGCGATAATATCCCGCTCGTGACACATCGAGTACTTCACACATTATCGAGACCCGCCAGCGTTGACTTCGGTGAGCCTCGATAAAGGCAAACCTTACTTGCCGTGCTTGGCGAAGTACTCTTGTGCCTTTTTTAGGATTTCGTTCTCCAGCTCTTTCCGCTCAAGCTGCTTCTTCAGCCGAGCCACCTCGCGCTCCAGCTCCTGCAGGCTTTTTTCTGGTCCGATGTTTTCAACTGCTTTGTCAGATGATTTCTTGGTCATGATCCACTCTCTGCGCCAGCGACTCAATTGGTTAGGATGGATCCCGAGTCTGCCAGCAAGCTGAGCTTGTGTCTCTGTGGTGGATAGCGAGGCCTCGACGGCCTCACGTTTGAATGCATCGCTAAAGTGACGGTGGGGTTTGTACTTCATAACACCTTCTCATTAAATGAAGGTGTCTACTTTTTTCGGGCCAGTCCAGTGAGGGGTAAAAAGCGAAAACATTTTCTCCTCACACTTGTCCCCTCACACCTCACCATCAAAAACGGCGCCGAAAGGCGTAATGCCGTTCACTTAAGGTGAGCGGCATTTTTCTTTCTGACCGGATAGGTGTTTTTGGAAGCTTTCAGCACTCTTGGATAACTTCGTTCTCGTTTCCCCTCCAGCTTGAACTGTTTGGCCTGTTTCTCTGGGGCAAATACCTCTCTTGGCAAGTTGCCCGGTGCCACACTGGGCAGCTGGCTCAGCTTGAAGATGATGTAGGACGAGGCTTCCCTGAAGCTCAGCTGATTCGGATAGGTCGCCGGTAACACTCGAGCCATCAAGATCATTTTGTAGCGGATAAGGTTGTAGGCCAGCAGCACACCCCATAACTCCTGGTGTATCAGCTCCGGCAACTGGCTACGCAAGGTGAAGCGACTGTCCAGCAGGTGCTGCTTCATTTCTCGATAGCCCAGCTCGATTTCCCAGCGATGGGCATATAAATCCACAATATCCCGACCCGGATAGGCCATGGCATCGGTCAGAGAGGTCAGGATATGAACGAGCTTTCCCTTGACGGTTTTACTCAGCAGTCTCGCTTCCAGCGTCTCCGATAAGTCGGGCCACTTTTTTCTTGCCTGCGGGCTGGGGGTCAACCGCACCAGTTTGTCATCGCGGCCCAGGTTGCGCACCACCTCATACTGCGTGCCTTTACGCAACGGCAGCAACCAGTGCCGTTGCTGCCCTTGTTGCCAGGCATGCAGCAACCCCAATGAGTAGAACCCTTTATCAAACAGCGTCAGGCTATGGTCCGGTATGCTCGGCAGCAAGCGGACCGCCAGCTGCATTTCATTGACCGCGACGCTGTCAAAGGCGCTGTCCACCAACAAATGGCTGCTCAGCTCCATCAGGCACACCATGCGCACCTGGGGATAAGCGGCGTCCGTGGATTGGTTGGCGGTGCGGGCAAAGGCACCGGCATTCGGTGGTGAGTCCGGAGTGCGCCAGACTACGCCGTCAACACCATACAGGTTCAGTCCGCTCCAGTGCGGATGCTGAGCCTGCGCATGCCAGTTGGCACTGGTTTGCCTGAAGATATCGCGCACCACGTCGCTGCCCAGCTTTTTACGTGCTTGTGTGACCGCGCTGCGCACCACCGAGTCGACTTCTTGTGGCAGGACGATATCCAGCTTATTGATGAGCTGGCGTACGGAATCGCCACGAAACAGCGCCATGCCAATGACTGCCCAGACCATGGCTTCCATCGGAAGTTTGCGCTTGCGCACCGTCGCCACCCCGTTTGAAGCCAGACAAGCTTGGATTATCTCGGGGTCGAGCACCTCAGCCAGGCTGTGAAATTCAACGGTGCGATTGAGGGAGGTGCGAGCCAGTGCGTCAGAAAGCAGCATAAAAAAATCCGATGACCTGTGATCATCGGATTTTGATCTTCTGAGCGGGATCGTCAAGCGATTTGGCTTAACTGATCGGCATTACGCCGAAAGGCGCCGTTTTTTGTGTCTGCGAATCGCTTATTTTACCCGGGACACGTACTCGCCGGAGCGGGTGTCCACTTTCAGCACTTCACCAATCTGAATGAACAACGGTACCCGTACCACGGCGCCGGTGCTCAGGGTGGCGGGCTTGCCGCCGGTGCCGGCGGTGTCGCCCTTCAGGCCCGGATCGGTTTCCACCACTTCCAGCTCCACAAAGTTGGGCGGAGTGACAGAGATGGCGGCGCCGTTCCACAGGGTCAGGGTGCACACATCCTGCTCCTTCAGCCACAGCTTGGTGTCACCAACCGCTTTTTCGTCGGCGGCGATCTGCTCAAAGGTGTCGTTGTTCATAAAGTGGTAGAACTCGCCATCGTTGTACAGATAGGCCAGTTCCACGTCCATCACGTCGGCGCCTTCTACGGTATCGCCGGACTTGAAGGTTTTTTCCAGCACCTTGCCGTTGAGCAGGCGACGGATTTTCACGCGGTTAAACGCCTGTCCTTTGCCGGGCTTAACGAATTCGTTTTCGATAATGGCACAGGGTTCACCGTCCAGCATAATCTTGAGACCGGACTTGAATTCATTGGTACTATAGGAGGCCATTTTACCCTCGTAGTTGACAGAGTTGCAGAAAATGCCGGCAATGATACCCCTAAACGGGGGCGATTTACATATTCCCTGGCAAAAAGAGCTGGCCCGCGCCTTTACCACTCCCGAGCAGTTGCTGGACTACCTGGGGCTGGATGCTGCGCCCTGGCAACCGGGGCTGGCGGCCCGCCGCCTGTTCCCGATGCGGGTTCCCCGTCCTTTTGCCGACAAGATGGAAAAGGGTAACCCGCGCGACCCGCTGCTGCGCCAGGTGCTGCCCCTGGTCGAGGAGTTTGCCGAGGTGCCGGGCTTTGTCACCGATCCCCTCGACGAGCATGACAGCGCCCTGCCCGGCCTGCTGCACAAGTATCGCTCCCGGGTGCTGCTGGTACTGCGCGGCGGCTGTGCGGTGAACTGCCGCTACTGCTTTCGCCGCCATTTTCCCTATGCCGACAACAGCCCCGGCCAGGGCGGCTGGCAACCGGCCATCGACTACATTGCCGCCCACCCGGAGATCAACGAGGTGATCCTGTCCGGCGGCGATCCGCTGATGGCCCGGGACGAACACATAGCTGCGCTGCTGGACGAGCTGGAAGGCATTGCTCACCTCAGGCGGCTGCGCATTCACAGCCGGCTGCCGGTGGTGATCCCGGCGCGGCTGACCGACCGCCTGCGTGACCGCCTCGCTCAAAGCCGGCTGCGCCCGGTACTGGTGCTGCACGTCAACCACGCCCATGAAGTTGACGACTACCTGGCCAGCCGCCTGCACTCATGGCAGCGGGCCGGCATCACCCTGCTCAACCAGAGCGTGCTGCTGGCCGGCGTCAACGACACCGCCGACGCCCTTGAAGCCTTGTCGGAGCGGTTGTTCGAGGCCGGCGTACTGCCTTATTACCTGCACCAGCTCGACAAGGTGGCCGGGGCCGCCCATTTTGCCGTCAGCGACGAACACGCCCGCGCCCTGATAAGCGAGCTGCTGAGCCGGCTGCCGGGCTTTCTGGTACCGCGGCTGGTGCGTGAGATCGGCGGTGAGCACAGCAAAACGCCTCTCGATTTACACCTTGAACCCCGTTAAGGACACATTCTCATGCATGATTCGGTAATTGACAGGCTGAACGACACCCTGAAAGAGCTCTACCATCAGGCCATCGACGCCGACAAGAAACTGGCCGCCCTGCGCGCCAAGGGGCAGGCCAAGTTCAGTGCCGTGCTGCGTGAAGACAGCGACTTCATCACCCACGCCGATCACTTTATGCCCTATGTGGCGGAGCTGGCCGAGGAGCTGGAGCTGCTGTCCTCCAGCTCGGAAGCGGAATACCAGGCGCTGCTGACGCGCATGGTGCACAAAATTCAATTGCTGGCCACCACCCTGGGGCAGTTTATGCGCCTTGACTGACGTCGAAGTCGGTCAGCCGCGCCGGCGCCAGCTCTTTGAGCCAGTTTTTCACCTCTATGGCCGCCAGTGACGGACCGACAAAGGGCCCCTGCAGCAGGGGCTCGCCGCCCAGTGACGCGATGATCCCGCGCTCCGCGGCGCTGCTCACGCCGCAGCAGACCGGAGCCACCCCCAGCAACCGGGCCAGCTTAAACAGGGTGGCCAGCTGCGTTCTCGCGTCTTGATTCTGCTCGATACCGCTGCAACAGGACGCCTCCAGCTGCAACCAGTCCAGCGGCAGCCGTGACAAGGCGCCCCAGCGGGAACCCCCGGTACCGAACTCCGTCAGCATGATGCGCACCCCCTGACGACTCAGCGCGTCCAATATTGCCAGGGCCTGATGCGGTGACTCCATCGCCATGGGCTCACTCACCTCCAGGGACAGGGCCTCGCCCTTCAGCCCGTAACCGGCCAACAGGGTTTCAAGCCGGGCGCCGAGGGACAGGCGAAACGCCGAAGGCGGCAACGCCAGGCTGACAAACAGCGTCGGCTGCCCTTGCCGCCAGCCGGGCAGCAGTTCGCCAATCCGCTCCAGCGTCCACCACAGTAACCGTTCCGACAACTGATACTGCTCGGTAATCCGGAGCAGCTCGCTGTCGCCGATGTCACCATAGCGAGGGTGACGCCAGTGCAATGACAACCGCAACCCGGCGCACTGGCCGGACGGTGTGGCCAGCGGATCAAAACGCAGGCTCAGGCTGTCGCTTTCCAGTGCCGCGGGCAGATCGGCGGCCAGTTGCTGGCGGCGTTCCATTTCCTTGAGCATGGACGGTTCAAAAATGACATAGGGCAGCTGCTCGTGCCGGCTCAGCTCCAGCGCCAGCTCGCCCCGGGCCAGCAACTCCACCATGGTGTCCGCATCCGCCGGATACAGCACCACGCCAATCACCGGGTCCAGGTTGAAATCGTGCTGGGCCATGGGCTCGAGCGCACTCAGGGCCTGACGAAAACGGGAAAGGCGAACCCGCACATCGGATAATTCCCGCACTCCCTCGGCCACCACGACCAGGCTTTCCCGGCCGAGGGAGGCGATGCTTTCTTCCGGCAACAGGCTGGTTTCAAGGCGACGGGCAAAGGCCTGCTGTAGCTGGTCGGCCACCTCAAACCCAAACTGCTGGTAATACCGGGAGTAATCCTTCAGCGCCAGCAGGATCAGGCTGAACGGCTGCTGGCGGCTGACCAGCTGCTGCAGCCGGTGATGCAGGGCAAACCGGTTGGGCACCCCGGTCAGGGGATCCCGCAACAAGCGGCGGCGGTAGCCAAACAGCTCGGCCCCCAGCATTAGCAACAGCAACAGGCCGCTGACCGCCAGCCCCAGGGTGCTGATATAAAGCTCCCGGCCCAGTTTTCGGTAGGCCTGATCATATTCGGCATAAAACAGCACATTGCTGTGCATGGTGGCGGTCATGGTGCGGGCCAGGGGCTCATCATAGGGACTGAGCTCGGCCAGCAGCAGCTGATAGTCGGGCGAGCCGGGGCCCATCGCCTTGACCATGGGCTCCATGGCTCTGACCCGGTTTTCAATCTGCTGGATCAACTGCCACAGATCGGGGCGTTCGCTCAGGGTGTCCTTGAGCTGGTTGCTGAGCAGCACCGGCGTCCGGCTCCACAGAATGTCGTAACGCAGCATCAGCTCGTCGTGGTTGATGGCGCCGGCATGGCGCAGCCTGACGGCATCGAGGAACCGGCTCATTTCCAGCTTGAGCTGCATCAGCGACCAGGGCACTTCATAGTTACGCTGCTCAAGCAGGGTATTGTGCTGGCGAATGCCCAGCAAGGCTTGGCCGGCGCTGATGCCGAACCACAGCATGCACAGCAGCAGCAGCAGGCTCCCGACCCGCTTGAGCGCATGCAGGGCGCCCTGGTGCTCGGTGCCGGGAATGGGAATGAACAATCGCCTCACTTGGATTCCGTTCGAACTTTGATGTACCTGAGTTGCCAGGCCATGTAATGCAAAAACTCCGCCTGCTGCAGCTCGGGTGCCTGATCATAGGGCAATATCAGCCACAGCGGCCCCTTGTCGCGCCGGCTCATCAGACGGCCATTTTCGCTCCAGGCCAGCAGCGGCCCATAGGGAGCCACCGTCTGCCAGTCCACCGCCACGCTGAAGCCATTCAGTGCCTCCAGGTAGAGCGTCCTGATTTTCCCATGGGCAAACAGGGTGTCGAGCAGGGCGCTCAGATCCAGACCACGGTAGGTCCGGGGCTGCTCGGACCAGGGATGGGCCGTGGTGATTTCTCCCTGAGGCAGGGCGCGAAGCTCAGGCAGGGTATAGTCGATCTGCTCAAAGGAGCGCCCTTCCAGTTCGATATTGCCGAAGATGGTGAGGATCACCGGCTCCTGAGACCAGCTCCCAAACGATACCAACCACAGCATAAGCATGCCGAGCCGTTTCATGCTTCCTCTCCTCAGCTCACAAGGGTGGCGTTTGCCCAGCCTTTCGAGCGGTATCCTGAACAACCACAAGGACTCAATAGTCCCATCAAGACAGGGCTGCCATCATACCTAAAACATTAGATGCAACTGAAGTGTAATTTTAGCCAGGGACACGGCTGTCAAAAAAAAAAAAGCCGGACCTCTCGGTCCGGCTTTTTGATGGCCCGGGAAGGATCCCGGCAGGAAATGATGTGACTCAGATCACATCATCCCTCCCATGCCACCCATACCACCCATGCCGCCCATGTCCGGCATGGAGGCGGCATCGTCCTTCGGCAGGTCGGTTACCATGGCTTCGGTGGTGATCATCAGACCGGCCACGGAAGCGGCAAACTGCAGCGCGGAGCGGGTCACCTTGGTCGGATCCAGGATGCCCATTTCCAGCATGTCGCCGTAGGTGTCGTTACCGGCGTTGTAGCCGTGGTTACCTTCGCTGGCCTTGACCTTGGATACCACTACCGAGGCTTCTTCGCCGGCGTTGGTAACAATCTGACGCAGCGGGGCTTCCATGGCGCGCAGAGCTACCTTGATACCCACGTTCTGATCTTCGTTGTCACCGGTCAGGCCGGACAGCTTGGCAGCGGCACGTACCAGGGCCACACCGCCACCGGGCACCACACCTTCTTCCACCGCAGCACGGGTTGCGTGCAGGGCGTCGTCAACGCGGGCCTTCTTCTCTTTCATTTCCACTTCGGTGGCGGCACCCACCTTGATCACGGCCACACCGCCGGCCAGCTTGGCCACGCGCTCTTGCAGCTTCTCGCGATCGTAGTCAGAAGAGGATTCTTCGATCTGCTGGCGAATTTGCGCCACGCGAGCGTTGATGGTTTCGGCTTCGCCCACGCCATCAATGATGGTGGTGTTGTCTTTGCTGATCACCACGCGCTTGGCACGGCCCAGATCTTCCAGGGTGGCCTTTTCCAGCTCCAGACCCACTTCTTCGGAGATCACGGTACCGCCGGTGAGGATGGCGATGTCCTGCAGCATGGCCTTGCGGCGGTCACCAAAGCCAGGAGCCTTGACGCCGGCCACCTTCACGATGCCGCGCATGTTGTTCACCACCAGGGTGGCCAGGGCTTCGCCTTCCACGTCTTCGGCCACAATCAGCAGCGGCTTGGACTGCTTGGCGACGCCTTCCAGCACCGGCAGCAGCTCACGAATGTTGGAAACTTTCTTGTCCACCAGCAGAATGAAGGGGTCTTCCAGCTCAACGGTGCCGGTTTCCTGCTTGTTGATGAAGTAGGGAGACAGGTAACCGCGGTCGAACTGCATGCCTTCCACCACGTCCAGCTCGTCTTCCAGACCCTGGCCTTCTTCCACGGTGATCACACCGTCGGTGCCCACTTTTTCCATGGCTTCGGCGATCAGGGTGCCGACCTTTTCATCGGAGTTGGCGGAGATGGTACCCACCTGGGCAATGGCCTTGGTGTCTTTACAGGGTACGGACAGGGCTTTCAGCTCTTCCACTGCCTTGACCACGGCCTTGTCGATGCCGCGCTTCAGATCCATCGGGTTCATGCCGGCGGCCACGGCCTTCAGGCCTTCATTAACAATGGACTGGGCCAGTACGGTGGCGGTGGTGGTGCCATCACCGGCTTCGTCGTTGGCCTTGGAAGCCACTTCCTTCACCATCTGGGCGCCCATGTTCTCGAACTTGTCTTCCAGTTCGATTTCCTTGGCCACGGACACGCCGTCCTTGGTGATGTTGGGGGCACCGAAGGACTTGTCCAGTACCACGTTGCGGCCTTTCGGGCCCAGGGTCACCTTAACGGCGTCGGCCAGGATGTTCACACCCTTGAGCATTTTAACGCGGGCGTCGTTACCAAATTTTACGTCTTTAGCTGCCATTGTTTCTCTTCCTTAAAAGTAGATGAACCGGATTATTCTTCGACGATAGCCAGAATGTCGTTTTCGGACAGGATCAGCACTTCCTGGCCATCCAGCTTCTCGGTCTTGACGCCAAAACCTTCGTTGAAGATCACCTTGTCACCGACCTTCACGGACATGGTCTTCACTTCACCGTTGTCCAGCGTACGGCCATTACCCACCGCCAGCACTTCGCCGCGAGTGGATTTCTCGGCGGCGGAGCCGGTCAGAACGATGCCACCGGCCGACTTGGCCTCGGCTTCAATACGCTTGATAATGACGCGATCGTGCAATGGACGAATGTTCATCGATAACTCTCCTGCTGAGTGTTGTTACCTTGTGAGATAAACGGCCATCGGCCGCAAACTTGTTCCGTTGCCTTCCTATATGGGAGCGCATTCGGCGCCTTCAAGAGCGGAAAGCAAAAATTTTTTTAAAATCATGGGTGGGGCAGCGTTATCATGGCCGCCGAGTTCTGCATCCGCCGCCACACCAAGGTTATTCTGTGACCCGCACCAATTCCCTGCTCACCGCTCCCATCGGCCCGCAACTGGCGCGCATGACCGGCCCCATGGCGCTGGGCATAGTGGCGATCCTGGGGTTCAACCTGGTGGACACTTTTTTTATCGGGCTGCTCGGTACGGCCCCGCTGGCGGCGGTCACCTTTACCTTTCCGGTGACCTTTGTGGTCACCTCGCTGGCCATGGGCCTGGGGGCCGGGCTGTCGGCCAGTCTGGGGCAGGCGCTGGGCGCCGGCCGCCATGAGCGGGCGGCCCGCTTTACCAGCGACAGTCTGTTGCTGTCCCTGCTGCTGATCACCATACTGGCCGGCCTGGGGCTGGCCAGTATGGATCCGCTGTTTAGCCTGCTGGGGGCCGATCCGGCACTGCTGCCGCTGATCCACGATTACATGATCGTCTGGTACGCCGCCTCGCCCATGCTGGTGATCCCCATGGTGTGCAACGCCGCCATTCGTGCCACCGGCGACACCCATACGCCCGGCCTGGTGATGCTGGTGGCCGGCCTGGTGAACGGCGTGCTCGATCCGCTGCTGATCTTTGGCCTGGGCCCCTTTCCCACGCTCGGCATTCGCGGTGCCGCCATCGCCAGCGCCTGCTCCTGGCTGATGGCCATGGTGGTGGCACTCTATCTGCTGCAGCACCGGGAGCGCCTGCTAAGCTGGCATTGGCCGGCCCTGACGCCCTTATTGCAACACTGGCGCCAACTGCTGCACGTGGCCATTCCCGCCTCCTTCACCAGCGTGCTCAACCCGGTGGCCACCGCCCTGCTGATGCTGTTGCTGGCCGACCTTGGCACCGAAACCGTGGCCGCCTATGGGGCGGCGTCCCGTATTGAGGCGGTGGTGTTGATCGTGATGATGGCGCTGAGCTCGGTGCTCGCCCCCTTTATTTCCCAGAACACCGGCGCGGGGCTGCATGAGCGCAGCCGCCACGGCCTGCTGCTGGCGATGCGCTTTGCGCTGCTGTTTCAGCTGGGTGTGTTTGTGTTGCTATGGTGGCTGGCGCCCTGGCTGGCGGGACTGTTTACCGACAGTGCCGAGGTGAGCAGCCTGCTGCAGCACTACCTGCGGCTGGTGCCCGTCAGTTACGGCCTGCAAGGGTGCTTTATGTTGCTGGGGGCGGCCCTGAACGGCCTGCGAGTGTCGGTGATTTCCCTGCTGCTGAACGGCCTTAGGCTGTTTGGCCTGCTGCTGCCCCTGGCCTGGCTGGGCGCCGCCCTGGCCGGCGCCGAGGGCATTTTTACCGGTATTTTGCTGGCCAACCTGCTGGCGGGGCTGCTTGCCTGCGTATTTGCCTGGCGACGCTTTCCCTGGAAAATCCGCCATCCGCTGAGTTGACGAAAACTGGGGACTGGGGACTGGGGACTGGGGACTGGGGACTGGGGACTGGGGACTGGGGACTGGGGACTGGGGACTGAAAGGATTGTCACTCCGGCCTTGAGCCGGAGTCCAAGGCGGTATGCAGGACCACCCTAAAAAGATGCCGGCTCAAGGCCGGCATGACGAACAGGGTTATGGCGCGTTCAGCTTCTCAAGAGATCACTTGTCGTCCTTGCGCTCGGCTTCGCCTTCAAAGGTCACGCCTTTTCTGCTCTGCTCGTCGTCGTTCACCCGGGTTTCGCTATGGTAGTAATATTCGGCGCTGAAGGTATGACCCTTGGTGCCCCGAACATGGGCACGGCCGAGAAAGCGCTCCGCCAGGGCGGTGCGCACCGGCGGCAACAGCAACAGTACACCGGCAAAGTCGGTGACAAAGCCCGGCAACAGCAACAGCACGCCGCTCAGCGCCAGCATCATGCCCGACACCATTTCCCGGGCCGGGGTTTCACCCCGGTTGATTTTGGCCTGGGCCTCCATCAGGGTCTGCAGCCCCTGAATGCGCACCAGGCTAATGCCGATGATCGCGGTCAGCATGATCAGTGCAATGGTACTCCAGGCACCAATGGCCGAGCCCACTTCGATCAACACGAAGATCTCCAGCAAACCGGCACCAATGAAAAACAACAGTATTCTGCCCACAATCACCTCTTTTTGCCGTTTCACGGCTTACAATGGGGTCAAACCGATAACGTGGGGGCGCACCATGGCATTTTCAAATGTCATTGTGTGCTCCACGACTCAGGGAGACATTGATGAAACCTGCTCTGCTGACCGCGGCCCTGATCGGCCTGCTGCTGATGCTGGCTCCGTTTGTACTGGAATGGTCCGCTCCGTCGCCACCACCCGGCAACCGGGTGCTGCCGGTGGAGCAGGCCTTTGTGATCAGTCACCGCCGCGACGGCAACGCCGTCCGGGTCGATATCACCATCGCTCCCGATGCCTACCTGTACCGGCACACGCTCTCGGCCGACGGCCAGGGCGTTGAGCTGGGGCACTGGCAGCCTCCGGCAGGCGAGCCCCATGAAGACGAATATTTTGGCAAGAGCGAAATCTACCGAAGGCAGCTCACCCTGAGCCTGCCGGTGGCCTCGGCCACCTCAGGCGGCCATATCATGCTGCACTATCAAGGCTGCACCACCGGTCTTTGCTACCCCCCCCAACAGCGTGTGCTTGCGCTGAACTGAGTCACTCCAGCAAATAGTCGACACTGGTCACCACCCGCACCAGCTTGATCTCGGGGGTATAGGCATCCAGGTCGGCGATGGAAAAATACCCCTGCTGGGCCGCACGAATGCCGCCCACCTCGGCGCCGGCATCATTGGCAAACTGACGGGCCGCCTCTCGCGCATTGGCGGTGGCCTGGGCAATCATGTCGGGCTTGATGTCGTTGAGGCCGGTAAATACATACTGGGTCTTGTGCTCATAGCTCTGGGTCAGCAGCACCCCCTGACTGACCAGCCCGGCCACCGCCGGCTGGGTGTTTTTCACTTCTTGCACCTTGTTGCTGCGCATCAGCACCACCGCATCGGCCCGGTAACGCTGGGGCGCGCGCTGTTCACCATACTGGCTGGCCCAGACGTCCTGTACCGCCGGAGCAGAGAAGCTCAGCTCGGTCTGCTCAAAGCCGTGCCGCTGCAAAAAGGCGGTGATCCTGGCGCGGTTCCGATCAATGGCGTCATACAACGCTTCCAGGCTGTCGGCCGACACCGAGAAACTGAGCGGCCACAACACCAGATCCGCCTGCACTTCCCGCTCGGCCAGGCCCTTGACCGAGACCACCCGGTCCGCCTGTTTCCAGATGCGCACCGCGTCCTTGAGATAGCTGCCACCCCAGATAAGCCCGAGGGCAATTAGCCCACCCAGCAACGCCGCCGGCCCTGTTCCGTTTGCTTTCATGATAAACCCCGTTAGGATTTGCCGATGTTCGAGTTTCGATTGTAAACCATGCCATGAATTCCACCGCCCTTGAGGCCCCCTGGTACCTCTATCTACTGCGCTGCCGGGATGGCAGCTTCTATGGTGGCATCAGCCTGGATCCGTTGCGCCGCTGCCACGAGCACAATCAAGTGCCACGGCTCGCTTCCCGCTACGTGTGGTCGCGCCGTCCCGCCACCCTGGTGTGGCAGCAGCCGGTCACCGACAGATCCACGGCGCTGCGGCTGGAATACCGGCTCAAGCGCCTGTCCAGAAAACAAAAAGAGCAGTTGCTGCACGCCCCCTCGGAGTGGCAACAACTGCTCCTGGACAGGAACGCCTGAAGGGCGCCCTCGGTGTCTTGCTTATTCGGTGCCGGCTTCGTCCGGTGAGGCGGCCACGGCTTCCTGGGCGTCGGCGGCCTTTTCAATGTCCAGCAGCTCAACGTCAAAGATCAGCACCGCATTGCCGGGAATGGAGCCGGCACCGGTCTCACCGTAGGCCAGCGCCGACGGAATATAGAACTTGTACTTGGCGCCCACCGGCATCAGCTGCACGCCTTCGGTCCAGCCCGGGATCACCTGGTTGAGCGGGAAGCTCGCCGGCTCGCCGCGCTCGACCGAGCTGTCGAACTGGGTGCCGTCCACCAGGGTGCCGGTATAATGCACGGTCACCACGTCTTCCGCCGCCGGCTTGTCTCCCTCGCCTTCGGTCAGCACTTCGTACTGCAGGCCGGACTCGGTGACCTGCACGCCGTCACGCTTGGCGTTTTCCTTCAGAAACTCCTCGCCTTCCTTCAGGGTGGCGGCGGCTTCTTCCTTGTTCTTGGCTTCGATCAGCTCGTTGATGTGGGTGTCGTAGGCCATCAGTGCCTGCTGCACTTCCTCGTCGGTCATTTGGCCCTCGGCACCAAACCCGTCCTTCACCCCCTGCAGAATGACCTCGTCATTCAGGGTCACGCCCAGTTCCTGCTGCTTTTCCAGGGTAGAGCCGATATAGCGCCCCATGGACAGGCCGATGGCGTAAGCGGACTTGTCCTCGAAACTGTTCAGCGCCACCGCGTTTTCGGCGGCCGGGGCGGTCGAGGCCGCCTGCTCTTCCTTACAACCACTCAACCCCGCCATCACGGCGGCGGCCAGCAAGCTGACCTGTAACAGTTTTTTCATTATCAACTCCGAGTCGGGTGCACAGACACCTTGGAAAATGAGAGACTTATACTCAGGGATTTATACTAACCTTGCAACTTGCCCATGCGAAACCCCTTCTTGGTAAAAACCCGTGCCGGCCTGGCCGGCGCGGCAGGAC
This sequence comes from Oceanimonas sp. GK1, assembly GCF_000243075.1. NCBI lineage: Bacteria > Pseudomonadati > Pseudomonadota > Gammaproteobacteria > Aeromonadales > Aeromonadaceae > Oceanimonas > Oceanimonas sp. GK1. Next base: position 1,136,235 of record NC_016745.1, on the reverse strand, counting down.
TTGTCCTTTTGCTGCTGGCCGGCTGTGACCGCAGTGCTCCCCCCCTCGCCCGGCAACCCCTGGCCGAGGGCAGCGTGCTGGCGGTAGAGTCTACCGCGGATGGCCGCTTTACCTTGGTGGCCACCGGCAGCGGCCCGGTACAGGTCTGGCAGCAGGGCGACGCCGCGCCCCTGTATCAATGGCATCAGGGCGAGGAAACCACGCCCGTGGTGCTGCTGGCCGCCGGCCCCAGCGGCCTGGCCGCAGCCACCGCCACCGAGTACACGGTGGCGGTGTGGTCGCTGGCAAGCGGACAGAACCTCGGCTTTTACCGGCTGGAACAGCCCCTGCGCGCCCTGGCCCTGGCCAGCGACGGCCGCGCCCTGCTGCTGGGTTACCAAAGTGGCGAGGTGGAATTTGTAAACCTGAGCAGCGGTCGCCGGCTGCAGTTTCTGGGGCATCAGGATCGCATCAACAGCCTGGATCTGTCCGCCAACGGCCGCTACGCCCTGAGCGCCAGCCACGATGGCGAGGTGATGCTGTGGCAAACCGCGGATGCCGGCATTCTGGCGCGCTGGCGCCATGAGCACAGCGTGAACCTGGTGCGGCTGGATCAGGGGGGCCGCTACGCCTTCAGCGCCGATGCCCAGGGCCGGGGGGACATTCACCGCCTGCCCGGCGGTGAGCTGCAGGCCCGGCTGCAGGTGCCCGCCCGGGGCCAGACTTTTGTCAGCGCCCGCTTCAATGTGGAGCAGGGGCAACTGGCCACCGGCGGCACGGCCCGCCGGCTGGATCTGTGGCGGCTCAGCGACGGCGTTCACCTTCACCACTGGCAAGTGGGCCTGCACACTCACCTGAGGCCCGCCAGCGCCATGGTGTATAGTGTCGCCTTTACCGGCCCTAACCGGCTTTACAGCGTCAGCTCCGCCGGCCTGGGCGAAACCTGGCCGTTAACCCACAGAGACCCTAATGATGAATGACGAACTGCTGCACCGGCTGGAGCAACTGGAAACCCGGCTGGCCTTTCAGGATGACACCATAGAACTGCTGAATCGGGAAATCACCGCCCAGGGCGGCGAAATCGCCCGCCTCAAGCAGCAGCTCAGCCTGCTGAGCAAGAAGTTTCGGGAAATACAGCCCGGTCAGATTGCCAGCCAGGCGGAAGAAACCCCGCCGCCCCATTACTGAACGAGGGGTGAGAGGTAAGGGGTGAGGAGTGAGGAGTGAGGAGTGAGGAGTGAGGGATGAGTGGACTGGCCCGAAAAAAGTAGACACCTTCATTTAATGAGAAGGTGTTATGAAGTACAAACCCCACCGTCACTTTAGCGATGCATTCAAACGTGAGGCCGTCGAGGCCTCGCTATCCACCACAGAGACACAAGCTCAGCTTGCTGGCAGACTCGGGATCCATCCTAACCAATTGAGTCGCTGGCGCAGAGAGTGGATCATGACCAAGAAATCATCTGACAAAGCAGTTGAAAACATCGGACCAGAAAAAAGTTTGCAGGATCTGGAGCGTGAAAATGCTCGACTGAAGAAGCTGCTTGAACGAAAAGAGCTGGAGAACGAAATCCTAAAAAAGGCGCAAGAGTACTTCGCCAAGCACAGCAAGTAAGGTTTGCCTTTATCGAGGCTCACCGAAGTCAACGCTGGCGGGTCTCGATAATGTGTGAAGTACTCAATGTGTCACGAGCGGGATATTATCGTTGGCGAGCACGTCAGCATGCTCCGGGAGAACGTGTCATCAAGCGACAAACTCTGAAAACCTTCCTGCTCGAGCGAGCCAGGCAACAGAAGAATGTGCCGGGTTATCGCAAGCTGTGGCTGGAAGCACGGGATGCCGGGTTCTGCTGCGGCAAGAACCAGGTTCAGCGCTTGCTGAGAGACGCTGGTTACCATTCATGCACGGCTCTTAAAGCAGGGTATCAAAAGCCGACATCATTCTTGCCTGTGCTACCGAACTTGCTGAATCGCCGCTTCTCGGTTGGTGCGGCAAATCGAGTCTGGGTATCAGATATTACTCAAATCCGGTGCCACGAAGGCTGGCTCTACATCGCAGTAGTCCTGGACCTGGGTACACGTCGCGTGGTGAGCCGAGCCATGGGTGCCATCAATAGCGCCCAGCTGGTGCTGGAGGCCCTTGAGCAGGCATGGCAACATCAGCGGCCAGATGGGACACAGTTGTTGTTCCACTCTGACCAGGGGAGTCAGTATCGCAGCGAAGAGGTGATGAGATGGCTCACTACACGGGGAATCACCATCAGCATGTCTCGGCGAGGTAACTGCTGGGATAACGCCTGTTCGGAAAGCTTCTTCGCGCTGCTCAAGAAGGAATGGACACATCCATTAGGAATGCTCGGAAGAGACGAAATGGCAGATGAAGTCCGGTATTATACGGACGAGTATTACCCGAAAGTGCGGCGCCACATGGCGCTGGGAGGAATAACTCCCAATGCCTACGCAGCTGCCGCTTAACTTAAGTGTCTACTTTATCGGGGCCACTCCAATGAGAGCAAATTCACCTCACTCTTGCCCCCTCACTCCTCACCGACGGCCTGGCCCTTAGTGGTGATGACCGCAGCAGCCGCCTTCGTGGTCGTGATCATGGTCGTGATCGCCATGCACATGGCCGTGGGCCAGCTCTTCCTCGGTGGCTTCGCGCACCTCACGCACCACGCCCCGGAACGACAGGGTCATGCCCGCCAGCGGGTGGTTGCCGTCCACTTTCACGTATTCCTCGGCCACTTCGACGATGGTCACCGGACGATGACCGTCATCGGTTTCCGCCACGAAGGTATCGCCTTCGGACACTTCCATGCCGTCGAACAGCTCGCCGGGCACCGACTGTACCAGCGCCTCATCATAGTCACCGTAGGCCTGGTCCGGGGTCAGGGTCACGTCAAAGTCGTCACCGGCCACCTTGCCGGCCAGCTCGGCTTCCAGGCCGGTCACCAGGTAGCCGGTACCGTGCAGATACTGCAGCGGTTGCTTGTTCTCGGTGGAGTCCAGAATTTCGCCGGCGGCATTGCTGACGGTAAAGTCCAGTGTTACCACTGCGTTATCGGATACTTTCATGGGAGTTGAGCCTGATTAAAATGGTGGCTCCTAGAATACATGATGGGCCCGATGAAACGAAAGGGCGTGAAGACAAACAATGGCCCCGAAGGGCCATTTCACGGCAGAATTCAAGAAAACACAGGGAATGGAACTTGCGCTCTGCCGCCGGGCCAGTCTAGCCCGAAAGGCCAGGCGGAACCAAGCCCGAAACTGGCAAGCGGGCATAAAGCATACAAAGCGCAGGGAATAAGGCGCTACTCCGGACGAAACACGCCAATGATGTCGCCGCCAGCGGCAGATTCAACGCTCGCCTCGGCCTGGCTTTGATGGTGGCCGCAGTGCACGCACTCGACCTTCTCGACACCATGCTCCATATACAGCATCATGGTGTCCGCCGTCTGACACTTCGGGCAGACGGCGCCGGCGATAAACCGCTTTCTACGACGGGTTTCCATGGAACGGGATCCTGTACCACTAATCATGTTTAAAATTCTCCGCCAAAAACGAACCAACCACAATGACCGCAAGCGCCCATTACAGCATTCATCACCAGCTTTTCGATCTGCCTCACTTAACCCCCGGCAAGCGCCGCCGCCATATCAAGGGCACGCTGCTGCTGATGCACCGGGGCTCGGGCCTGATGCAGCTCGGCCGTCACTATTTTCCGCTGGTAGCCGGCGAAGCGGCCTTTCTGCCCGCCAACACCCTGTTTGCCTGGCATGCCCTGGCGAATTGCCGGGTCAGCCGCATCGAGCTGTCCGGCCGGCTTCCCCAGCCGGAGCAGGCCGGCCGCTTTCGGCCCACGGCACTGCTGGCGGCCATTGCCGGCAAACTGGCCGACTGGCAGGGCGAGCGGGCCTGGCAAGGGCCCCATGGCCGCCTGTGCCGGGCACTGTACGACGAGCTGCCGACGCAGCCATTGCTGCCGTTCGAATCAATGGAGGCGCTCACCGCCCGGGTGGCGGCGGATCCCGCGGGCTTTTCCCTAAGCGACGAGGAACAGCAGGCGTTCAGCAGCCGCTTTGGCTGCGACGCCGGCAGCTGGCAGCGTCAGTACGCCCTGCTGCAAATGCTGCGGGATCTGCCCAAAAGCGCGGATCCGGACCGGCTGGCCAGGGAGCATGGTTTCGCCTCCTTTCCCCAGTTTGAACAGGATTGCCGCCACTGGCTGGGAAGCCCCTGTCATACCGGGGGCAAAACCGGCTAAAATACCGCTTTTGCACCATGTCGGGTTTCTATGATCACCCTCAGCCAGATTGAATTGCTTCGGGGCGGCCGCCCCCTGTTGAAAGACGCCAGTGCCACCATTCACGGCGGCCAGAAGGTTGGCCTGGTGGGCAAGAACGGCTGCGGCAAGTCCACCCTGTTTGCCTTGCTCAAGGGCGAGCTCACCGTCGACAGCGGCCAGTTCGCCCTGCCCGCCGACTGGCAGCTGGCCAGCGTGGCCCAGGAAACCCCGGCACTGAGCTGCTCGGCCCTCGACTACGTGATTGACGGCGATCGGCAATACCGGCGCCTGTGCCAGGCCCTGGCCGAGGCCGAAGCCCGCCACGACGGCATGGCCATCGCCGAACTGCACGGCCGGCTTGAGCACCACGGCGGCTATCACATTCACGCCCGGGCCGCCGCCCTGCTGCACGGCTTAGGCTTTGCCAACGAGGCCCACGGCCGGCCGGTGAGCGACTTTTCCGGGGGCTGGCGCATGCGCCTCAACCTGGCCCAGGCACTGATCTGCCGCTCCGATCTGCTGCTGCTCGACGAGCCCACCAACCACCTGGATCTGGATGCGGTGATCTGGCTGGAGCGCTGGCTGAACAGCTACGACGGCACCCTGATTTTGATCTCCCACGACCGGGACTTTCTCGACGCCGTGGTGGGCCGCATCATTCATATCGAAAACAGCCAGCTCAACGAATACACCGGCAACTACTCGGACTTCGAGCGCATGCGCGCCGAGCAGCTGGCGCTGCAGCAGTCGATGTTTGAAAAGCAGCAGCGGGCGCTGAGCCACATGCAAAGCTACGTCGACCGCTTCCGCTACAAGGCCAGCAAGGCCAAGCAGGCCCAGAGCCGGCTCAAGGCCATGGAAAAGATGGAGCGCATTCTGCCGGCCCACGTCGACTCGCCGTTCAGTTTCCACTTTCGCCCGCCGGCCAGCCTGCCGGTACCGCTGATTGCCATGGAGAAACTGGCCGCCGGTTACGGCGACCGGGAAATCCTGTCCAACATCAAGCTCAACCTGGTGCCCGGCTCGCGCATCGGCCTGCTGGGTCGCAACGGCGCCGGCAAGTCCACCTTTATCAAGCTGCTGGCGGGCGAGCTGACGCCGCTGTCGGGCAAGCTGGAAGCCAGCAAGGGCGTGGCCCTGGGCTACTTTGCCCAGCACCAGCTGGAAAGCCTGCACCCCCAGGAGTCGGCGCTGACCCACCTGGCCCGGCTCGACCCCAGGGCCACCGAGCAAAGCCTGCGCGATTACCTGGGCGGTTTTGATTTTCACGGCGACAAGGTCAAAGAGCCGGTCGGGCCCTTCTCCGGTGGTGAAAAGGCCCGCCTGGTGCTGGCGCTGATTGTCTACCAGAAGCCCAACCTGCTGCTGCTCGATGAGCCCACCAACCACCTGGATCTGGACATGCGCGAGGCGCTGACCCTGGCGCTGCAGGAATTCGAGGGCGCCATGGTGATCGTGTCTCACGACCGCCACCTGCTGCGGGCCACCACCGACGAGTTCTACCTGGTGGACGGTGGCCGGGTGCAGCCCTTTGACGGCGATCTCGACGACTACCATCAGTGGCTGACCGAGCAGGACAAGGCCGAGCAAGCCGTCGACACCCCTTCGGCCGGGGACAACTCGGCCCAGGCGCGCAAGGCGGAAAAACGCCGCCAGGCCGAGCTGCGCCAGCAAACCCAGCCCCTGCGCAAGGCCATCAGCCAGCTGGAAAACCAAATGGAACGCTGCCAGCAGCAACTGGCCGACATCGAGCGGCAGCTGGCGGATCCGGATATTTACGCCGCCGAGCACAAGGCCCGGTTGCAGCAATTGCTGAAAGACCAAAGCCCGCTGCAGCAGCAGCTGGCCGAGGCCGAGATGGAATGGCTGGAGCTGCAGGAGCAGCTGGAAACCCTGGAGCAGCCATGATCAGCGCCGACGAACTGTGGCAGTTCAGCGAACTGCACTATGCCCGCCCCGGCGTCGCCGGGGCCTGCATCGAGCTGCAGGACGAGCATGGCGCCAACGTCAACCTGCTGTTGCTGCTGCTGTTGCTGGAAGAGCGAGGGCTGACCCTCAACATCGCGCCCTTTTTGCCGCTGCTGGAACAGCGCCGCGGCCTGTTCGAACACTGGCGGGCCCTGCGCCGGCGGCTGAAAGCGCAGCTGGAAGCCGACGACTACGCCCAGTTGTTGCAGCACGAGCTGGAGCTGGAACGCTGGCAACAGCAAGAGCTGCTGCTGGTGCTGGCCAGCCATCCCCCCCGGCCCGGCAGCGGCGCCTTGCTCACTTACCTCAATCTGCTGCCGGTGGCCGATGCGCCCCTGTGGCAACTCAAACTCGCCGGTTAAGAGACATTATCATGCTGAGTTATCGTCATGCCTTTCACGCCGGCAACCACGCCGACGTACTCAAACACGCGGTGCAGGCCTTTATTCTTGAGTCGCTGTGCGCCAAGGACAAGGGCTACAGCTATATCGACACTCACTCCGGCGCCGGCGGCTATGCCCTCAGCCACGAGTGGACCCAGAAAAAAGCGGAATACTTGGGCGGCATCGCCCGGCTGTGGCATGAGCAGGAAAAGTGGCCGTCACTGGCCGGCTATTTCGCCGCCATTCGCGCCATCAACCCCGGCAAGGATCTGGAGCACTACCCGGGCTCGCCGCTGGTGGCGGCGCATTTTCAGCGCCCCCAGGACAGGCTCACCCTGATGGAGCTGCACCACAACGAGGTGGAGCTACTGCGCCAGAACCTGACCGGTGACGGTGTGGCCATTCACCACAGAGATGGCTTTGAGGGTCTGGTGGCCCTGCTGCCCCCCACGCCCAAGCGGGGCCTGGTGCTGATTGACCCGCCCTATGAGCTGAAGGAAGACTACCAGCGGGTGGCCAACACCCTGCAAAAGGCCCACAAGCGCTGGCCCATCAGCATTTACGCGATCTGGTATCCGCTGCTGGCCAAGGCCGTGGATCGCAGCGAAGGGCTGAAACGGGCACTGGCCAGTCTCGGCTTTGAGCAGGTGCTGTGCGCCGAGCTCAGGGTACAGGCCCAGGCCGATGACTTTGGCATGCACGGCTCCGGCATGGTGGTGCTGAACCCGCCCTGGAAGCTGGATGAAAAGCTCGCCGAACTTTTGCCGGCCTTGAGCCAAACCCTGGCCCTGGATGACCAGGCCGGCTTTACCCTGGAATGGCTGAAGGGCTGACGGTGTCTGCCGTTTTTTTCCCTTTCTGTAACGCGAGGCAGTAGCAGGGTTGCGCTACGCCGACACGCTTCGAGCCCTTCCATGGGGCGCTCGGCAAATGTCATCCATGACATTTGCCGGTCGGCTTCGGCAATCCCTGCTACTGCCTCGCTTATCTGACGCCGCCTGTTAAATTTTTCAGGCGGCACAGTGACGGTAAGGAGGGAAAAGGGTGTCTGCTTCAGCGGCCCTTCGCGCCAGGGATGGCGCGACGGAGCGTACAGGGAGGTATTCACAGCGTGCCGAGGAAGCAGTGCCCTTTTCCCGCTACGCACGGCTTAACAAGCAGCCGCTTGTGCTTCCTGCTTCAGCCAGTCCCGCACCAGGGCAATGTCGTTCAGGCGGGGAGAGTCGGGCCGCCATACCAGATAGTAGCTGTGTTGGGGCGTGAGCTCGGTGGCAAAGGGCCGGCACAGCCGGCCTTGGCGCAGCAAGTCCGCCACCAGCACCGAGCGGCTGAGCGCCACCCCCTGCCCCGCCAGCACCATCTCCAGCCCCAGGTTGCCGTCGCCTACCGTGAGCTGGCGACAGTGCGGCAGTATGTCTTCGTGACCGCTCAGGGCCAGCCAGTTGGCCCAGCTGACGCCGGCGTATTCAGGCCCGGCCACCAGCGGCAGGCGGGTCAGGTCCTCCACCCGCTGCAGCCGCGCCACCAGCGCCGGGGCGCACACCGGAAAGGCGGTATCGCTCATCAGCCGTTCACTGTGCAGCCCGGCATAGTGGCCTTCGCCGTAACGAATGGCCAGATCCACTTCGCCACCGGCAAAGTCGGCCAGTTGCTGGCTGGGGTGCAGGCGCAGTTCAAGGTGGGGATGAAGCTCGGTAAAGCGCCACAGCCTGGGCATCAGCCAGCGCGCCGCCAATGAAGGCAACACGCTGAGTTGCAACGGCCCGGCGGCAGGCTGGGTCAGCCGGGCCAGGCCACGCTCCAGCTGAGCCAGCCCCTGCTCGGCAAAGGGCAGCAGCTCTCGGCCCTCAGGCGTGAGCACCATGCCGGCGCCCCGGCGAACAAACAGCCGGCAACCAAGTGACGACTCGAGGTTTCGGATCTGCTGGCTCACCGCCGCCTGGGTCACGCACAGCTCGGCGGCGGCGGCGGAATAGCCGCCATGGCGGGCCGCCACCACAAACACCCGCAGGCCGCTCAGCCGGCGGTTGGTCACAAGCCGGGGGTTCAGCACTCAGCCCTTGTTCAGCACCGGCCGGGCGTACATGGCCAGCACCCGTTCACGCAGCTCGGCGGGCACCGCGCTCATGTGCTGCTCAAAGCGCCGGCGGGCGGCACTGTCCACTTCCACGGTCTGCCCCGCCGCCAGCAGGTTGCTGGGAAACAGGTGGTAGTTGGCGTGAATTTCCCGATCCACCGCCCGGGCCAGCTCGTCGGCGTTATCGAAATCCCCGGTCATGGGCCGGCCAAAGGCCACGTGTACCCGACCCTTCTGGCCGGTAATGCCCTGCACTATGCTCTGAATGTCCTCGAACTCGCTCTTTTCATAGGCGCCTTCGGTTTCCTTGGCGTGCAGCTCCCGGGCCTTGGCGATGTCGCCGGGATCGTATTCGTAGGAAATGGACACCGGCACCAGGTTGAGGCTGCGGATATAGTCATTGAAGGGAATTTTCTGCCGCTTGCCTTCCATGTAGAACATCTTGAGGATGGCCGGATCCGTCTTGTCGTCACCGTCCTTGGCCCGGCCTTCCTTCTGGGCGATCCAGATGGAATGCTGCTCGTCGAGGGAGTGGCGCAGGTAGGCAGACAGCTCGCCAAAGGCCTTCATCATTTCCCGCGGCCCTCGGGCGGAGCGCTTGACGATAAAGCTCTTGTTGAGCTTCATCAGCTCGGTGGCACAGGGCTTGCGCAGCAGGTTGTCGCCGATGGCGATGCGCACCGTGTCCATGCCCTGGGTATACAGGCCCCAGTTAACAAAGGCCGGGTCCATGGCGATATCCCGGTGATTGGAAATAAACAGGTAACCGGTGTCGGGCCGCAGGTGCTCCAGGCCGGAATAGGTCACGCCCGCCGTGGAGCTGGCGATCATCTTTTCCATAAAGCCGGCCACTTCCATCTGTACCTGATGCACGCTGTTCACCTTGCGCCAGCGCCAGCCCAGATAAAGCCGGATCAGCCGTTTGACCAGGCCGTGACTCAGGCGGGACAAACCGGCAAAACGATAACGGGCGATGGCGCCAATAAACTCGTCGTCGGCAATCAACCGCTCAAGGGCGCCGGCGACTTCGTCATCCCGGTAGGGACGAATCTCTTTAAACAAATCTGTGTCAGAAACCATGAAAGCCTTGGATCGAGGACAAAAAACCGGCCAGATTTTACACCCTTTGCGCCCAAACTCTAACGGTTAACGGCAAATTCAGTGCCAGATCATCGCCACACAGGCGGCGGTCAGTGCGCCCATCACCCGGTTAAAGTGGCGCCAGTGGGTGTCGGTGTGCAGCCAGCGGCGCACCCGCATGCCGAGCAGGGTCCAGAGGTGGCCGGTCACCAGGCCAAAAAACAGAAAGATACCCAGCACCGCCAGTGCCGAGGGCCAGTACTGCTCGCCGGCCAGGGTAAAGCCACTGATGGCGGAAATGGCCATCAGCCAGGACTTGGGGTTGAGAAACTGGAACAGCGCCCCTTGGTACCAGCGCATGCTGCGTTCGCCGGCAGCAGGCGGCGGCGCCATGGCAATGCGCCAGGCCAGCCACAGCAGGTAGCCGCTGCCCGCCAGCTTGAGCCCCCACTGCAGTACCGGCCAGAGCTCAAACAGCCGCCCCAGCCCAAGGGCGGTAAGCAGCAACAGCCCCTGCAGGCCGAGCATGATGCCCAGCAGCAGTTTCAGGCTGGCAAGATAGCCGCTGCGGGTACCGGAACTGGCCAGCAGCATATTATTGGGGCCCGGGGTACCGCAGGCCGCCAGGGCGAAACCGGCCACCGGGCCGAGCAGGGTCATGTCCATCATGGATTGGCTCACAGGGTAACGACCGCCCTGTTTTACTCGATTTTATTTGCGCCGCCCAGTATTTTACTTTCCCCGGACGCCAGTTTGTTCCCCGGTACGGTAGCAGCGGCCGGCGATCAGGGCCCAAACCGAGCCCATTCAATCCCCTTGGCCTCATCTCAGGAGCCCCCATGATAATTCCCTTTCGTGAACTGCCCGACGCGACCCTGACCAGTCTGATCGAGCATTTCGTGCTGCAGGAAGGCACCGAATACGGCGATCAGGACGTTTCCCTTGAGCAAAAAGTATCAGAGGTAAAACAACAGCTTGAGCGGGGTGAAGCGGTCATCGTCTACAGCGAGCTGCACGACAGCGTCAACATAGTGCCGGCCGGGCGCTTCGGTCACAAACCTTGACCTGCCCCCGGGGCTCTGCGTATAAACACTCACGGTTTCATCAATTTATATAGGTTCGTCATGTCCGCCAAGCACCCCATCATAGCGGTGACCGGCTCTTCGGGTGCCGGCACATCGACCTCCACCGACGTCTTTCAGTCGATGTTCGCCCAGCTCGGGGTCAAGGCCGCCGTGCTCGAAGGGGACAGCTTTCACCGCTATACCCGCCCGGAAATGGACGTGGCCATTCGCCGGGCCCGGGAGCAGGGCCGGCACATCAGCTACTTTGGCCCCGAAGCCAACGACTTCGAGCTGCTGGAGCAGTTTTTCAAGGAATATGGCGACACCGGCACCGGCCAGTTCCGGCGCTATCTGCATACCTTTGACGAGGCAGTGCCCTTTAATCAGATGCCGGGTACCTTTACCCCCTGGCAACAGCTGCCCGATGATACCAACCTGCTGTTTTATGAAGGCCTGCACGGCGGTGTGGTGACCGGCGAGCACAATGTGGCCCAGCATGTGGACCTGCTGGTGGGCATGGTGCCCATCGTCAACCTGGAGTGGATTCAAAAGCTCATTCGCGACACCGCCGAGCGCGGCCATTCCCGGGAAGCGGTGACCGACTCCATCGTCCGCTCCATGGAAGATTACATCAACTTTATTACGCCGCAGTTTTCCCGCACCCATATCAACTTTCAGCGGGTGCCGACGGTGGACACCTCCAACCCGTTCAGCGCCAAGGTGATCCCCAGCCTGGATGAGAGCATGATGGTGATCCGCTTTCGCGGCATCAAGAACGTGGACTTCCCCTACCTGCTGGCGATGATCGACGGCTCCTTCATGTCCCGGCGCAACACCATAGTGGTGCCCGGCGGCAAGATGGGCTTTGCCATGGAGCTGATTTTACGCCCCATGCTGGAACAGTTGCTGGAAACCGGCAAAATCCGCTAAACGCAAACAGGCCCGGCGGTGCCGGGCCTGGTGATGAGCGTGTCGGCCCTTAGCCAAAGGGCTCCGGCGCCGGGGTCTGGTTGGTGGACGGCGGCAATATCGGCAGCTCGAACCGCGGCTGCTCACCGGTCAGCGATTTCAGGAAGGCGACCAGCTGGCCGATTTCCTGGTCCGAATAGACCCGTCCCAGCTGCAGCCGGCCCATGATGTCCACGGCCTCTTCCAGGGTCGCCGCCTCGCCATCGTGAAAATAGGGATAGGTCAGCTCGACGTTGCGCAGGGTCGGCACCTTGAAGGTAAAGCGATCCGCATCCCGGCCCGTGACGGCCGCCCGGCCAAGGGCCTCGGAGCCGGACTGGTAGGGCTCCACCACCCCCATTTTCTGAAAGGACGTGCCGCCCAGGTTGGGACCATTGTGGCAGGCCACACAGCCACTTTGCTTGAACAGCTGGTAACCGGCCAGGGCCTGGGCGGTCAGGGCGTCATCATCCCCCATCAGCCACTGATCGAACGGCGAGTTGGGGGTAACCAGGGTTTCCTCAAAGGCGGCGATGGCGTCGGTGACCATGTCGATGTCCAGCTCGGACTGGCCAAACACCGCCTCAAACTCGCTCACATAACCGGGAATGGACTGCAGCACCCCGATGGCCAGCTCATGGGTAAAGGCCATTTCACCCGGGTTGGCGATGGGCCCGCCCGCCTGCTCTTTGAGATCGGCGGCCCGGCCGTCCCAGAACTGGGCCAGGTTGAGGCTGGAATTCAGCACCGTGGGCGAGTTGATGGGACCCTGCTGCCAGTTATGGCCGATGGAGGTTTTGAGGTTGTCGGTGCCGCCCATCGACAGGTTGTGACAGGAGTTGCAGGAAATGAAGCCCGAGCGGGACAGCCGGGGATCAAAGAACAGCTTTTTCCCCAGCTCCGCCATGGCCGGGTCGCTCACCTCGGCGACCGGTATCGGCTGTACCGGCTCGCTGCGCAGTTCCTGGGCATGAACCACCGGGCCTGCCAACAGCAGACCGACAGCCAGGCTGGTCAGTGTCATTTTCATGTTGCTTCCTTCTGATGATGGGCGAATGACAGCCACGTGATTGTCATTGGGGTTTTGGTCCCACCCACCGTAGCAGCAAGAAAACAGACTCAATTTGACCCAGATCAGCCAGCACTCTGTTCGCGGCCGGACAAGGCCGCCAGTGCCTCAGGCTTCCCGAATATCAAAAGAGGAAGAAATCTCCACCGCCTTTTCCAGCATTTTGATCACCGAACAATATTTTTTCATGGACAATTCCACCGCCCGTGCCACCTGTTTTTCCGACAGCTCACGGCCGGTCACCACAAAATGCAGATGAATGCGGGTAAATACTCGGGGGGGATTTTCTGCCCGCTCGGCATTTAGCTCCGCCTCACAACCGGTAATGGCCTGACGTCCTTTTTCCAGAATGGACACCACATCAATGGCACTGCAGCCGCCGGCGCCCAGCAGCACGTGCTCCATTGGACTGGCACCTTGGCCCGGATTGGTACCATCCAGCACAATTTTGTGTCCAGACTCGGATACACCCTCAAAACACATTCCCTCTAGCCAGCTGATCTTGGCTTTCATAGCTCCTCCTGATGAAAAAAGCGCATATTAGCCTATTGCCTCTCGAGGCACGAGCCGGATAAAACCGGCCCGGCTCTTGATGAAGGTCTGCAAGCCTTTTATGCTAGCCGTTCACCCACGCAACTAGGTAAACGGCCGGGCTGCCACAGACCGGGCCGACTCAAGAGGAAAATGCATGGTTATCGGCAAGCCCCAAAGTGACCCGACCCTGGAATGGTTTTTGTCACATTGCCATATTCACAAATATCCTGCCAAAAGCTCGCTGATCCACGCCGGTGAAAAGGCCGAGACCCTTTATTATATCGTCAAGGGCTCGGTGGCCGTGCTGATCAAGGATGAAGACGGCAAGGAAATGATCCTGTCCTACCTTAACCAGGGTGATTTCATCGGGGAGCTGGGTCTGTTTGAAGACACCGACAACCCGGTGCGCACCGCCTGGGTGCGGGCCAAGTCCCCCTGCGAAGTGGCCGAGATTTCCTACAAGAAGTTTCGCCAGCTGATCCAGGTCAATCCGGAGATCCTGATGCGGCTGTCGGCCCAGATGGCGACCCGCCTGCAAACCACCAGCCAGAAGGTGGGCGACCTGGCGTTCCTGGACGTGACCGGCCGTATCGCCGAGACCCTGCTGAACCTGGCCCGCCAGCCCGACGCCATGACGCACCCGGACGGCATGCAGATCAAAATTACCCGCCAGGAGATCGGCCAGATCGTGGGCTGCTCCCGGGAAACCGTGGGCCGCATTCTGAAAATGCTGGAAGAGCAGAACCTGATCACCGCCCACGGCAAGACCATAGTGGTGTTTGGCACTCGCTAAGCTTCTTTGCCGTTTGTTGCAACGCCACCATAACGGTGGCGTTTTTGTTTTTGATTACGAGGAAAAATGATGTCGCGTCGCGTTTATTGCATTGCCGCCTTTCAGCCCAAACCGGGCAGGGAGCGCGAGCTGTTTCGTGTGTTGCAGGCGCTGGAAGCCGACACCCTGCGTGAGGACGGCTGCCTCCAGTACCGGGTCACCCGCCATATCGACAGCCCCTTTGCCGGTGGCCACAGCTTTCCATTGGTGTTTAACGAGATCTGGGCCGATATGGCCAGCTTTGAGGCCCACTGCCAGCGCAGCGGTATTCAGGCGTTTTTTGAAGCCCACTGCGTCAGCCCCGACGGGCTGGTGGCCGAGCACAATGTGTGTATCTACACCGACGAACCGGAAGATTACGACGCCCCGCGGTTTGAGTGAGCGGAAGAGGAAGCAGCAGCAGGGTTGCACTCCGCCGACACGCTTCAAGCCCCTCCCTGGGGCGCTCGACAAATGTCATCCATGACATTTGACGGTCGGCTACGGCAATCCCTGCTGCTGCTTCACGAAACTTCGGTGTTGGCTGTAAGCAGTGAACAAACGCTCCGGAGCTCGCAAGGAGGGCAACGGGTGTCTGCTTCGTCGTGCCCTTTGCGCCAGGGATGGCGCAACGGAGCTTACATGGGCGAGCTTGCTCGACGTGACGAAATATATCAACCCGACCGAACATTCTGTATGTTCGCAGCGGGTTGAAATATTGAGTGGCATGTCACCACAGCGTGCCGAAGAAGCAGTGCCTATTGCCCGACGTAAGTGCACGGCACTGCAGACAGCAGAAGGTTGTGATTAATCTACAAGGCCGTACTGGTCGCGCAGTATGGCGATGATGTCGGCCTTGGGATTGTCGGAGAGCTCCAGCTTCTGGCCGGTGATTCGCTCGGCGATGCCCACATAGGTGCGGGAGATGTTCATCAGCACCTCTACCGGCAGGGCATTGTTCTCGGCCAGGGCTTCCCGCTCCGGCATGCGCTCCTTGTTGAGCAGAATGTCCGGATCGGGAAAGTGCTTGAGCAGCAGCTGACGGAAATCTTCCTTGGAGTTTTCCACGATGCGCCCTTCCCGGTAGGCCGGACCATCCCAGATACGGGAAGAGTCGGGGGTGCCCACCTCGTCCATGTAGATCAGCTTGTCATTGCCCTGATCGTCGGTGACATAGCCGAACTCGAACTTGGTATCCACAAAAACCTGATCGATTTTCGCCAGCTCTTGGCTGATAACCTCAAAGCCTTCCTTCAGCAGCCGCTCATAAGTGGCGATGTCGTCCCGGCTTTTGAAGTTAAAGGCGGCGAAGTTGTCTTCAATGTTTTGGCGGGTGATGTTGACGTCGTCCGCCTCCGGCACGCCGGGAATACCTTTCAGAATGCCCTTGGTGGACGGGGTCATCAGCAGTTCGGGCAGCTTCTGATCCTTTTTCAGGCCCTCGGGCAGACGAATGCCGCAGAACTCCCGCTCGCCCTTTTCATAACTGCGCCACATGGAGCCGGTAATATACTGGCGGCAGATGGCCTCAATTTTCACCGGCGTGGCTTTCTGCACTATCCACACAAAGGGATGGGGAATGTCCAGAATATGGCTGTCGGCCAGGCCCTGCTCCTTGAACAGCCGGAACCAGTGATTGGAGATGGCGTTCAGCGCCGCGCCCTTGCCGGGTACGCCGTTCAGGCCCTCTTCACCGTGCCAGATACAGTCAAAGGCGGAGATGCGATCGCTAATCACCATGATCGCCAGGGGCGCGTCGGGGGCGACCTTGTAGCCTTTTTCCTGGATCAACCGACGGCTGTCTTCTTCCGTCAGCCAGTAAACCGAGCGCACCTTGCCGCTGTGTACCGGCTGGCGAGTACGAATGGGAAGGTCGTTGTTCACGGCCAAAACCTTGTCTGCGAGGCTCATCACTTGTGTCCTGTATATGGGGGGTATTGAAGCGGGGCCATTCTACCAGATGTGGAAAACCGGCAATAGCCGCGCCAGCAGCCCGGACTGCTCCGGCGTCAGCCACCAGCTTGCGCTCAGCAACGCCAGCAACAGCAGGTTGGGCAAGGGCGCCGGCCATTCGACCAGCTTGAATGCAGTACCGAAGGAACGCTTGATGCGCCGCCCTTCCAGATCGATGCTGTACAGCTCGTCGAGCAACAGGTGAATGCCGGCACCGAGAAACACGAACAGGCCGGTGAGCCAGGCCAGCTCCGGCCCCAGCCCAAACAGCCGGTCGGTCAGCACCACGGTCACCAGACCAAACACGGCGTTGGCCAGCAGCGAGTGCAGGCTGGCCCGGTGCACGGTAAAGCGGGCAAAGGCCCAGCACAGCGGGTAGCGCACCAGGCCATAGGCCACCGCCGCCAGCACCAGGGTATCGAGCAGGGAAAGATGCTGCTGGCCAAACAGCAGCGCCAGCAGCACGGCCAGCGCCCCGAACAGCCGGAACACAATGCTCAATGCCCGGGACGAGTCCGAGTCCATATCCGGTAAAATACCGCCCAGGCTGCCCGCCAGCCACAACACACCGCCCTGGCTTAAGCTCACCTCGCCGGCCCACACCATGCCGGCCGCCAACAGGCCGCTGGCGGTGCTTGCCACCTGAATATGGGTTCTGAAATTCGCCATTGACCACCTTTCCCGGCGCTAAGAAAGAGGCGAGTCTAGCATGGGACTACTGGACAAAAAAACAAGGGGCTGCCGAGGCAGCCCCATGACGGTGCAACAGTGCGTCCCGAACTGTCCGGCTCAGTGGCTCGGCAGCAGCCCCGCCGGCACCAGGTGGCTGAGCACATTGGCCTTGAGCAGGCCGTTGGCCTGCTCGATGTCCGGCGCAAAGAAACGATCCTTGTCGTAATAGCTCACTGTTTCACGCAGGGTCTGGCGGGCCTGCTCCAGCAGCTCGGTGGTCTTCATGCCGCCACGGAAGTCCAGCCCCTGACAGGCCGCCAGCCATTCGATGGCCAGCACACCCCGGGTGTTTTCCGCCATGTCCCACAGCCGGCGACCGCCGTTGGGGGCCATGGACACATGGTCTTCCTGGTTGGCGGAAGTGGGCAGCGAGTCCACCGAGTGCGGGTGGGCCAGCGCCTTGTTGTCGGAGGCCAAAGCCGCCGCCGACACCTGGGCGATCATAAAGCCGGAGTTGACCCCGCCGTTTTCCACCAGGAAGGGCGGCAGGCCCGACATATGGGTGTCCATCATCAGCGACACCCGGCGCTCGCTCAGGGAGCCGATTTCGGCAATGGCCAGGGCCAGATTGTCGGCGGCCATGGCCACCGGCTCGGCATGGAAGTTGCCGCCGGAGATGACGTCGTTATCGTCGGCAAACACCAGGGGGTTGTCGGACACGGCGTTGCCTTCAATCAGCAGCACCTCGGCGGCCTGGCGCAACTGGGTCAGGCAGGCGCCCATCACCTGGGGCTGGCAGCGCAGGGAGTACGGATCCTGCACCTTGGCGCAATTCACGTGGGAGCGGCTGATCTCGCTGGCTTCACCCAGCACGTGGCGGTAGGCGGCGGCGGCGTCGATCTGCCCTTGCTGGCCACGCACGTCGTGAATGCGCGGGTCGAACGGACGGCGTGAACTCAGGGTGGCCTCCACCGTCAGGCCGCCCACGGCAATGGCGCCGGCGAACAGGTCTTCCGCCTCAAACAGGCCGCGCAGGGCAAAGGCGGTGGAAACCTGAGTGCCATTGAGCAGCGCCAGGCCTTCCTTGGGCGCCAGCCCCATGGGCTTGAGCCCGGCGATTTCCAGCGCCTGACCGGCGCTGATGATCTCACCCTGGTAGCGGGCATGGCCCTCGCCCAGCAGCACGCAGCTCATGTGGGCCAGCGGCGCCAGATCTCCGGAGGCGCCCACCGAGCCCTTGCCGGGAATGCAGGGGTAGACCTCATGGTTGACCAGGGCCATCAGCGCCTCCAGCACTTCCAGCCGAATGCCGGAGAAGCCCCGGGCCAGGCCGTTGATCTTGAGTACCATAATCAGGCGCACCAGCTCGTCGCTCACCAACTCGCCCAGACCGGTGGCGTGGGACAGCACCAGGGAGCGCTGCAGGGTTTCCAGATCTTCGGGTTTGATGCGGGTGTTGGCCAGCAGGCCAAAGCCGGTGTTGATGCCATACACGGTGCGGTCTTCCGCCACCATGCGGTTCACGCAATCCACCGAGGCCTGAATGGCCTTATGGGTAGAAGGGTCCAGGCTCAGCTTAACCGGGTGTTCATAGGCCAGGCGCATCTCGGCCAGGGTCATTTTTCCGGGGTTGATGGTCAGTGTGTTCATCGTGTTCAGTCCTTCTTGCTCAAGCCGTTCACCATGGGCAGATCCAGGCCCTGCTCCCGGGCGCAATCAATGGCAATATCATAGCCGGCATCGGCGTGACGCATCACCCCGGTGCCCGGGTCGTTGCGCAGCACGCGGCCCAGGCGGGCGGCGGCAGCGTCGGTGCCGTCGGCGACGATCACCACGCCCGAGTGCTGACTGAAGCCCATGCCCACGCCACCACCGTGGTGCAGAGATACCCAGGTGGCACCGCCGGCGGTGTTCAGCAGGGCGTTCAGCAGCGGCCAGTCGGAGACCGCATCGGAGCCGTCCTTCATGGCTTCGGTTTCCCGGTTGGGGCTGGCCACCGAGCCGGAGTCCAGGTGATCCCGGCCTATTACTATGGGCGCCTTGAGCTCGCCATTTTTGACCATGTCGTTGAAGGCCTGGCCGAGACGGGCGCGATCCTTCAGGCCCACCCAGCAGATCCGCGCCGGCAGCCCCTGAAAACTGATCCGCTCCCGGGCCATGTCGAGCCAGTTGTGCAGGTGCGGATCATTCGGGATCAGCTCCTTCACCTTGGCATCGGTCTTGTAGATGTCTTCCGGATCGCCGGACAGCGCCACCCAGCGGAATGGGCCTATGCCCTGGCAGAACAGCGGGCGAATATAGGCCGGCACAAAGCCGGGGAAGTCAAAGGCGTTCTCGACCCCCTTTTCCTTGGCCATCTGACGAATGTTGTTGCCATAGTCGGTGGTGGCCGAGCCCCGCTCCTGCAGCGCCAGCATGGCGCGCACCTGAATGGCCATCGACTCCTTGGCGGCGTCCACCACGGCGGCTTCATCCTTGCGGCGCATTTCGGCGGCGTAGTCCATGGTCCAGCCCTTGGGCAGGTAGCCGTTCAGGGGATCGTGGGCGCTGGTCTGATCCGTGGTCACGTCGGGCACTATGCCGCGCGCCACGATTTCCGGGAAGATATCGGCACAGTTGCCGAGCAGGCCCACGGACACCGCCTCGCCCCGGGCCTTGGCTTCGTCAATGATGCCCAGCGCTTCATCCAGGCTGTAGGCCTTTTTGTCCACATAGCGGGTACGCAGACGGAAGTCGATACGGGTTTCATCGCATTCCACCGCAATACAGCTGAAGCCGGCCATGGTGGCCGCCAGGGGCTGGGCACCGCCCATGCCGCCCAGACCGCCGGTGAGGATCCAGCGGCCCTTGGCGTCGCCGTTAAAGTGCTGCTTGGCCATGGCCACAAAGGTCTCGTAAGTGCCCTGCACGATGCCTTGAGAGCCGATGTAGATCCAGGATCCGGCGGTCATCTGGCCGTACATCATCAGGCCCTTTTTATCGAGCTCGTTGAAGTGCTCCCAGTTGGCCCAGTGGGGCACCAGGTTGGAGTTGGCCAGCAGCACCCGGGGGGCGTCGGCGTGGGTCTTGAACACGCCCACCGGCTTGCCGGACTGGATCAGCAGGGTTTCGTCATCTTCCAGACGGGTCAGCACCTCGGCAATGCGGTCAA
Source organism: Oceanimonas sp. GK1 (assembly GCF_000243075.1). NCBI lineage: Bacteria > Pseudomonadati > Pseudomonadota > Gammaproteobacteria > Aeromonadales > Aeromonadaceae > Oceanimonas > Oceanimonas sp. GK1. The sequence continues at coordinate 1,116,261 of NC_016745.1, read as the reverse complement.
AGCAGGGCCAGTTGCGGGCGGCACGACCGATGCCGCCGTACACCACCAGATCCTCGGGGCGCTCGGCCACGTCCGGGTGCAGGTTGTTGTGCAGCATGCGGTAGGCGGCTTCGGTGAGCCAGCTCTTGCAGATTTTGTTGACGCCGGTGGGCGCCTTGATGACGCGGCTGGGATCGTGGCGCTGGTCTTGCAGTGACGGGGTTTGCTGAGTCATGGAAAATTCCCTCTTCAGTGTCGTAATCAACAGGTTGTTTCAATTCAGTGGATGTTGCCGGCAAACACGCGCCGGGCCAGGGTGGGCAGCCCCACGCTGTAGGCCAGCTCCGCCGGGTTGCTGGTGTTCCACAGGCACAGATCCGCGCGCAGGCCGGAGGCAATGCGCCCAGTCAGTTGGTGCAGTCCGAGCGCCCGGGCGCCGTGGGCGGTGACGCCGCTCAGGGCTTCCAGCGGCGTCAGCCGGAACAGGGTGCAGGCCATGTTCAGCATCAGCCGCAGGCTGAAAATCGGTGAGGTGCCGGGGTTGGCGTCGGTGGCCAGGGCCATGGGCACGCCGTAACGGCGCAGCAGTTCAATGGGCGGCACTTTGGTTTCGCGCAGCATGTAAAAGGCGCCGGGCAGCAGGGTGGCGACGGTGCCGGCCTCGGCCAGGGCCTTCACCCCGGCTTCGTCCAGATATTCGATATGATCCACCGACAGCGCCCCGGCGTGAGCCGCGGCGGCGCTGCCGCCGAGATTGGAAAGCTGCTCGGTATGGCCCTTAATGGCCAGACCATGGGCCTTGGCGGCGGCATAGACTCGCTGGCACTGGGCCACGGAAAAACCGATACCCTCGCAGAACACGTCTACCGCATCCGCCAGGCCTTCGGCGGCGGCCGCCGGTATCATGCGATTGCACACCAGCTCGATATAGCCGTCGGCATCGTCTTTATATTCCGGCGGCAAAGCATGGGCCCCCAGCAAAGTGGTGACCACCCGTACCGGCCGCTCACACCCAAGTCGGCGGGCCACCCGCAGCATTTTCAGCTCGTCTTCCACGGTCAGGCCGTAGCCGGACTTTATCTCCACCGTGGTCACGCCCTCACTCATCAGTGCCTCAAGACGTGGCAGGGCACTGGCGAACAGTTCGTCCTCGCTGGCCGCGCGGGTGGCGCGCACCGTGCTGAGAATGCCGCCGCCGGCGCGGGCGATGGCTTCATAGCTTTGGCCTTCGAGCCGGGCCTCGAATTCGCCGGCCCGGCTGCCGCCAAAGACCAGGTGAGTGTGGCAGTCCACCAGCCCCGGGGTCAGCAGCCGACCTTCGGCGTCGAACACCTCACCGGCCTCACGCTCGCGGGCCGGCAGCTCACTCATGGGACACACCCGCTCGATCAGGCCGTTTTTCACCGCCACCGCCATGGGCTCGGCGGCGGTATTCAAACCGTCGAACAGGGTGACGTTGATCCAGAGACGATCCGGTGCTGACATAACGGGCTCCTTGCTGCACTATTTGTATATACATTTAAAAGAACAATGCCCGCCTTGGCAACCAAAAAATCAGACAAAGTAGGAATAAAGGATCCGGATCACACAATTATTTTACATATGAGAAAGGCGAACATGGCATTTGTATATACATAAAGCTGAGTAGCGTGCCGAAAAGTCCGTGGTCGAGTACGGCGCAGACTGGCCCGGTGCGCCGCTTGCCGCTACTATGTCCGCTTTTACACGGAATCCGTTCATGGCTCTGACCGCCACCCTGCGCAAGGTGCGCATCAATATCAGCGATCTGACCCGCCACTATTACCAGGCCCACAGCCTGACCGTGGCCCAGCATCCTTCCGAAACCGACATTCGCCTGATGGTGCGGCTGCTGGCCTTTATGCGCCACGCCGACGAGGATCTGAGCTTTACCAAGGGGCTGAGCACCGACGACGAGCCGGAGCTGTGGCAAAAGGCCCCCGACGGCCGCATTGTACTGTGGGTGGAGCTGGGTGAGCCCAGCGTCAAGCGCATCAAGCAGGCCCTGTCCCGGGCCGAGCAAGTGGTGGTGTACAGCTATGGCGGCCGCAGCGCCGAGGAATGGTGGAACAAGCACAAGGTGGAGCTGGGCCAGCTGCCCCGGCTGGAAATTTTTCATCTGGCCGAGCCCCAGCCGGCGCAACTGGGGGAGCTGTGCCAGCGCAGCATGGACCTGTTTGCCACCCTGCAGGAAGAGGAAATTCAGCTTACCGACGGCAGCCACAGCCTGGATCTGCAACTGACCCGCTGGCGGTAAAACCGGGGAATGGGGACTTGGGATCAGGCGACTGATGCATTTTCCGGTCCCCAGTCCCTGATCCCCGCTCCCTACAACTTCAGGGTGGAACGCAACTTGTAGCGGTTGCCCGGGTGCCAGAGGCGGGCGAAGCTCACCAGCTGGTTCAGCGACCAGGTGCGGCGGGTCACCAGCAGGCAGGGCTGCTCCGAGGGGATCTGCAGCCAGTCACTGATGTTGGCTGGCGCCAGCCGGGCCTCGACAATGTGCTCCATGTCCGACAGCGGACACTGCGCCATCAGGTAAGCGTTGGGGGTCTGGCGGCTGAAGTCACACTGCAGATACCCCGGCGCCAGCTGCGGATTGACAAAACGCTCTTCCACCTGAATAGGCACGCCGTTTTCCAGGTGCACCAGCACCGAATGAAACACTTTTGCGTTGAGCCGCATGCCCATCTGCAAGGCCACTTCCTCATCGGCGCGCCGACTCTCCAGCACCAGCACGTTGTTGGCGTAATCATGACCCCGGCTTCGCACCTCATCGGCGATGTTGTTGATGTCGGCCAGGGGGGATTCCGCCTTGGGCTCGGTGACAAAGGTCCCCAGCCCGGCCCGGCGCACCAGATAGCCTTCCTGCACCAGGTCGCGAATGGCCTTGTGGGCGGTCATGCGGCTTACACCAAACTGCCCGGCCAGCTCCTGCTCGGGGGGAATTTGCTGGTGCAACGGGTACGCCCCCGACTCGATGCGGGCCAGAATATGCTGCTTGATCTGCTGATAAAGGGGAATCGACTGGGTCACGGGGCCTCCTGCTGTGAATACCAATTGTACATACAATTGCCCCCGAGTCACCAGGCACCGACCACCACACCGCACAACGGACTCTGGCGGGACTTTCAACCCCGCCGGATTTGCGTTATGGTGCGCGCAATTTCAGCCAGCCCCCGTTAACCAGAGATACAGGTAGCTTGTGGAAAAACATGAAGAGGTACTGGTGGCCCTGCGCCAGATCATCCGCGCCATCGATCTCCATTCCCGCCAGCTCAGCAAGGCGTCCGGCCTCACCGGCCCGCAACTGCTGCTGATGCAGGCCATCAGCGAGCATGGCGACATCACCATGCGCAAGCTGGCCCAGGCGACCAACATGAGCCAGGCCACGGCCACCACCATTATCGACCGACTGGAGCAAAAACAACTGGTGCGCCGGGAGCGCAGCCAGACCGACAAGCGCAAGGTGCATGCGGTGCTGACCGAAGACGGGGTGGCCAAGCTGAAAACCGCGCCCCGCCCGTTGCAGGAAAGCTTTATTCAGCGTTTTCAGTCGCTGGAAGAGTGGGAACAAAACCTGCTGCTGTCGTCGCTGCAGCGCATCTCATCCATGATGAACGCCCACGATCTGGACGTGGCGCCCATGCTACAGGTGGGCAGCCTGCTGCACGAATAAGCCGCGGCCAGGCCGCGGTTCGCCGGCGCTACTCCAGCCCGATGCCGATATTGGATACCCCGCCCTGAGCGGCGAACTCCCGCACCGCCAGGATGGCGTCGGCTTCCCGGGGCTGGGCCACCCGCTCCAGCAAGGCCACCTGGAATTCCATTTCAGCCTCCATCAGCTCCTGTTCGTAGAGCTCTTCTTCGTCCAGCTCCCGCTCCGCCATCAGCTCGGCAAAGCCGGCCACCGTGCCCAGCGAGGCGCTGCTGGCCTCTTCCGCCTCTTCGCCGATGCGGCAGATCACCGAGTTGTAGGCCGCGCCCAGGGCAACACAGGCATCCAGGGCCGGCCAGGCGCCGTAGGATTCAAATTTGTTCGGATCCGGAATAAAATTCTCGAACGACTCCAACTCGGCCGACAGATCCGCCCGCGATCCCTTGACCGTCAGGTAAGTCCAGAGCACGTCCAGGCAATGACGAAAGCGATCCCCGTCGCCAAACCCGGCGGTCTCGGCAAACAGCCGGTAGTTGGGGTACATGCGCTCCGCGAGCGCCAGGGCAAACACGGTTTGCTGCCAGGGCATGAGCTTGTTGAGTTTTTTATAAAATTTATCGCCGAACACGCGAAATTCCTTGTGGTTGGGTTTGCCCCGCAACCCGGTGGCCGTTTGCTCTCGGGCTCACAGTTTGCGGGGGAAACACTGGTATAAGATTTTGCCTGTGTCATTGTCTCACAAAACCGGCGAACACCCCATTTCAAGGAGAACAGGTATGGCCAATCATACCCTGCTGCTGCTCAGCCAGGACAATCATCACTACCGGGATCTGCTGAGCAAGGCCTACCTGCCGGGCCTGACCGTACTGATGCCCGGCAACGACAACGACATTCGCGCCGGCCTGGAGCGGGCCGATATTCTGCTGGGCGAGCCGGCCCGCATTCGGCCCTGGCTGAAGGAAGCCCGGGCGCTCAAATGGGTGCAGTCCACCTACGCCGGAGTGGATAAGCTGCTCGGTCCGGGCATTCGCCAGGACTACCTGCTCACCAATGTGCGCGGCATTTTCGGGCCCCTGGTCAGTGAATATGTGTTTGCTCACCTGCTGTCGCTCACCCGCCACCTGCGCCACTACCGGGAGCAGCAACGCCATCACAACTGGCAGCCCATCGCCTACCAGAGCCTGGCGGGCAAGACCCTGCTGGTGCTGGGCACCGGCAGCATCGGCCAGCACGTGGCCGGCACTGCCCGCCATTTCGGCATGCAGGTGCTCGGCATCAGCCGCACCGGCCGTGAAGCGCCCAACTTTGACCGCACCTACCAGCCCCAGGCACTGAACAAGGTGCTGCCTCAGGCCGACGTGGTGGTGAGCGTGCTGCCTTCCACTCCCGAAACCCGGCACCTGTTTGACGAAGAGCGGCTCAACCACATCAAGCCCGGCGTGGTGTTTTTCAACGTGGGCCGGGGCGATGCGGTGAACGAAACCGCCCTGCTGCACGCCCTGCGCAGCGGCCGCATCGGCGCCGCCGTGCTCGACGTGTTCGCCACCGAACCCCTGCCCGAAAGCAGCCCCTTGTGGGACATGCCCAATGTGGTGATCACCCCCCACAACTCGGGCTACAGCTTTCCGGATCAAATCGTCACCCGCTTCAGCCGCAACTATCTGAAATTTGTTGAAGGCAAAGCCATGGAAGGGGTGGTGAACTTCGATCTGGGCTACTGATGAAGCAACTGCTCGCCGAGGTACGTGCCTGCCGGCTGTGCGAGGCCGAGCTGCCGCTGGGTCCGCGCCCCGTGGTACAGCTGGGCAAGGGGGCACGCATTCTGATCATCGGCCAGGCGCCGGGCACCCGGGTGCATGACACCGGCATTCCCTGGAACGATCCCAGCGGCGATACCCTGCGCCGCTGGCTGGAACTCGACCGCGACACCTTTTACAACCCAGAGCAGGTTGCCATCATGCCCATGGGGTTTTGCTATCCCGGCCCGGGCAAAAGCGGTGATCTGCCGCCCCGCCCCGAATGTGCCCCCACCTGGCATGCCCGCATTCTGGCAGCCCTGCCCGACATTCGCCTGACCTTGTTGATCGGCCAGTACGCCCAGCGTTATTACCTCGGCAGCCGTTACCGCACCCTCACCGAGACGGTGCGCCACTGGCGGGAGTTCGCTCCCGAGCGCCTGCCCCTGCCCCACCCTTCCCCGCGCAACCGCCGCTGGCTGACGCAAAACCCCTGGTTCGAGCAGGAAGAGCTACCCGCTCTAAAGGCGCGGGTGCATGAAGTTCTGAACACCAAGCCTGAAGCTGGAAGCTAGAAGCCCTGTTGCTTGCATGACCTTGCAATACCGTCGGCCAAAGCGCACTGCTCGAAGGCACGCCATGACGAAGTAAAAAAGCTTGCACGAACATTGAATATGTTCGCAGCAGGCTTTTTAGTGAGTGGCATTCATCGAAGCGTGTCGTGAAGTGCAACCGCACTGTTGCTTCGCTTCGCATGCACCATCAGCCGCGTTTCGGCACGACCTGAGACAGCAGAAACAGGGTGGCGGCAGCCACCACCACAGAGGGGCCGGTGGGGGTGTCGTAACTCACCGACAGTTGCAGGCCGCCCAACACCGCCAGTACGCCAATGCCCGACGCCAGCACGGCCATCTGCTCCGGGGTACGGCTGAAACGCCGGGCGGTGGCGGCGGGAATGATCAGCAGCGAGGTAATGATCAGCGCTCCCACAAACTTCATCGCCACCGCGATCAACATACTGATCATCAGCAGCAACAGCAGCTTGAGCCGCTCCACCTTAAGCCCTTCCACCCGGGCCAGCTCTTCACTGACGGTAATGGATAACAGCGGGCTCCAAAACTGGCGCAACACCAGCAGCAACAGAACGCCGCCACCGTAGATCCAGGCCAGATCCAAAGGCTGGATCGCCAGCAGATCCCCGAACAGGTAGGCCATCAGATCCACCCGAACATTGTCCATAAAGGCCAGGGCCACCAGCCCCAGCGACAGGGCGGTATGCGCCAGAATGCCCAGCAGGGTGTCGGTGCCCAGCCGGCTGCCCCGTTGCAGGCCGGCCAGCAGCACCCCCAGCAGCAGGCAGGCCACCAGCACCGCCAGGGTCAGGTTGATCTGCAGCAGCAATCCCATGGCCACCCCCAACAGCGAGGAATGAGCCAGGGTGTCGCCGAAATAGGCCATGCGCCGCCACACCACAAAACTACCCAGGGGGCCGGCCAGCAGGGCGATACCCAGCCCCGCCAGCAGGGCATAAAGCAGAAAACTATCCCACATGGCGCACGTCTCCGTGATGTTCTTCGTCGCAATCGTGATGATGGGTGTACACCGCCAGCTGGGCCAGCTCGGGGCGGCCGAACAGGCGGGCAAACTCCGGATGGCGCGCTACCTGTTCGGGCTCGCCCTGGCAGCATACGTGGCGGTTGAGGCAAATCACCTTGTGCGTGCTGGCCATCACCAGGTGCAGATCGTGGGACACCATCAACACACCGCACTGCAGCTCGCCTGCCAGTTGCTGGATCAAGGCATACAGCTCGGTCTGGCCGTGCACGTCTACCCCTTGAGCCGGCTCGTCCAGGATCAACAGCTCGGGCGCCATCATCAGGGCCCGGGCCAGCAAAATGCGCTGCATTTCTCCCCCCGACAATGCCTGCATGGCCCGTTCGGCCAGCCGCTCCGCGCCCACCCGCGACAGCGCCTGCGCCACGGTCAGCCGCCGCCCGCGCGACAGGCTCAGAAACCGCGCCACCGTCAGCGGCAGCACCGGATCCAGGTGCAGCTTCTGGGGCACATAGCCCACCCGCAGACCCGGTTTGCGCCACAGCGTGCCCCGGCTGGCCTGACGCAGCTCCAGCACCAGCTTGACCAGCGAGCTTTTGCCGGCGCCGTTGGGGCCGACCACGGTGAGGATCTCGCCCCGGTGCAGGCTCAGGGAAATGTGATCCAGAATGACGTTGCCGTCTGCTTCCAGGCCGACCTCGGTCAGCTCTACCAGTTTGGTCATTCGCGATGCGCCTTTACTTCAATATTTGTAATATTATAACATTCACGGTTATTCAAATACCATTCACAATCACCAGAGTATTCCCGTTATGAGAGCCCTGTTTTTTCTGGGCCTGCTGCTTGGCAGCCAGGCCAATGCCGTTGAAGTGCTGACCACCGTCAAACCCCTGCAGCTGATCGCCAGCGCCATCACCGAGGGCGGCCAGCCCCCCGGATTGCTGCTCAAGCCGGGCACCTCCCCCCACGACTACGCCCTCAAGCCCTCGGATCTGGGCCGCATTCAGGATGCCGATCTGGTGATCTGGGTGGGGCCCGAGCTGGAAGGATTTCTCACCCCGCTGCTGAGTGAACGCGACAACAGTCTGCCGTTGCTGACCCGGCTGCCCGTTGAGCACCATGATCATGACGAGCACGATGAGCACGATGAAACCGACCACCATGATAACCACAACGCCCCGCTGACTCAGCATGAGAATGATGCGCACGACGATCATCATGGCCACGATCACACCGGCCGGGATCCTCATGTCTGGCTGGATCCCCACAACGGACTGCACATCGCCCGGCTGATCGCCGAGCGCCTGGGGGCGATCGATCCGGAAAACCTTGATCGATATCAACACAACCTGGCGTTGTTTGAGTCAAAGTTGCGCGACACCGATCGCCGGGTCATGGAGCGCCTGACGCCGGCCAGAGGCATAGGTTACTTCGTGTTTCACGACGCCTACGGCTACTGGGAAGCCCATTATCAGATCCCTTCACTGGGCCATTTTACCGTGAATCCCGAGCGGGCACCGGGGGCACAAACCGTGGCCCGTATTCACCGGGCCCTGGAAAACGCCAGTGCCGAGTGCGTCTTTGCCGAGCCCCAGTTCCGGCCCGCGGTCATCAATGCCGTGGTGCGCGGCACCCAGGCCCGGGTAGCGGTACTGGATCCCCTGGCCGGCGACATCGACAACGGGCCCGACGGTTATTTCAACTTTATGCTCAAGCTGGCCGACGACATGGCCGTTTGTTTGTTGAATGAAAGATAAACACTCGGTCACGAATTTTTGTATAATGCCGAACTTTCGTGAGAACGAATGCACTAACCCCGGTGGCCCGAGTTTTTCGGGCCATTTGGTAATAAAAGACGGCCAGCATATGTTAACTGGTTCTTAAAACGTCGAAAAATAAAACGGTAACAAGATGCATCGTGTAGCATTCCACTGGCACAGGTAATCCGGATGAATTTTCTCCGCCCGATACAAAGCAGACTGCAAGACTTGCCCTCGCCCCTGCCCCGACGGCACCTGTACGGCATCGTGCTGCTCAGCGGCTTGACCCTTTCCAGCGCGGCACTGATCCCCACTCCCGGCGAGCTGACCGACAAACCGGTGCGCATCAGCATTCCGGCCAGCCTGCATGTGCCCCAGCATCCGCAGGAACAGGAGCAGGTCGACAGCACCGAATTTTATACCCTGCCCAACGACGACATCGGCGCTGCCGAGCCGGTGGATGCCCTGGATGAAATCGCCGCCAGCGAGCCCGAATGGCAGGAATACGTGGTGCAGAACGGCGACACCCTGAGCACCATCTTCAACGGCCTGGGCCTGCCCTTGGCTACCATGTACAAGCTGCTGGATGCCGACGAGAACCGAGTACTCGACGGCCTGCGCCCCGGCCAGAGCCTGCACCTGCTGATCGACGAAAACAACCTGTTGCAGGAATTCAAGATCCAGCGGGACATCATGCATACCCGCATCTTTACCCGCAGCGGCGAAGGCTACCAAAGCCGGCTGAAAACCGAGGAAAGCCACTGGGAAAGCCGCAACCTCGGTGGCACCATCAACGGCAGCTTCTACCTCAGCGCCCGCAGCGCCGGTCTGTCCGCCGGCCAGATCCAGAAAATTGCCAACCTGTTCCAGTGGCAGCTCAATTTTGCCCGGGATCTGCGCCAGGGCGATACTTTTCGCGTGGTGGTAAAGCGTGAGTTCGTGGAAGGCCAGAGCACCGGCAAAGCCGAACTGCAGGCGGTGGAAATCGTCAACAACGGCCGCCGCTACCAGGCGTTCCGCCATGAAGACGGCAACTTCTACGATGACGAGGGCAACAGCATGGAACGCGGCTTTGTACGCATTCCGCTGAAACATCACTCCCGCATCAGCTCCAACTTCAACCTGCACCGCAAGCACCCGGTGACCGGCCGTATTCGTCCCCACAAGGGCACCGATTTTGCCGTACCTACCGGCACCCCGGTGCTGGCCCCCGGCGACGGCGTGGTGGTCAAGGCAGTGCACCATCGCTTGGCGGGCAACTACCTGGTGATCCGCCACGGCCGCAAATACACCACCCGTTTCCTGCACCTGAGCAAATTCCTGGTGAAGCCGGGTGACAAGGTGCGCCGGGGAGATCGCATTGCCCTGTCGGGCAACACCGGCCGTTCCACCGGCCCGCACCTGCACTACGAGTTTCTGGTCAACAACCGCCCGGTGGATCCCATGCAGGTCAAGCTGCCCATGGCCGAGGGCCTGACCGGGGCTGCCCGCAAGCAGTTCCTGGTAAAGGTGCAGCAATACAAGCAGCAGCTCAACGCCGGCTGACAAGATTCAGCCAGACACAAAAAAAGCGCCGAATGGCGCTTTTTTTTGTGTCTCCGTTGTCCCACTTGCCGGGGACTGGCCCCGGCGGGGCGCCTTATTCGGCGTGATAAGGGCGCGACAACCGGTGCACCGATTCGATAAAAGCCCCGGCGTGCTCCGGATCCACGTCCAGATGAATGCCGTGACCCAGGTTGAACACATGGCCGGGGCCATGGCCAAAGCCTTCCAGAATGCCAGCCACTTCCTGTTCGATGCGCGCAGGAGAGGCATACAGCATGGACGGATCCATGTTGCCCTGCAGCGCCACCTTGTCACCCACCCGGCGTTTAGCGTCGGCAATATTGATGGTCCAGTCCAGGCCCACGGCGTCACAACCGGTGGCGGCGATGGCTTCCAGCCACTGACCGCCGTTCTTGGTGAACAGGGTGACCGGCACCCGGCGACCGTCATGTTCCCGGGTCAGGCCATCGACGATCTTGGCCATGTAGCGCAGCGAAAACTCGTTGTAATCCCGCGGGGTCAGCACGCCGCCCCAGGTATCGAAGATCATCAGCGACTGGGCGCCGGCCGCCACCTGGGCATTGAGGTAGCTGGTAACACTGTCGGCCAGCTTGTCGAGCAGCAGGTGCAGAGTCTGCGGCTCGGCGTACATCATCTTCTTGATTTTGGTGAAGGCCTTGGAACTGCCGCCTTCCACCATGTAGGTGGCCAGGGTCCAGGGGCTGCCGGAAAAGCCGATCAGCGGGACTTCACCCTGCAGCTCACGGCGAATGGTGCGCACCGCGTTCATCACGTAGCCCAGCTCGCCTTCCGGATCGGGAATGCCGATGCGCTTGACGTCGGCGGCGCAGGTAACCGGACGCTCAAACCGCGGGCCTTCACCGGTCTCGAAGTACAGTCCCAGCCCCATGGCGTCGGGAATGGTGAGAATATCGGAAAACAGAATGGCCGCATCCAGCGGAAAACGGCGCAGCGGCTGCAGGGTCACTTCACAGGCCAGCTCGGCGTTCTTGCACAGCGACATAAAGTCGCCGGCCTGGGCCCGGGTGGCCTTGTACTCCGGCAGGTAGCGGCCGGCCTGGCGCATCATCCACACCGGGGTGTAGTCGGTGGGCTGACGTAACAGGGCGCGTAGATAAGTATCATTCTTGAGTGATTTCATTCCGTCGTTCCGCATCATCGGGTGGCAAAATTGGCCGCATTGTACCACCACCGCCCGGGAACGCGAAAAAGCCGGCGTTGCTCCCGCCATGGTCACGAAATCACCAGCGGTCTATTGACCGGGGCGCCGCTTTTCTTTACTTATAGTACTGAGCCCATCAGGCAGCCCACGGAGGGAACCATGCTCGGGAAACTGGAACAAACCAAAGCCAGGCTTGGCGGTATTCACAAGGCACTGGACGCCTTTCTTAACGCCCGCCAGGCCCTGCTCGTTGAATACATTCGCCTGTCCACTCACCGCACCCTGCCCTCGCAAGCCGAGCTGCACGAATTTTGTGGCCAGCTGGTGGACTATGTCTCGGCCGGTCATTTCGAAATTTATGATCACGTGCTGGCGGCCTACGAGTCATCCCAGGGCAATGCCCGGATACTGGCGGAACGCATTTATCCGCGCATCAAGCGCAACACAGATGAAGCCCTGAACTTTCACGACAAGTACACTCAGGCCGACGACGACACCCTGCTGGAGCTGGATCAGGATTTGAACCGGCTGGGCGAGTTGCTGGAAGAGCGTTTCTCACTGGAAGACCGGCTGGTGTCGGCCATTGATCTGGTGGATCACCTGGATACCAGCGCACCGGCATAAGGAGGCCCCATGGCCGAACGCAGAGCCTTTTGCCGCATTGCCTTCAGCGCCGATGCCCGGCTCACCGACGCCACGGGCCAGTCATGGCCCGTCCGGCTCAGGGATCTGTCCCTGCACGGCGCCCTGCTATCTCTGGACCACTGGCAGGGCCGCAACGGCGACACGCTGACGCTGCTCATCACCCTGGAAGACGGCAGTTGCATTCGCATGGAAGGGCGGCAGCGCCATCAGGAAGGCACCGACATCGGGCTGGAATGCGATCGGCTGGATCTCGACAGCGCTACTCATCTGCGGCGGCTGGTGGAGCTGAACCTGGGCGACGATCAATTGCTGCACCGCCAGCTTGAACAGTTGCTTGAGAGCATGTAAGCATGCGCAATAGCAGTGATGCCGGCCTGGAGCCGGCATCTTTCGGTAACGGCACCGTTTGTCATGGGCTCCCGCCTTCGCGAGGATGATATTCCTTCGCGGGAGTGAGCTTCCTTTGCAGAGGATGCCGGGCAAACCCGCTATGACGGCGTTACAGCGCCGCCAGCGCGTCTTCCAGTTTTTTCACCGGGATCACTTCCATGCCCTCGGGAGCCTGCTTGGGCCGGTTGGCCCAGGGTACGATGGCCCGGGTAAAGCCGTGCTTGGCCGCTTCCATCAGCCGCTCCTGCCCCGAAGGCACCGGCCGGATCTCCCCGGACAGGCCCACCTCGCCGAACACCACCAGCTCCTTGGGCAGCGCCTTGTCGCGAAAGCTCGACACCAGCGCCAGCAACAATGCCAGATCGGCGCTGGTGTCCTCCACCCGCACGCCGCCCACCACGTTGACGAACACATCCTGATCCGCCATCTGCATGCCGCCGTGGCGGTGCATTACCGCCAGCAGCAGCGCCAGCCGGTTGTGCTCCAGACCCACGGTCACCCGCCGCGGGTTGGCGAGCTGGGAATAATCCACCAGCGCCTGCAGCTCCACCAGCAAGGGCCGGGTGCCTTCCCAGATCACCATCACCACGGATCCGGTGGTCTGCTCCTCGCCCCGGCTGAGGAAGATGGCCGACGGGTTGCTCACTTCCTTCATGCCGGTTTCGGTCATGGCGAACACCCCCAGCTCGTTGACCGCGCCGAAGCGGTTCTTGTGGCTGCGCAGGGTGCGAAAGCGGCTGTCGGCGGCGCCATCAAGCAGCACCGAGCAGTCGATGCAGTGCTCCAGTACCTTGGGGCCGGCCAGGGTGCCGTCTTTGGTGACATGCCCCACCATCAGGATCACCACCCCCTGCTGCTTGGCAAAGCGGGTCAGCTGGGCCGCCGCTTCCCGCACCTGGCTCACCGAACCCGGCGCCGACTGCACATCGGCCACGTGCATCACCTGAATGGAGTCGATCACCATCACCGCCGGTTGTTCCTCCCGGGCCACCTGGCAGATTTGCTCGACGCTGGTTTCCGACAGCATGCGCAGCTGATCCCGGGGCAGGCCCAGGCGCTGGGCGCGCATCGCCACCTGCTGCAACGATTCCTCGCCGGTGACGTACAGGGTTTTCATGCGCCCGGCCAGGCCGCACATCACCTGCAGCAGCAGGGTACTCTTGCCCGCCCCCGGGTTGCCGCCGATGAGAATGGCCGAGCCGGGCACCAGACCGCCGCCCAGCACCCGGTCAAGCTCGCGAAAGCCGCTGTTGATGCGCGGAATTTCGGTCATGGCAATTTCGTTGAGGGTCTGGACCTTGTTTTCCTGCAGGCCGGCATAGCCGGAGAAACGGGCATTGCGGCTGGACGAGGTTGCCGGTGCCAGCCGGACTTCGCTGACGGTGTTCCACTCCTTGCACTCGGAGCACTGCCCCTGCCAGCGGGGAAATTCGGCACCGCACTCCCCACACACGAAGGCGGTTTTGGACTTGGCCATGCTGTCTCACTCATTGATTCACAAGCTGTTATACTGGCGCAAGTTTTTCGCTCACTCAAGCTTGTACCGGAATGGACTTCAGCCCCTACAAAGCCCTGCTCACCCGCATTATTCCCCTGAGCTACCAGCAGGATCCGGAAAGCCTGCTGGCCAGCCTGCTGCCCGAGGCGGACAGTCAGACCCGCTACCAGCTGCTGGCCGAGCTCAGCCGGCTCAAGTCGCCCTGTCTGCGGGTGCTGGATCTGCGCAAGCTGTTTCCCGGGCAATGCCGGCCGGTGCCCCACCGCGGACTGAGTCACATGCTGCCGCCCCGGCTGGAGCAGCGGTTCATGCAGTTGCTGGGGCAGTACCATGGCGAATATACCCGTGGCCTGTACGAAACCCTGCTCGCCGACCTGGCCGCCATGCGCAAGCAACCGGCCATGCTCAATGCCACGCCCTGGCACCATCCCGCCTTTGGCACTCGGCGCAAAGAGCCCCGGCTGCAATTCGTCACCCCGGTGCGGCTGCATCTGGCGGACGGCGACCTTCAGGTCAACAGCCTGGATATTTCCATTCACGGCCTGATGCTCACTCTGAGTCCGCCGGTTCCCCTGCCCGACGAACTGTCGGTGTCCTTTCCCGAACTGGCTCAGCAACCCGGCATGGGCGCCCTGGTGGAGCCCAAACGCTACCGGCTGGCGGATGCCTACCGGGACGACAAGGGCCGCGCTCGGTCGGAACGGGTCCGGCTGCGCCGCACCGAGTCCGACGGCGCCTGGGATCAGGCGCTGGGGCAATTCATTGAGCAGAACCAGAGCCGTTACGGCCACGATGCCCAGGATCTGTTCGATACCGCCCTCGCCCAGTGCTGGGGCCAGGCGCTGCTGGAAACCGGGCTGGGCCAGTCGTTGTTCTTTGACGAGCAGGGCCGGCTGCAGGAAGTGCTGTGCAATCGTTTTGGCAAAAAACTGCTGGAATGCTGGCGCCACGAGCGCCCGGGGGATCTGCTGGCCAGCCTGCTGCCCCCGGCGCGGGTGCTTGACCTGGCCGCACGCCAGCACGAGCCGGTGTTGCTGTACAGCTTTCGCATTCAGGGCAAGAAAGACACCTACTATTTCGCCGCCGAGCAGCGCCGGCTGGAGCAGGAGCAGCTGCTTCGGCAGTTTATCAGCGAAGGCCAGCGCGCCGGCACCCTGCAGCTCTATCACCTGGGCATTCGCCCGGTGCTGTTTACCGATCAGATCACCGACAATCTGGATGCCCTGGGCCGTGACCGGCTGGCCCCGCTCAAGTGGCAACTGTGGCTGACGCCACTGCCCGCCCCCGAGCTGGCCACCCTGCTGCCTGCCAATGCCCGCCTGCTGCGGCCTTATCTGGTACAACCCGAGCCCAGCGCGATCCAGCTGGTGTCCCTACGCCCGCCGTCCCAGCGCAGGGAAACCCGGTTTCGCTTTGAAACCCCGGTGGAGCTGCTGCTGGAGGGCGCGACCATCGGCGGCGTGACCGAAGACATTTCGGTCGAGGGCCTGAAACTCACCCTCAACACCCCTGTGACGCTGGCATTGCCGGCGCTGGTACAGCTCAACCTGCCCGAGCTGAACAAGCTGGGCCGGGACTGGAATCTGAAAAAACTGCCCTACAAGCTGGTCAACCTGAGTGGCGGCGGACGGGTGCTGCACCTGCATGCTCATGATCAGGGCAAGGGCCATGCCGCCAGCCGTTTTTTCACCGCCCTGCTGGCCCAGAATCAGGACAAGCTGCGCGCCCGTCCCGAGCGTGCCCAGCAACCGGCCTGGATGATGTGGCTGACCCGTCAGGCCCTGCAGCAACTGGCCGGGCCGGCCTTTTTGCTGGGCCGTAACGACGGCGGTTTTTATGTTCAGGGCGGCCTGGCCAGTCCAGTGCGCCAGCGGCTGATGGCGCTGCTCTCCGACGGTAACGGCCAGGCCCAGCTGGGCCGGCTGATCTCCCGCCAGCTGCTGCAGTCCATCGCCACCACCCTGCAACGGCCCAATGGCAAAAGCCATTTGGTGGCGGAGATCTGGCTGGCCGCCGATCCCGCTACCGGCGCAGCCCCCAGCGTGCAGGTAAACCCGACTCCGGCCGAGCAACGGCAATTGCTGGACGGCCAGCGCCGGGTCACCGTCTGCCTGGCGGTGGTCAACCGGCTGCAGTTGCGCCAGCTCGATTTTTACGTGCCCGAGTGGCAGCGGCTGACAGAAGCCTCGCTGCACAAAACCCAGCAGCTGGAGCAGAGCCTGGCCGAGCTGGCGCTGCAGTGCCAGGTGTTCAATATCACCGATCTGGCCCTGCCGCGCTGCCGGCTCAACGCGCCTGCAGCAGCCCCAGCACCCCTTCCAGACTGAGCCGGTTCAGGCATACCGGCGCCTGCTCCTGCACCAGCGGCTTGGCGTGCAGGGCCACGCCCAGGCCGGCCCGGGCCAGCATTTTCAGATCGTTGGCGCCGTCACCAATGGCCACGGTCTGTGCCAGGGGGATGCCGTGCTCGTGGGCCAGCTCGGCCAGAATGTTGGCCTTGGCGTCGGCATCGACAATGGCGCCCAGCACTTCTCCGGTCAGTCTGCCGTGCTCGATGCCCAGGGTATTGGCAAACACCGCATCCAGCCCCAGTTGCTCCTGTAAATGGCGGGCAAAGGGCACAAAGCCGCCCGAGGCGATGGCCACCTTCCAGCCCATGGCCTTGAGCCCGGCCACCAGTTCGGTGAGGCCCGGCATCAGCGGCATGCGCCCGATCACTTCCTCAATAATGGCGGCGTCGGCACCGGTCAGTGCCGCCACCCGGCGGCGCAGGCTCTCGGAAAACGGCAGCGCCCCTTCCATGGCGGCACGGGTCACCGCGGCCACTTCTTCGCCCACTCCGGCAAGGGCCGCGATCTCGTCAATGCATTCAATCTGAATGGCAGTGGAGTCCATGTCCATCAGTACCAGGCCGGGCCGTCCGGCCTCCGGCAACGCCGGCACACAGGCCAGATCCCAGTCGATGGCCACCTGCTGCAGCGCCGTCTTGAGCGCCGGCGACCAGGCCGACAGCCTGAGGCTGGCCAGCTCCCGCCCGGCTACCGTATGCACCGCGCTCAGCTCGGCCTCGATACCGGCCTCATCCAGCACCTGCAGACTGTGGCTCAAGGCCTGTTTGCCCAGTTGCTCCGCCAGCAGCACCAGCCGCCCTTCGGCCGCGGGCAGTTGCCCAGCCACCCATACTCCCTGTTGCCACAGGTATGTTTGCTGCGCCAGCGCGCCGTTCCATTCCACTACCCGCTCGGGCAGCCCGTTCAGACTCAGTGCCACGTTTCTTCCTTTACTACGACAAACCGGCGCTCAGGGTAGCGTATTGCTTTTTAAGCAGGCAAGCGACAATATTGCCCGCCATGGGATACCTTCAATCACACTTCAAGCGGCTGCCCTGGCTCTGGCTACTGGCCCTGCTGCTGGCCCTGCTGGCAGGGCGCCAGTGGCTGGCCCTGAATGAGCTGGGTCAGCACTGGCAGCAGTTGCCTCATCGCACCTCGGCCTCGGCGCTGGCGGATTTTGCCGAATTTCAGGCGTTGCGCTCGCTGGCGGCGGAAGACAAGGATGCCCAGCAACTGCTGGTCGCCGAGCTCACCCACTCGCCGCTGGTGCTGTCGGCCCGCCTCTACGATGCCGGCGGTACCCTGCTGGCCGACACCGGTGAGCTCGGTGCCGAGCCGGCCCGGGCCTATGTACGCCCCCTCCATGAGCAGGAGCGCATTGCCGGCTTTTTGCAGCTGGAGCTGGCGGAGTCGGCACTGACCGGCGAGCAGTGGCAGCTGTGGCAGCGGCTGTATCAGCACCTGGGCTGGCTGCTGCCGCTGGCAGGCGCCGCCGGTGCCCTGCTGGCCTCGGCGCTGTTAAGGCTGCGCCGGCGCCCTGCCCCCGCCGACTAAGGCTCAGTCGCCCAGCAAGACCGACTCCAGCGCCACTTCCATCATTTGGTCAAAGCCGGTCTGGCGCTCATCGGCGCTGAGCTGCTCGCCGCGCAGTATGTGATCCGATACCGTGCAAATGGTCAGGGCCCGGGCGCCGTATTCGGCGGCCACGCCATAGAGCCCGGCGGCTTCCATCTCCACGCCCACCACACCGTAGCGCTTCAGTAATTCAAACAGCTCGCTTTGGGGGGTATAGAACAGATCCGCCGAGAACAGGTTGCCCACCTTCACCGGCACACTGAGCCGAGTGGCCGCCGCCACCGCATGTTGCGTCAGTTCAAAATCGGCGATGGCCGCCAGATCGTGGCCCATAAAGCGGGTACGGTTGACTCTGGACTCGGTACTGGCGCCGAGGCCGATCACCAGATCCATCAGCTTGACGTCATCGCGCACCGCGCCGCAGGAGCCCACCCGGATCAAGTTTTTAACGTCAAATTCGGTGATCAGCTCCTTGGCGTAGATGGACACCGACGGAATGCCCATGCCGTGCCCCATCACCGACACCGGCCGGCCCTTGTAGCTGCCGGTAAAGCCCAGCATGTTGCGCACCGCATTCACCTGGCGCACGTTGGAGAGAAAGGTGTCGGCGATGTACTGGGCCCGAAGCGGATCGCCGGGCATCAGTATGGTGTCGGCAAAGTCGCCGCGTTCCGCCTTGATATGGGGAGTTGCCATGCGTGTTCCTTCCCTTGGTGAAAGTGATGAGGCCTCGTCAGAGAAACGAGCGGCCAAAGTCCATGGGGCTGGTGCTGAAGTAATCCGCCAGGCTCTGGCCGATATCGGCAAAGGTTTCCCGCCGGCCCAGGGAGCCGGGCCTGAGCCCGGCGCCGGTGCACAGCACCGGTATGTGCTCCCGGGTATGCTCGGTGCCGGGCCAGGTGGGATCACAACCGTGATCCGCGGTGAGGATCAGCAGATCCTCGGGGGCCAGCAGGCCAAGCAGCTCGGGCAGGCGACGGTCAAAGTCCTCCAGCGCCGCGGCGTAGCCGGCCACGTTGCGCCGGTGGCCAAAGCTCGAGTCAAACTCGACGAAGTTGGTCATGATGAGGGTGTTGTCGTCGGCGGTTTGCAGCGCGCTCAGGGTGGCGTCAAACAGGGCGTCGTGGCCATTGGCCTTGATCTTGCGGGTAATACCGCAGTGGGCGTAGATGTCGGCAATCTTGCCAATGGCCACCACCTCGCCCTTGCGTTCATCCGCCAGCTTTTGCAGCACGGTGGCCGCCGGCGGGGCTATGCTGTAGTCCCGCCGGTTGCCGGTACGCACAAAGTCGGCGGCGCGCTCGCCCACAAAGGGCCGGGCGATGACCCGGCCGATGTGGTAGGGCATCAGCAGCTCCCGGGCAAGCTCGCACAGCTCGTAGAGCCGCGCCAGGCCAAAGTGCTGCTCGTGGCAGGCTATCTGAAACACCGAGTCTGCCGAGGTGTAGCAAATGGGCTTGCCGGTGCGCACATGCTCCTCGCCCAGCTGCTCCAGAATGGTGGTACCCGAAGCATGACAGTTGCCGAGTATGCCCGCCAATCCGGCCCGCTCGACCAGTTCATCGATCAGGGCTGGCGGAAAGCTGTGCTCGGTGTCAAGAAAATAGCCCCAGTCAAACAGCACCGGCACCCCGGCAAGCTCCCAGTGGCCCGACGGCGTGTCCTTGCCCGATGACAGCTCCTGGGCGTAGCCGTAGCTGCCGGTCACCTCAACGGGCAGAATTACTCCTTCGGCTACCGCACCCGTGCTCTCGGCATGGGCGTGAAACAGCCCCAGCCGGGCCAGGTTGGGCAGGTGCAAGGGCCCCCGGCGGCCAACGTCGGCCTGCCCCCGGGCACAGGCGGCGGCGATATGGCCCAGGGTGTCGGCGCCGGCATCACCGAAACGGGCCGCGTCGGGGGCGGCACCAATGCCGAAGGAGTCGAGAACCAGTACGATGGCACGTTTCATGGGCATCATCCTCAGGCCGCAGGCCGAATCAAGGTCAGTAAGCGGACGGGCCGCCGTCGTGAGTGGTTAGTTGCAGGGTATGCAGCAGATCGGTAAGCAGCCCGGAAGCGCCAAAGCGCAGATGCGCCGGGGTGATCCAGCCGGGGCCCATGATATCGGCGGCCAGCCGCAGGTAGTCCGCCGCCTGGGCCGTGGTGCGCACGCCACCGGCAGCCTTGAAGCCCACCGGCCGGCCGCTGTGCTTAATCACCTTCAGCATGATGTGTGCCGCGTCTAGGGTGGCATTGACCGCCACCTTGCCGGTGGAGGTCTTGATAAAGTCGGCACCGCCCTCGATGGCCAGCTCGCTGGCCCGTTTTATCAGCGCCGGCGTGCCCAGCTCGCCGCTTTCGATGATCACCTTGAGCACCCGCTCGCCGCAGGCCGCTCTGCAGGCCCGCACCAGCTCAAGGCCGGTGTGCTCGTCACCGGCCAGCAACGCCCGCCAGGGAAACACCACATCCACTTCATCGGCGCCGGCGGCGATGGCGGCCCGAGTTTCCCGCGCCGCCCCGGCACTGTCGCTGCCGCCGGCAGGAAAGTTGGTGACCGTGGCCACACGCACCTGGTCCGCGATGCCAAGCTCCAGCAGGGTGGCCCGCGCCAGCGGCACAAATGCCGGGTAGACGCACACCGCTGCCGGGGTACCCGCCGGCGTCGCCGCCTGATGGCACAGGGCGATAATGTCGGCCTCGGTGTCGTGCTCATTGAGGCGGGTCAGATCCATCAGCCCCAGGATCTGCCGGGCCAGGGATGGCGATGCGGTCATGCTTGCTCTCCTTGTGACTGCACCCAGTGTACGGAAAACCGGCTACCAGGCAAACAGCCGGCCGGCATTGGCTTCCAGCGCCGTTGCCAGTTGCGCCACCGGCTCGCGGCGAAGCTCGGCCAGGGCCTGCAATACCAGCGGCAACCGCTCCGGATGGTTGGGTTGGCCCTGAAACCCGCACAAGGGCATGTCGGGGGCGTCGGTTTCCAGCACCAGGGCCTCAAGGGGCATGGCGGCGACGGTGTTGCGGGTCTTTTGAGCCCGTTCATAGGTGATGGTGCCGCCAATCCCTAAATGAATGCCCAGTTTCCAGAACGCCTCGGCCTGTTGCAGCGAGCCGGCAAAGCCGTGCACCACGCCACCCACCGGGGTAAAGCGGCGCAGCCACTTCAGCAGCCGATCGTGGGCCTTGTGGCTGTGCATAATGACCGGCAGGCCACGCTCGCAGGCCAGTTTGAGCTGAAACACCAGGGCATCTTCCTGCTCGGCCAGGGGCAGCTTGCAGGCCATGTCCAGCCCGGTTTCGCCAATGGCCACACAACGTTCGTCGGCGGCATTCAGTGCCGCCACCAACCGCGGCTGCCATTGGGCAGAGGCACCCTCCACCCACCAGGGATGCAGGCCCAGGGCGTAACGGGTACCGGCCAGGGTATCGCACAGCGCCGGCAGCCCTGGCCACTGACGTTCTTCTACCCCCGGGATCACCAGCCGGTGCACTCCCGCCGCCTGCGCACGCTGCCAGTGGCCGGCGCGATCGTCGGCAAAGGCGGTAAAGTCGAAGTGGCAGTGGGTGTCGGTGAGCAGCATGGGCAACCCCGGGAAAGAACAGTGTACTGACTTCAGGGTATCAGATGTGAAGTGAAAAACGGGCGGCAACCATGCCGGCACAGTGGTAGCTGCCACTTTAGTTGGCAGAAGGTGCGCAGCACCTTTAAGTACAAGATTGTTGGTGGGTTTGCGCCGGCTAAAGCGGCGCCTACTGAAACCCTGCAGCCGTTGGCCGGCTGCAGAGCTTTGTACGCCTTAGTGCTCCCGGGTCTTGCTGAACTGAATATCCGGGTAGCGCTCCTGGGTCAGGTTCAGGTTGACCATGGTGGGCGCGATGTAGGTGAGGTTGTCGCCGCCGTCCAGGGCCAGGTTGGCGGACACCTTGCGCTGGAATTCATCCAGTTTCTTCGGATCCTTGCCATACACCCAGCGGGCGGTGGACACGTTGACCGACTCGTACAGGGCATCCACGTTGTATTCCGCCTTGAGCCGGGCCACCACCACGTCGAACTGCAGCACACCCACGGCGCCCACGATCAGATCGTTGTTGTCCAGCGGCCGGAACACCTGCACCGCGCCTTCCTCGGAGAGCTGCACCAGGCCCTTGAGCAACTGCTTCTGCTTGAGCGGATCCCGCAGGCGAATGCGGCGGAACAGCTCGGGAGCGAAGTTGGGAATGCCGGTAAACTTGAGATCTTCCCCCTGGGTGAAGGTGTCACCAATCTGAATGGTGCCGTGGTTATGCAGGCCGATGATGTCGCCGGCAAAGGCTTCTTCTGCCCGCTCCCGGTCCCCGGCCATAAAGGTCACGGCGTCGGAAATGCTCACCGTCTTGCCGATGCGCACGTGCTTCATCTTCATGCCCTGGGTGTACTGGCCCGACACGATGCGCATAAAGGCGATACGGTCCCGGTGGCGTGGATCCATGTTGGCCTGAATTTTGAACACGAAGCCGGAGAACTTGTCGTCGGCGGCGGTCACTTCCCGCTCCTGGGTCTGACGCGGCTGGGGTGCCGGCGCCCATTCGGTGAGGCCGTCGAGCATGTGATCCACACCAAAGTTGCCCAAGGCGGTACCGAAAAACACCGGGGTCAGCTCGCCGGCCAGGAACAGCTCCCGGTCGAACTCATGGGAGGCACCCATCACCAGCTCCAGCTCCTCGCGCAGCTGGGCGGCCAGGCCGTCGCCCACCGCGGCATCCAGCTCCGGATTGTCCAGGCCCTTGATGATGCGCACCTCCTGAATGGTGTGGCCCTGGCCGGACTGGTACAGAATGGTTTCGTCCCGGTGCAGGTGATACACGCCCTTGAACAGCTTGCCGCTGCCGATGGGCCAGGAAATGGGCGCGCACATGATGTTGAGCTCGGTTTCCACCTCGTCCAGCAGCTCCATGGGATCACGAATGTCCCGGTCCAGCTTGTTCATAAAGGTGACGATGGGGGTATCGCGCAACCGGGTTACTTCCATCAGCTTGCGGGTCCGGTCTTCCACGCCCTTGGCGGCGTCGATCACCATCAGGCAGGAGTCCACCGCGGTCAGGGTGCGGTAGGTATCTTCCGAGAAGTCTTCGTGTCCGGGCGTGTCGAGCAGGTTCACCAGGCGGTCATTGTAGGGAAACTGCATCACCGAGGTGGTGACCGAGATGCCCCGCTCCTTTTCCATTTCCATCCAGTCCGACTTGGCATGCTGGCCCGAGCCCCGGCCTTTGACGGTGCCGGCGGTCTGAATGGCCTGGCCGTGCAGCAGCACCTTTTCGGTGATGGTGGTCTTACCGGCGTCCGGGTGAGAGATAATGGCAAAGGTACGGCGCTTGGCAATTTCCTGCGCTATGGTGCTGTGTGACATGAATGCTATCTTCTGGGTTGACACGGACTCGGGGCTGCCGGCGGTGAGCCTGAAAACATGAAATCCGCTGGGTTAAACTGAACTGGCGGTTATTTTCGCCTATTCGGCGGCGCTTAACAATCAGTCTCATACCTGACCCGGCTTTCGCCCCGGTGCCGGGGCCGTTAAACTGCTTTGTTTTCAGTCAGGATTTTGCCCATTTATGTCCCGTGTCACCTGCCCTCGCTGCCGGCTGCCAGAGCGCACCTGCCTGTGTGCCCAGGTCCAGCCCCAGACCTGTCCGCTGCCGGTGGTGGTGCTGCAACACCCGCAGGAAGCCAAACACGCCAAGAGCACGGTGCCACTGCTGCAGCTGGCGCTGCCCGATGTGACCCGGGTGGTGGCCGAAGCGATGGCGCCACTGTCGCCCCCCGCGCAAGGACGCTGGTGGCTGCTCTATCCCGATGACAAGGCGGTGGACATCGACACCACCGCTCCTGCCGGCCTCGACATCAGTGGCCTGGTGGTGCTCGACGGCACCTGGCGCAAGACCCGGCGGTTACGCCACCTCAATCCCTGGCTGAACGAACTGCCCGCGCTCAGCTTCAGCCGGGCCCCGGCCGGCCGCTACGCCATGCGCAAGGGGCCGGGGGGGCAGGCGCTGTCGACCCTGGAAAGCCTGGCCCATGTGCTGCACCGGCTCAGCCCCGTCTTTGACCCGGCGCCCCTGCACCACCTGCTGGCCTGCCGGGTGGCCCAGTTTCATCCCCATGGCTACGCTTGATGGTGATTCACAGATTCGTGTGTATACAAGATCACCCCCTTATCGTCCGCCACTTTGCCCGGGGACACGGTTGCAGTGATCCCCAAATACGCTATGATGTCGCCCGCTTCGCGTTCGCTTGCGCAGCGTCTCGGCGAGCGCTGGCAACCACCAAGCTCAACACCTTGATTAACATTGACTTTCTCCATCAAAACCACGCCAGCACTGGCCGAATGGTTACAAATGCAAGAAAAATAACTGTTAATGAATGTTGACAAAGTTCATGTTTTTGAAAAAAATCACCTCACAAATTGTCAACAGTCCAATTTTTGAACTGTATACACTTTGTAAGCACACGACAGCGCATGTGGTCTCAGCTCCCGCCACTGGCAGGGCATCTGTTTCGATGCGCTTGGGTCTCAATCAAAACAAAATGAAACAGAGAAGGTAAGACCATCATGGAAGCGTATCTGCTGGATTTTGGTAACCTGCTGCTCCGCTGGCTGCACGTCATTGCCGCCATTGCCTGGGTAGGGGAATCCATTTATTTCGTAATGCTCGACAACGGCCTGCGTCCGCCCAAGTCCGAAGAGTGCAAGAAGAAAGGCGTGTTCGGTGAAATGTGGGCCGTGCACGGCGGTGGTTTCTACCACAACCAGAAATATGCAACCAGCCCCGAGCAGCTGCCCGAAGACCTGCACTGGTCGTTCTGGAAGTCTTACACCACCTGGCTGTCCGGTTTCGGTCTGTTCACCCTGCTGTACCTGACCAAGCCCAGCTTCTATCTGGTTAACCGCAGCTCTCCCTGGGAGTGGGCCGCCAACATGACCGGCTGGCAGGCCAATATCGCCGCCCTGGCGTTCCTGCTGCTGGGCTGGATCGTGTATAACGAGCTGTGCAAGCGCATCAGCCCCAACATGGAGCGCGACGGCATTCTGTCTGTGGCCGTGGCCGTGATGATGGTGGTGGTGGCTTACCTGAGCACCCACATCTTCTCCGGCCGGGCCGCTTTCCTGCTGACCGGTGCCGTGATGGCCACCGCCATGTCCGCCAACGTGTTCTTCTGGATCATTCCTGGCCAGCGCCGCATGGTCGCCGCCATGAAAGCCGGTGAGACCCCGAACCCGCTCGACGGCAAGCGTGGTAAGCAGCGTTCCGTGCACAACACCTACTTCACCCTGCCGGTCGTGCTGCTGATGCTGAGTAACCACTACTCCTTCACCTACAGCCACGAACTGTCCTGGGTGATCATGACCCTGTTCATCTTCGCCGGTGCCCTGATCCGTCAGTACTTCGTGCTGATGCACGCCGGCCACATTCGTCCGGGTTACCCGATTGCCGGTGTGGCGCTGATCCTGGTGGCCGTTTGGGTAGGTGCGCCCAAGTCAGCTCCGGCCCCGACCGCGGTAGCGCCGGCTGCGACCCAGTCAGAAACTGCCGCCGGCGAAGAAGCCGCCGCTCCGGCTGCTGCTGTCGTGACCACCGCCCAGGTGCTGGAAGTCATGGAAGCCCGCTGCGTGCAGTGCCATGCCGCCAACCCCACTCAGCCCGGCTTTGCCGCCGCCCCCCTGGGTGTGATGCTGGACACCGAAGAGCATCTGTTGCTGCAGGCCCAGAGTGTGAAACAGGTGACTGCCAACAAGTACATGCCGCTGGGTAACATCACCGGCATGACCGACGAAGAGCGCGCCCTGGTGGCCGCCTGGAACGGTCAGTAAGCATAGCTTCAGCCCTTGCTGTCAAAAGCCCGCCTTGTGCGGGCTTTTTTGTGCCCGGTGTTCAGGCGCCACCCTGTGCATTGCAAAAAGATATTGAAAAATACTCTAGTTAAAAAGTATAAAATTAATATTGCACTGCAAAATTCAAGCTACCATGGTGAGGCAAGTGACACTCACTGACTCGACGGTTCACAAAGGATGTTCATCATGAATGGCAATACTCAGGATATGCACAACCACATCTGTGTGGTGACCGGCGCCGCCCGCGGGCTGGGCCGCTGCATCAGCGAAACCCTGGCCCGGGCCGGCGCGGCCCGGGTCTATGCCTGCGACATCGACATGGCCCCGGCCGATGGCTGGTTGAAGGAGCACCACAACGTCACCGCCGTCACCCTGGACGTGTGCGACAGCGAGGCCCTGAGCCAGCTCAGCACTCGCATTCAGAGCGAGTACGGTCGCCTCGATGTGCTGGTGAACAACGCCGGCATCACCCGCGACGCCCTGCTCGACAACATGACCGAGGCCGACTGGGATCGCGTGCTGAACGTGAACCTCAAGGGCGTATTCCTGGTCACTCAGGCCATGCTGCCGCTGATAAAGCTCAACCGGCGCGGCAGCATCGTCAGCATTTCCTCCATCGTGGGCACCGACGGCAATATCGGCCAGAGCAACTACGGCGCCAGCAAGGGCGGCGTCATCGCCATGACCAAGGGTTGGGCCAAGGAGCTGGCCCGGGGCGGCGCCCAGATCCGCGCCAACTGCATCGCTCCCGGTTTTATCAATACCGAGATGACTCAGGCGGTACCGGAAAGGGTACTGGAGAAAATGACCGCCCGCATTCCCCTCGGCCACCTCGGCGAGCCGGCCGACATCGCCGAAGGCGTGCTGTTTCTGGCCAGTGACCGCGCCCGCTACATCACCGGACAGGTACTGAAAATCGATGGAGGGCTGGTGCTTTAAAGCACCTCGGCGCGGCTGCCCAGATGCAGCCGCTGGCGCAACCGCCGGGCCAGTATGTCCACCAGGATATTCAGCCCGGCGCACACCAGCAGCAGCGCCATGGCCCGATCAAAGCGGAATTCGCTGAAGGCCGAGTCGATAAAAAAGCCGAGGGTGGGAATGCCCAGCATGCCGAGAATGGCGGTTTCGCGAATCAGGTTTTCGAACCGGTACAGACTGTAGGCCATAAAGGCCCGATACAACCGGGGCAGCACCTCGAAAAAGTACAGGTTCAGGCCTGAGGGCGCGTCTTCCCGCAGGCTCAGGGTATTGAGGTGATGCCCGAGCAGGTGTGCGATAATGGCGCCGTTGTGCAGCCCCAGCGCCAGCATGGCCGGCAGCATGCCGGGCCCCAGCAGCAGCATACCCACAAAGGCCAGCAGGTATTCCGGCAATGAGCGCATCAGCACCAGCCAGCCATGACTGGCACCGCGGCTGACGCCATGACCGAACCGCCGGGAAATGGTCGGAAACCACACCAGCGCCAAAACCCCGGTCACCACCAGCGACAACAGCGCCAGCACCAGGGTATTGGCAAGCCCCGGTCCCGCCTGCTGCTGCCACAGCGACGCCCACCAGGGCCAGAGCCCGGCCCAGTCGCCCGCCCGCAGGGGCGCGGGAATAATGTCTTCGGTAAAAAAGCGGGCCATCAGCGTCCAGTTCAGGCTGGCCACCGGCGGCAGCCACACCAGCGCCGCCAGCAAATAAAGCGGCACCAGTCGGGCCCGTAGCCACCAGCGCAGGGTGGCGATGATCAGCACCAGGGCATAGAAAAAGGCCGCGGCCTCATCGTAGTAGCCCTGACGCAG
This sequence comes from Oceanimonas sp. GK1, assembly GCF_000243075.1. Taxonomy (NCBI): domain Bacteria; kingdom Pseudomonadati; phylum Pseudomonadota; class Gammaproteobacteria; order Aeromonadales; family Aeromonadaceae; genus Oceanimonas; species Oceanimonas sp. GK1. Next base: position 1,088,747 of record NC_016745.1, on the reverse strand, counting down.
CAGGGATTCCAGGTGATAGCCCAGGGTCGGCAGGCCGATAAAGCCCAGTACCGCCGAGCTGCGAATGCCGCATTCCAGCCGGTAGCCGGTATAGGTGGCCATCTGCCGCCAACACAGGGGTAATTGCAGGTAAATGAGCCGGCTCAGCCGGCCAAAGCCCGCCGGCAGCGCCTGCTCCGGGGCCGGATCCGCCTCTTCAAACAGCTCGCCGTAAATCTTGGCAAAGGTGCCCGCATAGGGCAGCGCAATGGCCAGCACCCCGGCCAGGGCCGACAGCCCCAGCAACTGCATAAACAGCAGGGCCCAGAACAGCTCGTGCACGGCTCTCAGCCCCGCTGCCAGCCGGCGCACCCAGGCCGAACGATAGCCACAGGCCAGGCCCAGGCCAAGTACCGCGCCCAGGGCCACCCCCTGCAGGGCAAAGGCCAGGGTGTTGGCCAGGGCCGACAGCAGCACTCCCATATCGGGCCAGGCCGGCAGCAACAGGCCCGCACCGAGGCGGCCCAGCTCGAACCAGGGATCCACGGCGGTGACGGAAAAGTCCGCCCAGGGCAGACACAGCAGCGCCAGCACCACAAACAGCAGGCTGGTGCGGCCCATGGAGGCAGACGTCGTCATGAGGAGGTATACAGGGCCCGGAGCTGGGTGGCGGTCAGCTCGGTACTGGGCGCATCCAGTACCAGCCGGCCCTGGCGCAGCCCGACGATGCGGGTGCAGTGAGTGAGCGCCTGCTCCACGTTATGCAGCGCCAGCACCACGGTCTGGTGGCGTTCGCATATCAGCTTGAGCAAGTCGGCGGCCTGACGCTCATCCAGCGCCGACACCGGCTCGTCACCGATGAACACCGGCTTTTGCTGATACAGCGCCCGGGCCAGGCTGACCCGGCTCTGCTGGCCGCCAGACAAGGCACCGGCGGCGCGCCACAACTGGCCGCTGAGACCCAGCCGGCTGGCCAGTGCGGTAATGTCTGCTTTGGGACCAGCCAATGGCTTCACCAGATTGGCCAGGTTATACCAGAACGGATTATGAGCCAGCCGGCCCATGTAGATGTTGTGAAAGGTGTTCAGCACCGGCACCAGCCCCGGCTGTTGCGGGCACCAGGCCACCTCCCGTGGCCGAAGCTCCCGCAGCCGGCGCAGCAGGGTGCTTTTGCCGGTGCCCGACTCCCCCAGCAGGGCGATTTTGTCGCCCTGCCTCACCTCCAGGTTCAGCGCTTCCAGTACGGGCCGGCCGGCATAGCCAAGGCTGGCGTCATGAAACCGGAACAGGCGGGCGGGATCGCTCATTACTGCTCGGGATCCATGATGCCAATGGCCACGGCGGTGTCGCGAATGGGGGCGTAATCCTCGTTGGTGGCGTTCACAAAGCCGGAACGGGGAAAGGCCGCCAGCAGCTCGGGATCTTTCATCTCCAGCAGTGCCTGCTTCACCTTTTCCTTGAAGCCGTCACCGAAGCGGGCGTTCACATCGCCGCGAATGCTCCACTGGTAGTCGGGGTACTGAGGGCTGGTCCAGATCACCTTCACCTTGCTCTTATCGATATTGCCCTTTTCCAGCTCCGCGTCCCACACCGCGTAGTTGACCGCCCCCACTTCATAGGCGCCGGACTGCACCAGGCTGATGGTGCGGTTGTGATCCCCGGAAAACCCCACTCGAGAGAACAGCGCTTCGGGGGCCTGGCCAAAGTGCTGACGCAAAAAGAACTCGGGCATCAGCCGGCCGGACGTGGAGCCCTTGTCGCCAAAGGTAAAGCGCTTGCCGGCCAGCTCCGCCGGTAACTGCTCACTTTCACTGAGCCCCGTGCTTTCATGGGCAATGAGGTAACTGACAAAGGCGGTGTCTTCCACCCCCTGGGCGATGGCCTCGCTGCCAGGCACCAGCTCCCGGGCCTGTACGCCGGTCAGGCCGCCAAACCAGGCCAGCTGCACCTGATCGTTGCGAAAGGCGCTCACCGCCGCCGGGTAGCTCTTCACCGGAATGTATTTCACCTCCACCTCCAGCTTTTCCGAGAGGTAATCGGCAATCTTGCCAAAACGCTCGGTCAGGCGGCGCTCATCCTGATCCGGAATGGCGGTAAATACAAAGGTTTCGGCCTGGGTCAGGCCGCTCAGGCACAGGGCCGCCAGGCCCAGCAGGCGGGCAGGTACAGAAAGGGTCATGTTCGGTTCCATTCAACAAGAAAGACGGCGATTATAGCCGAAAACCGGCCGGGGATCAGAGCCCCAGCCAGCCATTCACCAGGGCCATGTACACCAGGGTACCGGCAACAATGCTGGTCAGTGCCTGGCGCCGCCATAACTGCAGTCCGGCCACCACCGCCACCGCCACCAGCTGGTACCCGCCATCGGACAGCGAGCCCCACTGATGCACGCCCATGGCATACAGGGTGAGCAGCACCATCATGGCCACCGGCAGCCGCCGGCCCAGCACCTGAATACGGTGGTGGTGAGCAATAAAGCCCCGGGCCACAAAGGGAAAGGCGCGCAGGGCAAAGGTGACGCCGGCCATGATCAGCGCCGCCCACAGATAATCGACATCAGACATGGGCCGGTTTCTCCTTTGGCTGCCGAACGGGCCAGGCCAGCAAGACCAGTACCAGCATGATGGAGGCCGCCAGCAGGAAGTAATCCCTTACCCAGATGCCGGCGACCGCCGCCGCGGCCAGCCCCAGGGCCACGGCGCCCCAGTCCTTTTTGGCGCGAATTTGCTCCACCGCCAGCACGGCAAACAGTGCCGTCAGAGCAAAATCGAGCCCCTGCAACCCGGGGGGCAGGCCCCGCGCCAGCACCATGCCCGCCAGGGTGCCCAGCACCCAGTAGCTCTGGTTGAACAGCACCACCAGCAGGGCGGTTTTGCTGTCCTTGACCTGGCCCGAGGCACTGAGCAGGGAATAGGTTTCGTCGGTAATGCCAAAAATGAAATACTGCCGGCCAATCACGCCCCTGGGCAGCAAATGGTAAAGGGACAGGCCGTAAAAAAGATGGCGAAAGTTCACCAGCAGGGCCGCCACCGCCAGATCGAGCCAGCCGATGCCGGCGGCCAGCATGCCCACCGCCAGGTACTGCAGGGCCCCGGCATAGACCAGCACGCTCATCAAGGGCGCCCAGTACCAGGTCAACCCGGCATCTACCCAGAGCACGCCAAACACCGCGCCCAAGGGCAGATATCCCATCATCACCGGCAGAGTCAGTGACACCAGCCCGCGTTTGCTCGTCATTATTATTCTCCTCTCTTCAACCTTGGGAAAATAAGGGATTAATGACTGCAGGGCAAGCACAGGCCGAAGCGGCTCAGGCCGGAAAGCGCAGGGTAAAGGTGGTGCCGTTATCGTCACTGTGCACGCTGACCTCGCCACCGTGCAGTTGCATGATGGAGTCGACAATGGACAGCCCCAGGCCGCCGGTATCCCCCCCTTGAGTGCGGGACGGGTCGCAGCGGTAAAAGCGGTCAAACAGCCGGGGTAAATGCTCACTCGCAATGGCCGGCCCCATGTTGTGCACGCTGAGGAATACTCCCTTTTCAGTCCGGCCACTGCTGATGGTAATGGGCTGGCCCGGTACACCGTAACGCAGGGCATTGGCCAGCAGGTTGGCCAATGCCCGGCGCAGCAGCTCCTCGTCGGCCCGCACCTCCCCCTCGGTCCGGTTCACCAGGGCCATGCTTGCCTCTTCCGCCATGCCTTCGAAATAGTCGCATAACTGCGCCACCAGCGAGGGAAGGGAAATCGATGTCAGCCGAATTTGTGCCTGGGGCTGCTCGGTGCGGGCCAGAAACAGCATGCTGTCGACCATCCGTGCCAGCCGCTGGTATTCCTCCAGCTGGGAAGCCAGCAGGGTTTCGTATTCCTCCGTGCTGCGGGGCCGGCGCAGGCTGTGCTCGGTATGCCCCATCAGGTTGCTGAGGGGGGTGCGGATCTCGTGGGCCAGATCCTCGGAAAACCGCGACAGCCGGCCAAAACCGTCCTCCAGCCGGGCCAGCATGTGGTTCAGGCTTTCCCCCAGCTCGCGCAGCTCGTCGGGCAGCGCCCGCGTATTCAGCCGCCGGTGCAGCCGGCGTACCTCAATGGCACCGGCTTGTGCCGCCAGCCGCCGCACCGGCGCCAGACCGCGCCGGCTCACCAGCCAGCCCAGGGCAAACGCCATCAGGGCACCGCCGGCCAGGGCCAGCAGCAGCCGCAGCCGGTAGGCGGCCAGCATTTGCTCCCGCGGTGCCAGCAGCTTGCCCGCCACCAGCATCAGGCTGCGCTCGTTCAGCTCCAGCCGGCGCCAGGCCAGCCGAGCATCTCCATCGAGGTTATAACCCAGCCGGGTTTCGCCGGCGGGCAGCCCGGTGGGCACCGCCAGTCCGGCCGGGTTCACCGAGATCAGCACCTCGCCGTCGAGGTTGAGCACCCACAGCAGGCTGTCTTCGTTACCCAGCATGTTGGCGTACAGGGTGGGCCGGTCACGCAGATCGGTGATGCTGTCGCTGCTGCTGAGCAGAGCCTGCATGTGCTCCAGGCGTCCGAGCAGGCTCTGATCGTCCCGCCAGGCCAATTCCCGCTCCAGCGAGTAATACAGATAAAAGCCGAGGCTGCCCAGCAGCAGGGCGCTGACCAGGGCGAACATCAGCGAGAGCCGCAAGCTTAATGACGACCACACCCGCTTCATTCCCGCTGCTCGCACACATAACCCATGCCACGCACGGTGTGAATGACCTTGGGCTCAAAGTCGTCGTCGATCTTGGCCCGCAGCCGGCGAATGGCCACATCCACCACATTGGTGTCGCTGTCAAAGTTCATGTGCCACACCTGGGAGGCGATATAGGTACGCGACAACACCTCCCCCTGGTGGGCCAGCAACAACTGCAACAGGGTGAACTCCTTGTTGGTGAGCTCGATGCGCCGCCCGCCCCGGCTCACCCGGCGCGCCAGCGGATCCAGTTGCAGATCCGCCAGCCGGTAAAACAGCGGCTCGGCTGGCTTGCCCCGGCGCAGCAGCTTGCGAGCCCGGGCCAGCAGCTCGGCAAAGGAAAAGGGCTTGGCCAGATAGTCATCGGCGCCCTGCTCCAGACCGCGCACCTTGTCTTCCACCGCGTCCCGGGCGCTCAGGCAAATCACCGGGGTATCGCTTTGGCTGCGAATAAACTGCAGCAGCTGCCAGCCATCCAAGCCCGGCAGCATGATGTCGAGGATCACCAGATCAAAGGCGCTTTCTTCCAGCAGATAGCGCCCTTCCAGGCCGTCTTTGGCGACCTCCACCTGATAACCGGATTCGCTAAAGCCCTTTCTCAGGTAATCGGCAGTTTTGGCTTCGTCTTCCACCACCAGAATGCGCATGCTCGGCCTCGCTCAGTGCAATTGATGGGGGCAGTTTATCACCGAATACGGCACCGCCCCCTTGATGACGGTTTTGTAATAAAGCGGTAAGGGGTTTGCAAGGCAGGCTTAGGCATGATGAGCCCATCTCGCCAGACACGGCGAACACATGAACGGGTGAGGCGAAGCCCACCCACCACCACGGAGAATCGCCATGACCTTTAAACATGTTCTGGCCGGCGCCATGATGGCCGGTGTATCCACCCTGACCTTCGCCGCCGGCAACCCGCTGAGCGTGCACGTACTCAACCTGGAAAACGGCCTGCCTTCACCCGATGTCAAGGTGGTACTGGAGCAGCAGCAGGGCGACGACTGGGTAGAACTGAACAGCGCCGTGACCAACGAGCAGGGCCGTATTACCGCCCTTTATCCGGAAGGCAAGGCACTGGAACAAGGCACTTACAAGGTGACCTTTGAAACCGGTGACTGGTTCGAAAAGCACGACACCGAGACCTTCTTTCCCGAGATCCCGGTGATCTTCAGTGCCGATGGCAAGCTGGATCATTACCATGTGCCGCTGCTGCTGAGCCCCTACGGCTTCTCCACCTACCGCGGTAACTAAGTCCTGCCGCTGTCGCCAACACCAAGTCCTGTGTATAAAAAAGAGAGCGTCGGCTCTCTTTTTTTATTGGCACCGCCAAAAAAAAGGGACGCCGAAGCGTCCCTTGTATGGCCTGTGGCCTGTTACAGCGCTTTCAGAATGTTGTCTACGCTGTCCTTGGCATCGCCGAACAGCATGACGCTGTTTTCCCGGAAGAACAGCGGGTTCTGCACCCCGGCGTAACCGGTGTTCATGGAACGCTTGAACACCACCACCTGCTGGGCCTTCCACACTTCCAGCACCGGCATGCCGGCAATCGGGCTGGCGGGGTCTTCATTGGCCGCCGGGTTGACGGTGTCGTTGGCACCGATCACCAGCACGGTGTCGGTGTCGTCGAAGTCGTCGTTGATCTCGTCCATTTCCAGCACCACATCGTAAGGCACCTTGGCCTCGGCCAACAGCACGTTCATGTGGCCGGGCAGACGACCCGCCACCGGGTGAATGCCAAAGCGCACCTTGACGCCGGCCGCCCGCAGCTTGGACACCAGTTCGGCCACCGGGTACTGGGCCTGAGCCACCGCCATGCCGTATCCGGGAGTGATGATCACCGAGCTGGAACCTTTCAGCATTTCGGCCACGTCCTCGGCGTTCACCTCGGTGTATTCACCGTCCTCTTCCTCACCGGAGGCCGCGATACCGTCGGAGCCGAAGCCGCCGGCGATCACCGAAATAAAGGAGCGGTTCATGGCTCGGCACATGATGTAGGACAGGATGGCACCGGAGGAGCCCACCAGGGCACCGGTGACGATCAGCAGGTCGTTGGAGAGCATAAAGCCCGCCGCCGCCGCCGCCCAGCCCGAGTAGGAGTTGAGCATGGAGATCACCACCGGCATGTCGGCGCCGCCGATGCTAGCCACCAGGTGCCAGCCAAAGGCCAGGGCGATCAGGGTCATCACCAGCAGGGCGAAGGTGGAGCCTTCCACCTGCACGAACCAGATCAGCAGCAGGGCCGAGACCACCACCGCCAGCAGGTTGAGTTTGTGGCGGTGCGGCAGCATCAGCGGCTTCGACGACACCAGGCCGCGCAGCTTGCAGAAGGCGACGATGGAGCCGGTGAAGGTGACGGCACCGATAAAGACGCCGAGGAAGACTTCGGTGTTGTGAATGTTCAGCATGGCGCCGAACATGTCACCGTGATCCATGTAGGTGTTGTAGCCCACAAACACCGCGGCCAGACCCACGAAGCTGTGCAGTATGGCAATCAGCTCCGGCATTTCGGTCATTTCCACTTTCAGCGCAAAGCGGATACCGATGGCGGCACCGATGGCCATGGCCACAATGATCCAACCCAGGCCGGTGACCTCGGGGTTGAAAATGGTGGCCAGCAAGGCGATGGTCATGCCCGCCACGCCATACCAGTTACCGGCCTTGGCCGACTCCTGCTTGGACAGGCCCGCCAGGCTCAGAATAAAGAGCACGGCGGCCACGATATAAGATGCAGTTACTAGTCCTTGTGACATTCCATTAGCCCTTTCTAAACATCTTCAGCATACGGTGCGTAACGGTAAAACCGCCAAACACGTTGATTGAGGCGATCAGTACCGCCACAAAGGCGAGGAAACTGACAAAGCCACCGGCGCCCACCTGGGACAGGGCTCCCACCACGATAATGCCGGAAATGGCATTGGTGACCGACATCAGCGGCGTGTGCAGGGAGTGGGACACGTTCCAGATCACGTAGTAGCCCACGATGCAGGCCAGCACGAACACGGTGAAGTGGGACAGGAACTCGGCCGGCGCCACCGCCGACAGCCAGGCGAACAGCAGCACACCGGCGCCGCCCAGGTAGTACTTGAGGTTGCTCGGCTTTTTGGCATGGGGCTCGGCGGCGGGCTGGGCCGCGGCCTTGGCCTTGGGTGCCGCCGACACACTGATGGCCGGCGGCGGGAAGGTCACTTCGCCGTCCCGGGTCACGGTCATGTTGCGCAGCACCACGTCGTCGAAGTCGACCTTGATGTTGCCGTCCTTTTCCTTGCACAGCAGCTTGGCCAGGTTGACCAGGTTGGTGGCATACAGGGTGGAGGACTGGGTCGGCAGCCGGCCGTTGAGGTCGGTGTAGCCTACGATCTTGACGCCGTTGTCGGACACGAAAAGCTCACCGGGCTTGGTCAGCTCGCAGTTGCCGCCGTTTTGCGCCGCCAGATCCACGATCACCGAGCCCGGGTTCATGGCCGTCACCATGTCGGCGGTAATCAGCTTTGGCGCCGGCTTGCCGGGGATCAGCGCGGTGGTGATGATAATGTCCACCTCTTTGGCCTGCTCCATGAACAGCGCCATTTCCGCGTCGATAAAGGCCTGGCTCATTTCCTTGGCGTAGCCGTCGGAGGAGTCGGCTTCTTCTTCATAGTCGAGTTCGAGGAACTCGGCGCCCATGGAGTTGATCTGCTCTTTTACCTCGGGGCGGGTGTCGAAGGCGCGCACGATGGCACCCAGGGAGCCGGCGGCACCGATGGCCGCCAGGCCGGCCACACCGGCGCCGATCACCAGCACCTTGGCGGGCGGCACCTTGCCGGCAGCGGTGATCTGGCCGGTAAAGAAGCGGCCGAATTCATGGGCGGCTTCCACCACCGCCCGGTAGCCGGCGATGTTGGCCATGGACGACAGGGCATCCAGGGACTGGGCGCGGGAAATACGCGGCACCATGTCCATGGCCATCACGGTCACGCCCTTGGCCTTGAGTTGTTCCACCAGCTCGGGGTTTTGTGCCGGCCAGATAAAGCTGACCAGGGTGGTGCCCGCCTGCAGCCGCTCGATCTCGTCGGCAGTGGGGGCATTGACCTTGTAGAGGATGGCGGATTGCCAGACCTCGTCGGTGCCGACCAGTTTGGCACCCGCAGCCTGGTAGGCCGCATCCTCGAAGCTGGCCTTGATGCCCGCCCCCTGCTCGATGCAGACGTCAAAACCGAGTTTACGCAGCTGTTCGACCGACTTGGGGGTCGCGGCCACCCGAGTCTCTCCGCTGAGCGTTTCCCTTGGAATTCCGATTAACATAATAATTCCCTGATTCATGTTGGTATCGCACCGGGTGCCTTTGCCCCCGGTGTTCAGCAAGCTGTTCCTTCAACCGCTTGGCAGCCTTGCCTGTGTTGTGCCAGCAAAATGACGTTGTTTTACAACGGCGCTATACCATCGATGCATATTCAATGATGCATTTTGTATTTTTAATCATGATTGCATACAAAGTTTCACCAAAACCCGCACAAAAGGTTTTACGTGAAGACACATCGTAAGAAAGATACAGCACGGAAGTCAATATACTGGCTGACCTGAAAAAAGATAAATCGATCTTTCCTCGAGCCTCGATAGGCTCTGGCTTTCAATCGTTAAGGTATCATTTATCCTTGACGGGCCAAGTGGTCATTTGGCGAGCAGGATCACAGAAGACGGGAAGAAGTTACCGGACAGGCTCGGGTTGGCGGGCTCGCGGCTCCTGCCCGAAGAACAGCGACAGCTGGCGATAGACCGACGGATAAACGGCATACAGTTGCCGGGGATCGGTAAAAAACAACTCCGCCGACACCGCCAGAAACTCCGCCGGATGGGTAGCGGCATAAGGGTCGATAGGGGCTTGATGCTGATCTGAACGCATTCGCAGATCATCAAAGGCGGCCTGAAAGTCGCGTCGCCACTCCTCCATATTCATGCCGGCGCGCATGGGGGGCACGCCGTCGGCCTCGCCCCCCAGCATGTCGAGCTTGTGGGTGAGCTCGTGAATGACCAGGTTGTAACCGTCCCAGCCACCGTCGTCGGCCAGCTCGCTCCAGGCCAGCACCAGGGGCCCCTGTTGCCAGGACTCGCCGGCGTGCTCCTCGATCACCTCCGTCACCAGGCCGTATTCGTCCTGCACGTTTTCACGCCGGGTCACCGGCTCGGGGATCAGAATGATTTCGCGAAAGCCGCCATACCAGTCCAGCCCCAGGTTCAGCACCGGCAATGCCGCCTGCAGGGCCAGCTCGGCCTGCTGCTGTGGGCTCAGGGTCACGCCGAGCTGGGTCAGGGTTTTGCGCGCCAGCAAGGCGCGGGCGAGTTCGCTCAGCCGCTGCTGTTCAGCTTCGTTCAGCCCCTGCAAAATGGGCAGGGCCGCCAGCGCCTCATGCCAGGGCAGAGGCGTCACGGGGGCGCGTTTTGGGGTTAACCAGTCAAACCAGCTCATGACGTTATTTTACAGACAGATCCCGGCCACCGAACAGCAGAGATTACAACCGGCAAAGCACCGCATGCCAACCCGACTCAAGACAGCCATGCCGGTAGTGCAGCGGTAGCTGCATCAATCGAAGGAAAGACGGTAAAAAGCCGCAAAGATCCCCATAAGGCACCCGTTTTCAGCACTCAATCGCCGGCGCTGCCTTCACTGCCCTGGGCCAGCAGGGTGTTTGCGGTACCGGGCAGCCGGCCATTGAGGGTAAAGGGAATGGACTCCATTCGGCCCTTATTGTTGACTTGCACCGCCAGGTGCAGGTGAGGGCCCGAGCTGTAACCGGTGTGGCCGGACGCCGCCACCACCTGGCCGGCGCGCACCCGCTGGCCTTCCTTCACCTTGAGAGAGCCGGTGTCGAGATGGGCATAGAGGGTCATGGTGCCGTCGTCATGGCGCAGCCGCAGGTGATTGGCCCGGCCTCGGTATTCGGCCTTGAGGCCGCCGCCCACATGATGATCCACCGCCGCTACCACCACACCGTCCCGCGTGGCCAGCAAGGGCGTGCCCACCGGCAGGGCGATGTCGAGGGCATACCGGTTGGCCACCTTGTTGTGACTGAAGTCGCCGTTAAAGCCCTGGGATACCCGGTAAGGGCCGGCTACCGGCGGGCTCATGTCCACGGCACCGGCAAGGGCCTGAGCGGTTTGATGGTGGTGCTGCTTCCAGGCCTGCACCCGCGGGCTGACCAGGGTGCTGCCGGCGATTTTCTGCACACGGTGCCCGCTACCAACGGTATTTCGTCCGTCATGGCTGCTGTAGGCGAAACCGTAGTCATAGCGCCAGGCGCCGCTTTGCGCCGGGGTCAGCTTGCCGATAAATTTTTCCTGCCGTGCAGGCAGCGCCACGGGCTGCTGCAGCGCAGCGGGAATGGCCACGTTTTGCTGGCCGGAAAATTTCAGAGTCAGCAGGGCCTGACTGGCCAGACGATTCAGGGCAAAGAAATAGTGGCCGTCGGCTTTTTTGACCACCCGCACCAGAATGCCGTCCTTGTTGACCGCATCCTGATGCCAGCGCTGGCCGGTGTTGGCCCGCAGCCGGTTGTCGGTGTAATGCGCCACGCCAGCGGCGTCGCGATATTGATAGATGTCGGCCTGGGCCGGTGCCATTCCCGTCAGCACCAGCACAGTGGCAAGCAAACCTCTCATGTTTCATCCCTGGGAGAGTGTGTGCCTTCCAGTATAGGAACTAGAGCCGCTTTTGCATCAGCACGGCATCTTCATGGCCCTCGGCCGTGGGATAATAATTGCGCCGACGACCGCTTTCCTCATAACCGGTGGCAACATAAAGGCCCAGCGCCGACCGGTTTGAGGCGCGCACTTCCAGCCACAACCAGCCGAGCCCCAGGGCCCGGCAGCGGGCAAAATAGTGCTCCAGCAGTTGCCGTCCCAGCCCTCGGCCCTGCCACCGGGGAGCCACGCAGATGTTCATCAGGGTGCTTTCGTCGAGCACCCGGTCGGCGATGAAATAGCCCAGCAATTCGCCCTGGTGCCAGAGTGAGCCGGAAAAGTAGCGCTCGCCAAAGGCCTCGGCCAGCAGTCCCCGGCTCCAGGGATGAACATGAGCAGAGTGCTCCAGCGCCGTCATGGCATCGAGATCCGCCGGCGTCAGCGGGCGGCATTCAGGCTGCACAGCCGGCTCCAGAGTTCGCGCTTTTGGGAAGAAGAAAGCGGCAGTGTGCCCTGCCAGGCCAGATCCTCGGCAACCGAGGTCAAATTGAAGCCCAGCATAATGGGCGCACCGGGACGGCCGGCGGCCAGCCAGGCGGTTTCATCTTCCACTTCGGGCTGAACACCGTTCAGGGCCAGGACGAGATCGGCCAGCAGGACAGCCGGCAGGCGATGGCCCTGACCGACGATAAGCCGCACCTCGGCAGTGGCCGGAACAACAGGGGCATGGGGCAGGCGCTCGGCATGGGCGCAGTGCCATACCGGCAAACCGAGAAATTGCCAGAGTTGCGATGATAATGGCTTCATGAGCACCCCGTAACGAAAAAGGCCAGCGCTGAGGCTGGCCTTTTCGGTGAAGCTGGCAGGGGCAGAGGGATTCGAACCCCCAACCGTCGGTTTTGGAGACCGCTGTTCTACCAATTGGAACTATGCCCCTGCAACACGAGGCGAATTATATCCAGCCGCCATCAAAGGTAAAGGGCTTTTTCCGCCCTCGCGGCGCGTTCGCTCACTCTTTCACCGCTTGCGGTCATCCCCTCACCGCATTTTGCTTTGGCCGCACATTTCTCTATAATCCGAACGGTTTGCAAATACGCGGAGCCCTTCATGCTTGAATCCCATGGCTGCTGCCCCCTTGCGGCGGTGCTCCTTGCCGGCACCGGCTTCGACCTTTGCGATCCTGTCACTTCAATGGCCCCACTCCGGGGTTTTTTTATGGCCCGAATTCCACTTGAAGAGCATTGCTGATGGCGAACCCTCTATATCAAAAGCATGTCATTTCCATATCCGACTTTACCCGCGCCGAGCTGGAGCTGGTCATCGATACCGCCGTCATGCTCAAGACCCATCCCCGACCCGAGCTGCTGAAGCACAAGGTGGTGGCAAGCTGCTTTTTTGAAGCCTCCACCCGCACCCGGCTGTCATTTGAAACCGCCGTGCATCGTCTGGGCGGCGCCGTCATCGGCTTTTCCGACAGCGGCAGCACCTCGCTGGCCAAAAAGGGCGAAACCCTGGCCGACTCGGTGAAGATCATCAGCTCCTACAGCGATGCCTTCGTGATGCGCCACCCTCAGGAAGGCGCGGCGCGGCTGGCGGCGGAGTTTTCCTCGGTGCCGGTGATCAACGCCGGCGACGGCTCCAACCAGCACCCCACCCAGACGCTGCTGGATCTGTTCACCATCTACGAAACCCAGGGCACCCTGCAGGGGCTGACCGTGGCCTTTGTGGGCGACCTGAAATACGGCCGCACCGTGCACTCGCTCACCCAAGCACTCAGCCTGTTCGGCTGCAAATTCTACTTTATCGCTCCCCAGGCCCTGGCCATGCCCGACTACCTGTGCGAGGAGCTGGTGGAAAAAGGCATCAACTTCGAATTCCGCGACAGCATGGAAGAGGTGATGGACGAGCTCGACATTCTGTACATGACCCGGGTGCAGAAGGAGCGGTTTGACGAAACCGAATACATGCACGTGGCCTCCAAATACGTACTGACGCCCCAGGTGCTGGACAACGCCAAGGACAGCCTCAAGGTACTGCACCCGCTGCCCCGCATCGACGAGATCACGGTAGAGGTGGACGACACCCCCTACGCCTATTACTTCGAGCAGGCCGAAAACGGCGTTTACGCCCGCCAGGCCCTGCTGGCGCTGGTATTGAACGAAACCCTGTAAGGAGCAGCCGTGAACAAAACCCAACTGCAAGTCGAGGCCATTCACAACGGCACCGTGATCGACCATATTCCCGCCGGCCAGGGCATCCGCATTCTGCAGCTGTTTGGCCTGGCAGAGAACCGGGAACGCATTACCGTGGGGCTCAACCTGCCGTCCAAGGCGCTGGGGGCCAAGGACATCATCAAGGTGGAGAACGTACGGTTATCCTCCGCCCAGGCCAACCAGCTGGCGCTGTTTGCGCCCGAAGCCACGGTCAACCTGATCGAAGACTTTGAAGTGGTGGAAAAGCTGCAGCTGCAACTGCCCGAACAGGTGGAAGGCGTATTTTCCTGCCCCAACGGCAACTGCATCAGCCACCGGGAACCAGTGAGCAGCAAGTTTCGGGTACGGGCGGTACGCCACCAGGTGATGTTTCGCTGCCGCTACTGCGAGAAGTCATTCCAGCGCGACATGATGGTGCTTTAACGTCCGTCCGCGGGGCCCGGCGCAATGCGGGCCCCGTCGGCCAGGCCGGGATCCGGATATAGCACCAGTTGCTGGCCTTCGCGCAAGCCGTCCAGAATTTCGGCCCGCTGACCGTTGTCCTTGCCTACCTGCACCGGTGTCAGCCGGGCCCGGCCGTGATCAACCACCAGCACCGCCCACTGCCCCTGATGGCGGAACAGCGCGCCGGAAGGCGCGGTCAGCACATTGTCACCCTGCCAGATGCGAATGCGCGCTTCCACCCGGTAACCGTGTCCCAGCCCACGCCGCGCTTCAGGGTTACCGAGAAAACGGATCAGCACATTTACCCGTTGCTCTTCCACGCCCAGGGCGGAGAATTTGGTAAAGCCCCTGGGCTCAATCCGCTCCACCTTCCCCATCAGCACGTCCGGTCCGCCCCAATGTGCGATTTCTACCTCGTCACCGGTCGACACCCGCACCGCCTCGGCAGACGGCAGCTCCACCAGCACTTCCAGATCCCGGGCCACATTGCCCAGCTCGAGAATGGGCGTCCCCGCGGAGATCACGGCTTCCCCCTGCAGCAAGCGTTGCAACACCTGTCCGCCGATGGGGGCCGGCAACCCCACGCCGGCAGCGCCCGATGTGCCGGCGTTCTCCTGCAACAAGGCTTCAGCCGAAGTCAACTCCGCCTCACGCACCGCCACCGCCGCCTGGGCCGCCTCCAGCCGGGCCACTGCCACGCTGAACTCCTGACGCAGACGCTGCCACTGGGCCGCCGAAATGTCACCCTGCGCCTGCAACGGACGGTTGCGCGCCAATTGATCCTCCGCCAGCCGCCGACCGGCCTCGGCCTCGGCCACCTCGGCCCGGGCCGCCGCCAGTGCCGCCCGGGCACCATTTCGGGCGGCCTGAGCCTGATCTTGAGTGCGGCTGTCCAGCAACCCCGCCATCACCGGCAGCAGCCGGGCCACTTCCTGACCCTGATGCACCTCGTCTCCCGCTTCCAGGGTGACCCGCAACAAGCGGCCATCCACCGGCGCCGTCACCAGGTAGGACTGGCGCACACGGGTACGTCCCTCCTCCACTATGGTCAGGGCCATCGGCTCACGACGTACCACGCCGGTGTCCACTGGCCGGGGTTCGGGCCAAAGCCCGTACACCAGCACGACCACCAGCACCAGTACCGCTATCGCTAGGCCTTTGCGTGATGAGAGCAGCGCCATTCAATCAATCCCTGATGGCCTGGGCCGACACCAGATCCAGGCGGTTAATGTCCCGCTGTACCAGGACCGCCGAAAAAGCAGCGGACACCAGCACGGTCAGCACCGACCAGACATGGCTGGCCGGGTCCAGCTCGGCCGAGACTTGGTACAGCTCGGTACTGAATCCCGCCGCAGCGGCCTGAGACAGCCCATACCCCAGCAGTGAACCCAGCGGTAGCGCTGCCAGGGTCAATCCACCCAGCTCCCCCAGCAACACCAGGCCGGTTTCGGCGCTGGTCATTCCCAGTATACGCAGACAGGCCAGCTCCCTCGTCCGCTCGGCAAAGGCCACCCGGGCCGCGTTAAACACAATGCCAAAGGTAATGATGCCGGCCATGGCGCTGATAATATAGCGGGTGGCGCCGGCGCCGCTGTCCATCACCTGCCGAAATGCCGCCCGCCGCTCCGCCCTGAGGCTGACGCCCGCCACCACTGGCATGGTTTTCAGCTCCCGGTACAACCGGGCCTGTTGAGCGCGGTCGAGTCGCAGGTAGGCTCCTGAAACCCGGTCCGGCTCCTTCATGGCCCGGTTCAGGGCCGCCAGCGACATAAAGGCGGGAGCACCCAGCAGGGTATCGGCCACCGCAGTCACCGGCACCGTCAGCACCGGTCGCCGGCCTTCACGCACCTCCACCCGCAACAGCTGGCCCGGCGCAATGTCCAGCCGCGTTGCCAATGGCCGGGCCAGCACCAGCCCCTCGCCCTCAAGGCGCAACGGACGCTGGCGGTTGTCCAGGGCACGATAGAGTTGCGGCGCGACCGTCAGACCAGTTACGGCACCGCGATAATACCGGCGGTCATGACGCAGGATCACCGGCACCTCACGAACGCCTTCTACCGCCACTACCCCTGGCACATGCCCGAGGGCATACAGGCTGCTGCTCCCCCGCGGCTCGGTAAAGGTCAGGGTGGCGTCACTGCGATCGATCACCCCGAACTGCAGGTTCAGGGCCTGTTCAAAGCCGCTCATCACAGTCAGCATGGCGACCGACAGCGCCATGCCGAGGGCAATGCCAAGCACGGTGAGAAGGGCCCTGACCGGCCGCCGCCACAACTGGCGCAGCACCATGCGCGCAGGCTGATCCAGCCAGCGCCGCCAGCCCGGACCAAAGCGCAGGCTGCGGCTGAAGTCGGTCGGCACCGGCGGGCGCATGGCCGCCACCGGCGCCAGGGCCCATACTCGCCGTAACACCAGCATACAGCCCGCCGAGGCCGCGGCCATGCTGATCAAGGTACCTAGCAGCAGCACCTCGGGCTCGATGCGAAACATCAGGTAGGGGAAGTGGTAATAAAGCTGGTACACCCCGGCCAGGTAATAACCGCAACCGTAGCCCAGCCCCACACCGGCCAGCGCGCCGCCAAGGGCAATGACCAGCACGAACCTGAGATAGTGCAGCCCTACCTCAGGGTTGCTGTGCCCGAATGCCTTGAGCAGACCGATTTGCTCCCGCTCTGCCTGCACCATGCGCGACAACATGATGTACAGCAAGAAAGCGGCCACCCCGAGGAACACCGGCGGCAGTATGCGCGCCGACACCCGCAGCCCGTCAATTTCTTCATGAATAAAGCGATCGGAGAGATGCTCGGCGCGCGGATAGGCGCCCAGGGCGCCGTAGGGAGCCAGCAGCCGGTCCAGCGCCGCGATCAGCGCCGGCAAGGGAATATTGGTACTATGACGGATCAGGAACTCATTGACGGCCCCATTCAGATCCAGAGCGTCGGCCAGTGCCTCGCCGTGCATCCAGATCACCGCAAAGCGGCCATCGTCGGGCACCAATTCCCCGGGCGGGGTCACGTAAAGAAACTCCGGTGCCATGGCCAGGCCCACCACCGTCAGCCGTTCCCGACGGCCGTTCAGGGTCAGCTCAAGACGGTCCCCTGGTCGTAACCCCTGCGCCTTGGCAAAGGTGTTCAGCAGCAAGACTTCCTGCTGTCGCACTGGCTCAGGCAAACGCCCGGCGGTCAGCCGAAGCTGGTTGATGCGGCCGGGCAAGGAGACCAGCCGCACGGGTATGGGCACCTCCTCCGTGGGCAGTGTGAGCCGGCCGGCGCCGATGATCCGCCCTTCCGCCAGGGCCACTCCGGGCAGTGCAGACACCGCCCTTAGCAGCCGCTTCGGCGCCCGCTTGACCGGTGCGAACACCTCCGCCAGCCGGTAGCGCTGGTAGTAACTGTCGCGGGTATCGCCAAGGGAGTTGACCAGGCCATGCATCATCACCAGCAACATGACTCCCAGCGCCACCACCAGGCCGATGGCCAGGGCCTGGCCGCGAATTTGCCACAGATCCCGGCGCAACTTGCGGTTGAGCATGGTCGCCATGGACGGTCACCACTCAATGCGGCCGGCATCAAGCTGATGCTCGGACGTCAGCACGTCACGAACCCGGCCATCGGCAAAGTGGATCACTCGGTGGGCCATGGCGGCGGTCGCCGCCGCGTGGGTGACGATCAGCACAGTGGTACCCAGCTCCCGGTTCACCTGTTGCAATACCCCCAGCACCATTCGGCCGGTGGCGCTGTCGAGGGCACCGGTGGGCTCGTCGCACAACAGGACGGTCGGACGTTTGGCAATGGCCCGGGCAATGGCTACCCGCTGCTGCTCACCGCCGGACAACTGGGAAGGGAAATGATGGCCGCGCCGGCCGAGCCCCACGCGCTCCAGCGCCTCCCTTGCCACCATGGGGGTCTCCACCAGCTCGGTCACCAGCTCAACATTTTCCTCGGCGGTCAGGCTTGGCATCAGGTTGTAGGACTGAAACACAAAGCCCACATGATGACGCCGGTAATGGGTGATGCCGGCGTCATCCATGGCACTCAGCTCCTGCTCAAAGAACCAGAGCCGCCCTGCGCTTGGCCGGTCCAGCCCGCCCAGCAGGTTAAGCAGGGTGGATTTACCGCTGCCCGACGGACCGAGCAGCACCACCAGCTCACCGGCGGGCAAGGTCAGGTCCACCCCGCGTAGGGCCTGCACGGCAGCCCCTCCTTCGCCATAGGTTTTGGTCAGTCCTTCGCTGTGAAAGGCGGGCAGATCAGCGTGTTTGGGTGGAGACATGGGATTCCCGTTAACGACAGAACGGACTATCCAAAGCCTATGCGCTGCTCTCTATTGGCGCCATGGTGCATATTTCAACATGCTCACAGCCCCGGCCATCCCGGCGTTTTTTTCTCCTTCTGCTGTGCTGAGTTAGAATGGTGCTTTGCCCGGAGAAGGTGTGTTATGCCGCAGGAAATTTTCAGTGCTCGGGATGAATTCGGTCCGATCCGGGTTTTGGAGTCAGAAGGAGTGCGCACGCTGAATTTTGGCGGCCCGGATGCCCAAAGCAGCTGGCAGAAAAGTGAACCCCATGTGCCTCAGCTTGAATATGTCAGGGCCATGTTGCTGGTGCTGCTGTTTAACACCCCCAAACACACCCTGACGCTGGGGCTGGGGGCCGGCACCCTGAATACCTGCCTGCATACCGGTATTGCCGGATTAAAGCAGCAGGCCGTGGAACTGCGCCCGGCCGTAATAGAAGCCGCACAGCGCTGCTTTCAGCTGCCACAGGGTAAACGACTGCAACTGCATCAGGCCGATGCCTTCGTTTTTATGCGTGACTATCAGGGCAAGAAGCTGGATGTGATTTTCAGCGATCTGTACAACGCCGATGATGTGGAGCCAAAGCAGCTCTCGGCCGGGTTTCTCGACAACTGCCACCGCCAGCTCAAAACCGGTGGCTGGCTGGTGCTGAACTGTTGGAATAATCATCAGAACGATGAATTTATGCAGCGCCTGCAAACGCGCTTTTGTGATGTTCGCTCCTGCCTGACCGGCAGTGGTAACTGGGTGGTATTTGCCGGCACCAGCCGCGCCACGGACAATGCCAAAGCCCTTAAGGATCTGGAGTGGGCGCTGAGTAAACGCCTGGGCTTTTCACTCCAGCCCTACCTGAGCCGCCTGACCAGCCACTGAGTCCCGGCCAAAACCGGGTTCAGGTCACCCAATGGTCACGTTTTGGTCACGAGAGGTGACTTGACAGATTGAGGGTGAGTGATTTGACTGAAGGCAAAACAGCAAAAAGCCCTTATCTATCAACTAGCTAAGGGCTTCTTTAAGATGGCGGAGCGGACGGGACTCGAACCCGCGACCCCCGGCGTGACAGGCCGGTATTCTAACCAACTGAACTACCGCTCCGCAAAAGCTGTATAGTCAGGAGTACTATATTGGGTGCCTGGCAGTGACCTACTTTCACATGGCAGCTGCCACACTATCATCGGCGCGGGTGCGTTTCACTGCTGAGTTCGGCATGGAGTCAGGTGGTTCCACAACGCTATGGCCGCCAGGCATTAAACTTGAATTCGAAAAAAGCTTTGTGATGAATCTGTTTTGTTCTCGAGACTACAAGTCTCTCACACTTCTTGGGTGTTGTATGGTTAAGCCGCACGGGTCATTAGTACAGGTTAGCTACACGCCTCACAGCGCTTCCACACCCTGCCTATCAACGTCCTGGTCTCGGACGGCCCTTTAGAGGCATCAAGTGCCTGGGGATGACTCATCTCGAGGCTCGCTTCCCGCTTAGATGCTTTCAGCGGTTATCGATTCCGAACTTAGCTACCGGGCAGTGCCACTGGCGTGACAACCCGAACACCAGAGGTTCGTCCACTCCGGTCCTCTCGTACTAGGAGCAGCCCCTCTCAATCATCCAACGCCCACGGCAGATAGGGACCGAACTGTCTCACGACGTTCTGAACCCAGCTCGCGTACCACTTTAAATGGCGAACAGCCATACCCTTGGGACCGACTTCAGCCCCAGGATGTGATGAGCCGACATCGAGGTGCCAAACACCGCCGTCGATATGAACTCTTGGGCGGTATCAGCCTGTTATCCCCGGAGTACCTTTTATCCGTTGAGCGATGGCCCTTCCATTCAGAACCACCGGATCACTATGACCTGCTTTCGCACCTGCTCGACCTGTCCGTCTCGCAGTTAAGCTGGCTTATGCCATTGCACTAACCGTACGATGTCCGACCGTACTTAGCCAACCTTCGTGCTCCTCCGTTACACTTTGGGAGGAGACCGCCCCAGTCAAACTACCCACCAGGCACTGTCCTCACCCCCGATAAGGGGGCCAAGTTAGAACATCAAACATACAAGGGTGGTATTTCAAGGTCGGCTCCACGGCAACTGGCGTCACCGCTTCACAGCCTCCCACCTATCCTACACATGTAGGGTCAATGTTCAGTGCCAAGCTATAGTAAAGGTTCACGGGGTCTTTCCGTCTAGCCGCGGGTACACCGCATCTTCACGGCGATTTCAATTTCACTGAGTCTCGGGTGGAGACAGCGTGGCCATGGTTACACCATTCGTGCAGGTCGGAACTTACCCGACAAGGAATTTCGCTACCTTAGGACCGTTATAGTTACGGCCGCCGTTTACCGGGGCTTCGATCAAGAGCTTCACCTTGCAGCTAACCCCATCAATTAACCTTCCGGCACCGGGCAGGTGTCACACCGTATACGTCCTCTTGCGAGTTGGCACAGTGCTGTGTTTTTGATAAACAGTCCCAGCCACCTGGTCACTGCGACTGGCTCAGGCTCCATCCGCGAAGGACTTCACCCGCTCCAGCGTACCTTCTCCCGAAGTTACGGTACTATTTTGCCTAGTTCCTTCACCCGAGTTCTCTCAAGCGCCTTGGTATTCTCTACCCGACCACCTGTGTCGGTTTGGGGTACGGTTCACACACATCTGAAGCTTAGAGGCTTTTCCTGGAAGCAGGGCATCAATGACTTCAGTACCGTAGTACCTTCGTCTCGGGTCTCAGCGTTGTGACTCCGGATTTGCCTAAAGTCACCACCTACACCCTTTCACCAGGACAACCAACGCCTGGCCCATCTAGCCTTCTCCGTCCCCCCATCGCAATGTGTGTCAGTACGGGAATATTAACCCGTTTCCCATCGACTACGCCTTTCGGCCTCGCCTTAGGGGCCGACTCACCCTGCCCCGATTAACGTTGGACAGGAACCCTTGGTCTTCCGGCGAGGAGGTTTTTCACCCCCTTTATCGTTACTCATG
>NC_016745.1:860000-1062500 GCF_000243075.1 Oceanimonas sp. GK1 | reverse complement strand
AGAATTACTGGTTCAGTACCAGACCATTGTCATCGGCATCCAGCTTCAGCAGCTTGCCGGGTACCACCCGTCCGGACAGCATGGCCTGGGCCAGCGGGTCTTCCACCTTCTGCTGAATGGCCCGCTTGAGCGGACGGGCACCAAACAGCGGATCGAAGCCGGCCGTGGCCAGTTTTTCCAGCAAGGCATCGCTGATCGAGACCTGGTAATCCATGCTCTCAAGCCGCTCCACCAGCCCCTGCAGCTGAATGCGGGCAATGGCCTTGATTTGATCCTGCGCCAGCGGATGGAACACCACGATTTCATCAATCCGGTTAATGAACTCGGGTCGGAATTGATGCCCCAGCACTTCCATCAGCATGGCCTTCATCTGATCGTAATCCTTGGAAGCACTGTGCTCCTGGATCAGATCCGAGCCGATGTTGGAGGTCATGATCACCACGGTATTGCGAAAGTCCACGGTGCGCCCCTGACCATCGGTGAGGCGACCGTCGTCCAGCACCTGCAACAGAATGTTGAACACGTCTGGATGGGCCTTTTCTACCTCATCAAGCAGGATCACCGAGTAGGGCTTGCGCCGCACCGCCTCGGTGAGGTAGCCGCCCTCTTCGTAACCCACGTAGCCAGGAGGCGCGCCCACCAGCCGGGACACCGAGTGCTTCTCCATAAATTCCGACATGTCGATGCGCACCATGGCGTCGCGGCTGTCGAACAGAAAGTCGGCCAGTGCCTTGCACAGCTCGGTTTTACCCACCCCGGTCGGGCCCATAAACAGGAAAGAGCCCACCGGCCGGTTGGGATCCGACAGCCCGGCCCGGCTGCGGCGAATGGCGTTGGCCACCGCGTCCACCGCCTCGTTCTGGCCAATCACCTGCTCGTGCAGACTGTCTTCCATGCGCAGCAGCTTTTCCTTTTCCCCTTCCAGCATCTTGGCCACGGGAATACCGGTCCAGCGGGACAACACATCGGCGATCTCCTCGTCGGTGACCCGGTTTTTCAGCAAGTGCTGCTCCTGCATCTCGGCCTGAGCGGCCAGATCCAACTGTTTTTCCAGCTCCGGAATACGGCCATACTGCAGCTCGGACATGCGCGCCAGGTCACTGGCCCGGCGGGCCACTTCCAGCTCCTGCCGCACCTGCTCCAGCTCCGCCTTGATATGCTGGGTGCCGGCGAGTGCCGCTTTTTCCGACTTCCACACCTCTTCCAGCTCGGCGTATTCCTTTTCCTTCTCCGCCAGCTCGTCACGGATCAGTTGCAATCGCTTGCGGCTGCCTTCGTCGTCTTCCTTGAGCAGCGCCTGCTCTTCCAGCTTGAGCTGAATGATCCGCCGATCCAGCCGGTCCAGGGGCTCGGGCTTGGAGTCGATCTGCAGGCGAATGCTGGAGGCCGCCTCGTCAATCAGATCGATGGCCTTGTCCGGCAACTGGCGATCGGCAATGTAGCGGTGGGACAGGGTCGCCGCCGCGACGATGGCCGGATCGGTGATCTGCACATGGTGGTGCAGCTCATAGCGCTCTTTCAGGCCACGCAGAATGGCGATGGTGTCTTCCACCGTCGGCTGGTCGACCAGCACCTTCTGGAACCGCCGCTCCAGCGCCGCATCCTTTTCCACATACTGACGGTATTCATCCAGGGTGGTGGCACCCACGCAGTGCAGCTCGCCCCGGGCCAGAGCCGGCTTGAGCATGTTGCCCGCATCCATGGCGCCTTCGCCCTTGCCGGCTCCCACCATGGTGTGCAGCTCGTCGATAAAGAGGATCACTCGGCCCTCTTCCTTGGCCAGCTCGTTGAGCAGCGCCTTGAGCCGCTCCTCGAATTCGCCGCGATACTTGGCACCGGCCACCAGGGCGCCCATGTCGAGGGACAGCACCCGCTTGTTCTTCAGTCCTTCCGGCACTTCGCCGTTGATAATGCGTTGCGCCAGCCCCTCGGCGATGGCGGTTTTACCCACGCCGGGCTCGCCAATGAGCACAGGGTTGTTCTTGGTGCGCCGCTGCAGCACCTGAATGGTACGGCGAATTTCATCGTCCCGGCCGATCACCGGATCCAGTTTGCCCTGCTCGGCCCGCTCGGTGAGATCGATGGTATATTTTTCCAGGGCCTGGCGGTTTTCTTCCGCATTGGGATCGTCCACCTTCTGGCCGCCACGAATGTCGTCGATGGCCTTGGTCAGCTTGTCTTTGGAGAGCCCTACCCGCTTGAGCAGCTCGCCCAGCTCGCCCTTGTCATCGAGGGAGGCCAGCAGAAACAACTCGGAAGAGATATAGGCATCCTTGCGCTGCTGGGCCAGCTTGTCGCACTGGTTGAGCAGCCGCCCCAGCACCGGCGACACCTGTACATCCATGTCGCCGCCGCTGACCCTGGGCAGGCGATCGAGGGATTTGTCGAGTTCCACCCGCAGGGCATTGCCATCGACGCGGGCAGTGGTCAGCAGCGGGCGTATGGTGCCGCCTTCCTGGTTAAGCATGGCCACCAGCAGGTGGGCCGGCTCGATATAGGCGTGATCCCGCCCCAACGCCATCGACTGGGCATCCTGCAGGGCGAGCTGGAATTTACTGGTAAGACGATCAAGACGCATCAGTGCTCTCCTTGAAACGCCCGCCAAGCGGGCATGCAAGCGTAAATACTGATACTAAGAATGGGGCCTTATGGCCGATTTTCAACCGGGGTTTATCGGTTTTTGCTAATCCAGCCAAACCAGTGAGGCCATGCGGCCGGTCTGGCCGTCGCGCCGGTAGGAAAAAAACCGCTCGGACTCAGACACCGTGCAATGCTCGCCACCATAGATATGGTGCACGCCCGCCGCCGCCAGCCGCAACCGGGCCAGATGGTAAATGTCGGCCAGCCACTTGTCGCCCCGGGGAGCAAAGGCTTCTTCGGCGAGCTCGGAATGGGCCATAAAGGCCTCGCGCACCTCTCCACCCACCTCAAAGGCACGGGGGCCGATGGCCGGCCCCAGCCAGGCCAGCACGGTATCGGGATCCACCTGCATCTCCTGCAGGGTGGCTTCCAGCACGCCAGCCGCCAACCCGCGCCAGCCGGCGTGGGCCGCCGCCACCACGGTGCCGGCCTGATCGCAGAACAGCACCGGCAGGCAGTCGGCGGTCATGACCGCACACACTCGCCCCGGCGTGCGGCTGACCACGGCGTCGGCGGTGAGGTTGTCGTTTTCCGCCGGCAAGGTCAGCACACGAATACCATGCACCTGCTCCAGCCAGACCGGCTCGGAAGGTAAATTCAGGCAGGCCGCCAGCCGCTCCCGGTTGGTGCGCACCGAAGCCGCATCATCCCCCACATGGCTGCCCAGGTTCAGGCTGTGCCAGGGCGCCCGGCTGACCCCGCCGGTACGGGTGCTCTGAGCGGCACACACATTGGCCGGGGCCGGCCAGTCGGGCAGGATCAGATCCATACCAGATCGTCCGGATGGGCCAGGGTATCGGCACGCAGCACCTCCACCAGCTGTAACATGTCGTCGGGAATGGGCGCATGCCATTCCATCATCTCGCCGGTGATCGGGTGCTCCAGCCGCAACATAACCGCATGCAGGGCCTGGCGCTTGAAGCCACGCAGAAACTCCAGTAGCTCGGGATCGGCGGCACGGGGGGGCTTGAGCCGGCCACCGTACACCGGATCGCCCACCAGCGGGTGCTTGAGGTGGGCCATGTGCACACGAATTTGATGGGTACGACCGGTTTCCAGCCGCAACCGCAACCGGGTGTGGGCGCGGAATTTTTCCATCACCCGATAATGGGTCACCGCCGGCTTGCCGGTGGGGGTCACCGCCATCTGAATACGCTGGGTCGGGTGGCGGCCGATGTTGGCATCCACGGTACCGCCGGCGGTCATGTGGCCAATGGCCACCGCCTCATATTCACGGGTAATGTGGCGAGCCTGCAGGGCGCTGACCAGATGGGTCTGGGCCGGCACCGTTTTGGCTACCACCATCAGGCCGGTGGTGTCTTTGTCCAGCCGGTGCACAATACCGGCCCGGGGCACCTCGGCGATGGCCGGGCAGTGATGCAGCAGGGCGTTGAGCAGGGTGCCGTCGGGGGTACCGGCGCCCGGATGTACCACCAGGCCGGCGGGCTTGTTGATCACCAGAATGTCGTCGTCTTCGTACACGATATTCAGGTCAATGGCCTGGGGCTCGAACCTGACTTCGTCTTCCAGCTCGGCGTTCACCACCACTTGCTGACCGGGCAGCACTTTTTCCCGGGGCTTGCTTACCACGGTACCGTCCAGCCGCACCTGCTCCTGCTGGATCCAGGTTTTGATGCGGGAACGGGAGTAATCGGGGAACATTTCCGCCAACGCCTGGTCCAGACGTTGACCGTATTGATGATCGGCGACCACGCCGTTCAGTTCGATATGCTGGCTCATGAAGACCACTGGTTACCAAATGATATTTAATTGGTTATTCTAGCGGTTCTTGACGCTGAGCTTAATCAGTTTCCGAATTTTGCAATCACAATGGACTTTTCAATGGCGAAACAACGAAGCCTCTGGCTCACCCTGACACTGACCCTGGCGCTGGCCGCCACCGGCTGCTCCAGCACCAACAAGAACGAAGTTCCGGATGAAGCGCCGGAGGTGCTGTATCAGGATGCCCAGGCACGACTGCAGGCCGGAAACTACATTCGCGCCGCCGAGCTGCTGGAAGCCATGGACGCCCGCTATCCGTTTGGCGCCTACTCCAACCAGGTGCAGCTTGACCTGATTTATGCCTACTACAAGCAGGACGATACCGTCCGGGCACTGGCCAACATCGATCGCTTTATTCGTCTGAACCCCAACCACCCCGCCATTGACTACGCCCGCTACATGCGCGGCCTGACCAATATGTCGGCGGACTACAACTTCTTCCAGAACCTGTTCAACGTGGACCGGGCCGACCGGGATCCCGGCTATGCCCGCCAGGCCTTTGCCGACTTTCGCCAGTTGCTGCGCCAGCACCCCGACAGCGTCTATGCCGCCGACGCCCGGGCCCGCATGGTCAGCCTGAAAAACCGCCTGGCCCGCCATGATCTGGCGGTGGCCGAATATTACGCCAAGCGCCAGGCCTGGCTGGCCGCCGCCAACCGCGCCAAATTCGTGGTGGAGTCCTACCCCGACACCGAGCAGCTCAAGCCCGCCCTGCGCATTATGCAGCAGGCCTACGATGAACTCGGCCTCACCAGCATGGCAAACCACGCCGAAGCCGTGCTCAAGGCCAACTATCCCGCCGGCTGATCTTGCTGTTATGCCCACAAAAAACCCGCAAACGCGGGTTTTTTGCTTTCCAGGGACTGGAGATAACGCAGGTCATGTCCCATGTCGACACAGTTGTGTCTAGCAGGTCTTGTCCCTGCCCGTCACTGGCCGAAGTAGGCAGTGAGAAAGTCGTCAAAGCTGACGGTATCGGCCTCCTCCAGCTTGCGCTGGCGGGCCTGGGAGCGTGCGCCTTCTTCGTCGAAGTAGTTGTCGTCCCAGTAACGGGGGCGTACCTGGTTGAAGTGCTCGCTGTAACGGTGGGAAAGCTCCAGTCCCAGGGGAAGAATGTCGCTGTTGCGCTGTTTCAGTTCATTCAGCACCCTGGCCGACAAGGTCAGCGCAGGATCGCGCATGGCCGCCAGTTGGTGCTCATGGGCCTGGCGATAGCAGCCCCGGCCACAACAGGCATCAAGCAGGCTGGCCACCTCGGCCAGCTCGGCAAAGTACTGCTCGCCGAGTTCTGCCAGTGGCAGGGAATCGCCCTCGAACACTTCCAGCATCAGGCCGGGCTTGCGCCCTTCCAGCACCACCTTGGTGAAGTTACGGCGGTTCAGGGCAATTTCGTCCTCACCCAGCGGCGCGGACGGCGTGAGCAGGCACCACAGCAGAAAGCTGTCGAGAAACCGGATCTGTCCGGCATCGATGCCCACCGGCGAGAAGGGGTTCACGTCCACCGAGCGCACTTCAATGTATTCCACCCCCCGGGCTTCCAGCGCATCGGTGGGCTTTTCACCGCTTTCGGCGGTACGCTTGGGACGAATGGGTGCATACAGCTCGTTTTCGATTTGCAGCACATTGTCGTTGAGCTGACGGTATTCGCCATCCACCTTGACACCGATGCGGGCAAACTCGGGGGCGTGGGTGCCAATGGCCCGGCGCAGGCTGGCCACGTACTCATCCAGGCTGTTGAGGGAAATATTGAGCCCGGCCTGGGCGCTGTTGGTGTAGCCCAGATCCGACAGTCGCAGCGAGGTGGCATAGGGCAGGTACAGGGTGCCCTTGCCCAGCCGCTCAAAGGGCAGCTGGTGCTCACGCCCCTGCAAAAAGGAGCCACACAGGGCGGGCGAGGCGCCGAACAGATAGGGGATCAGCCAGCCATAACGGTAAAAGTTGCGGATCAGGCCCAGGTAGGCGTCGGACACAAAATCCTGCAGATAGCGGCCGTTGCCTTCCAGCTCGTGCCACTCCACCCAGAAACTGTCGGGCATGGAAAAATTGAAATGCACGCCCGAAATCACCTGCATTCGGCTGCCGTATCGGTGGTGCAGGCCCTGGCGATACAGGGTTTTCATGCGGCCCACGTTGGAGCTGCCGTATTGTGCCAGGGGAATAGGCTCATTTCCCTGCAGCAGGCAGGGCATGCTCAGGGGCCAGAGTTGTTCATCGCCCAGATGACGCACCGTGTAGCGGTGAATATCGCTGAG
Organism: Oceanimonas sp. GK1; assembly: GCF_000243075.1. Lineage (NCBI taxonomy): Bacteria > Pseudomonadati > Pseudomonadota > Gammaproteobacteria > Aeromonadales > Aeromonadaceae > Oceanimonas > Oceanimonas sp. GK1. Next base: position 1,055,826 of record NC_016745.1, on the reverse strand, counting down.
CTGAGCCAGCAGGGTCTCCACCGAATCAGACACCGGCGTGATGAATTCCATCAGGGATTCGGAGAAGTCGGTGGTGATATGGGCATGGCTCAGGGCCGAGCCCAACACCCGGGGGTGCGGGGTTTGCGCCAGCTTGCCGTCCGGCGTGATGCGCAGGCTCTCGCGCTCAATGCCGCGGCGAATGCCCTTGATGGCCGGCAGTCTGGATACCGCCCGAAAGGCCTCAAGACGCTGGGCCAGATTAGAAGGGGTGTTGGTCATTGTCGTTCACTCTGTAGCGCGGCGCCCCAGGGGCGCCGCGGGAGGCCGGGCCTCGTCAGTCAATGGTCAAATCGTGCATGGGAAGATTGAGTTGCGCCAGCGATTTTTCAAGTTTTGCCTTGTCGCCGGCCACGACAATGACCATTTTTGTGGGGTCGAGCCATTTTTCGGCCTGCTCGGTGAGGGTGGCGGTATCCACCTCGGCCACGATTTGCTGTTGTTGTGACAGGTAATCGGGGGACAGTTCCAGCATGGCCAGGTTGAGCAGAAAGCCGGCTTTTTTGCCGAGGGTCTCATAGCTCAGCGCATCCTGCTGGGAATAGCTGCTCTTGAGGTAAGCCAGCTCCGCCTCGGTGGGCCCCTGGTTGGCAAAACCCTGCATTTCTTCCAGCACTTCGCCAATGGCACCGGCGGTGGCGTCGCCGCGCACGTCTGCCGACACCACGAACACCCCCGCCTCCCGGTTGCCGCTGAAGTAGGAATAGGCGCCATAGGTATAGCCCTTGTCTTCCCGCAGGTTCTGGTTGATGCGGCTGTTGAAGTTGCCGCCCAAGTTGTAGTTCATCAGCTGACCGTAAAAATAGGGCCCGGTGGCGTCCACCGGCAACGCCCGGCGACCGACCCGCAGCACCGACTGCACCGCACCGGGCATATCAATGACATAAATGCCCGGCTCCGCCGCCGGCTCGGGCACGCTCACCGAAGGCAACTCGGCGGCCTTGCCCTGCCACTGAGTGAGAAAGGCAAAGTCCTGCCGGGCCTGCTCCGGCGTTACATCGCCGGCGATGATCACGTGACCGTTTTTGGGATTGTAGTAACGCCGGTAAAAGTCCTTCACCTGCTCAAGGGTAAACGCCTTGACGTGTTCGGGCAGGCCGTCGTCGGGCAGCCCCAGGCGGCTGTCGCCGTACATCAGCCGGTTAAAGCCCTGACGGGCCAGCCAGGACGGCTGGTTACGACTCTGGGCCATGGACTCCAGCAGCCGCGACTTGACCTTGTCCAGATCCGCTTGACGCAGGCCGGGATGGAACAGCAGCTCTTCCACCAGCGCCAGGGTCTCGGGCAGGGTCTCGGTGAGGCTGGTGACCTCAATCAAGTTGGTATAAAAGCCGTTGCGTACGGTAATGCTGGCCCCCAATCTTTCCAGTGCCTCGCTGAAATCACCGTTGCTGAGCCGCTCGGTACCCTGGTTCATCATAGCGGCGGTGAGCGCGGCCAGGCCGGCTTCCCCTTCGGCCTCGGCGCGCTGGCCGCCGGGCAGGGCAAAAATCACCGACACCGCCGGAATTTCGCTGTTGACCGTGCCCAGCAGCCGAATGTTGCCCTCCAGGGTTTCCTGCCACAGGGGCGGCACCGAAATGGCCACCGGCTCACCGGCTTCGGGCATTTGGCTTCGGTCAACGTCATCCTGCACGGTGCGCAGGGGCAACTCGTCGATATGCTGCCACTCGGGCAGTTCTCGCTCTGGCGTCACATAATCGGGCTCGGCCGCCTGCCACTCGGTTTTGCCTGCCGGCACCACACTCAGCACCGCATGGGGCTGATTTTTAAGGTAACGCTGGTACGCCGCCGTCACCTCGTCGGGTGAGGTGTCGGACAGCTGTCGCCAGGCATTGATGGCATAAAGCGGATCCCCTTTCAGTACCTGCCCCAGGGACAGTTGCCGGGCCTTTCCCTGAGCGCTGTCGAGCCCAAGAATGAGATCGGCGCGCAGCTCGGTTACCGCCTTGGTGACATCGTCAGGCTGAATGCCGCGCTCCACCACCCCGTTGATAATGCGCTCCACCTCCTCCTTGAGCGGAGCCAGGCTGCCGTTTTTGGACGGATTGGCATAGGCCCAGATACTCAAGGTACAGGCCAGCTCGGAGCAATAGTGGCCGGCTCCGGTAGACACCGCCTTGCCGGTTTCCACCAGCTCCTGGTAAAGCAGCGAGCTCTTGCCGCCGCCCAGCACATTGGCAAGCACATCCAGAGCGGCTTCATCCTGCTGACCCAGCCACACGGTGGGATAAGACACATACAGCATGGGCATGCGAATGCGGGGGTCTTCCAGGGTCTGGTGGCGGTTGCGCTCCAGCCTGGCCGGCGCGGGCTCCGCCCGCTTCACCTCGGGGCCGGCGGGAATGGGGGCAAAGTACTTTTCCACCCACGCCAGGGTTTGTTCGGTGTCGAAATCTCCGGAGATCACCAGGGTGGCGTTGTTGGGGCCGTACCAGCGCAAAAAGAAGGCCTTGAGATCGTTGACATCCACCCTGTCCAGATCTTCCACGTAGCCGATGGTCGGCCAGCTGTAGGGATGGTCCCGGGGATAGAGCAGTTCGTCCATGCGCTCGCCCACCAGGCCGTAGGGCTGGTTGTCGATGCGCTGGGCCCGTTCGTTCTTCACCGTGTCACGCTGAATTTCGAACTTGCGCTGGCTCACCGCCTCCAGCAAAAAACCCATGCGGTCGGCTTCCAGCCAGAGCACCTTTTCCAGGTGGTTGGCGGGCACGGTCTGAAAGTAGTTGGTCCTGTCCTGGTTGGTGGTGCCGTTCATGGTGCCGCCGGCTTCGTTGATCAGCCGAAAGTGCTCCTGATCCCCCACGTGTTTTGAGCCCTGGAACATCATGTGCTCAAAAAAGTGGGCAAAACCGGTCTGATCCGGCTCTTCACGGGCTGATCCCACATGGTAGGTCACTTCCACGTGTACCAGGGGATCGGAGCGGTCGGGGTTGAGCAGCACCGTCAGGCCATTGTCGAGCCGGTATTTGGCATAGGGGATCACCAGCTCGTCCTGGCCGCGCTCAACCGTCTCTACCAGGGTCGGCGCCGCCTGGGTGGCCAGGGGGCACAACAACAGCAACAAAGACCAATACTTCATGAAGTTTCCTTATCTACCCAACAATGCCGGTCAGCCCCGCAGCAACAGCTTGCCGCGAGTATGGCCGGCTTCAATCTGACGATGAGCGTCGGCGCCGTCGGCCAGGTCAAACACTCGGCTTATCTCCACCCGCAACCGACCTTCGGCCACGGCCCTGGCCAGCAGGTCGAGGTGCTCATGGTCATTGACCTTGAGCATGCCGGTGGCGCGAATGCCCCGTTGCTCGGCGGCGGCGATCACTTCTTTGGCGGTAATGGTGGGGACGGTGACCACCCGGCCAGTTTGTTTCACCTGAGACAAAAGTGACTGGCCGGAAGTTCCTCCCACCAGATCCAGCAGCAGATCTACCGGCGCGATGGCGTGCACCGCGGCCTCATCGTGATAATCCACCACCTCATCGGCCCCCAGGGATTTGACAAAGTCGTGATTGGCGGGAGATGCCAGCGCCACCACGGTCGCGCCCACCTTCTTGGCCAGTTGCACCGCCAGGTGCCCCACCCCGCCGGCGGCAGCGGAAATCAGCACCCGCTCGCCCGGCTGCAGGCCACCGTGCGTGGTCAGCCCCTGCCAGGCGGTAGTACCGGCCAGGGCCAGACCACCAGCCATGTCGTCCGGCACCTCGTCGGGCAGCGGCATCATGTCGTCACAGTTCACCACCAGCTCTTCGCTGTAACCCCCGCCACTGACCAGACCAAAGGCCCGATCGCCGGGCATGAAACGGCATACCTCGGAGCCAACTTCCAGCACCTCGCCCATGACTTCAAAGCCCGGCGACCAGGGCAGTTTGTCCTTGACGGCGTCGGCGCCCCAGCCGAGACCGGCCCGAGTTTTGGCGTCTATCGGATTGACCCCGGCATAGTGTACTTTCAGCCTGAGCTGGTTGGAGGCCAGCGGCGGATGATCGGCATCGACCAGTTGCAGTTGTTCAGGACCGCCAAAAGCGCTGATAACCAGTTGTTTCATGTTCGGCTCCTATTCCATGTGAGGCTCAAGTGAGCAGCACCATAACACGGCTGTCATCCTGCCTGAAAGGCCGGTTGGCGTGCTGCCTGGCTCTTGCTACAGTGCAATGAAGCATAGACGACAACCTCTTAATCAGGACCGCCCACCCCGAGGAAGGATTGCCATGACCCGACTGTTTCTGCTGCCGCTGCTCCTCGCCCTGCTCTGGTTTTTATTTCTGCAGTACAACCGCATTCCCGTTAAACAGGGCGCCAAGGGCTTTTACTGGATCATCGGTCTGGGCTGGGGATTGGCGGGCTTTCTCAGCCTGATGATGGTGCTCACCCGTTAATCTTGTGAGGGGCAAGGTGTCAGGAGTGAGGAGCTTTTTATCCCCTCCCACCTTACTGCTCACCCCTCACGATGTTTACCAGTAGTTCTCCATTAAAATCTGACCGGGTTTGCGGCGCAGGTGCTTGTGCAGGCCCTTGGCCTTCAGCTCGGCCAGGGTGTCGTGCACCATTTGCGGGTTGCCGCAAAGCATCACCCGGCTGTGCTCGGGGGTAAAGGCGAGGCCGGTTTTCTGCTCCAGGCTGCCATCGGCAATGGCGTGGGTAATGCGCCCGGTCTGAGCGCCCTCGGTGTCTTCACGGGAGACAAAAGGAAGATACTGAAAGCAGGCACGCCCTTCGGTGAGCGCGGCAATCTGGCGGCGATAGCCCAGCTCGTCGGCAAAGCGCACCCCGTGCACCAGCACAATGTTCTCGAACTGTTCCCAGCAACGGCCTTCTGCCAGCATGGAAACAAAGGGCCCAACGCCGGTGCCGGTGGCCATCAGCCACAGATCCCGCCCCGGGGGCACTTCATCCAGGGTCAGAAAGCCGGCGGCGGTGCGCTGCACCAGCAGCTCGTCGCCTATTTTCAGGTCGGCCAGCCAGGGCGTGAGCTGGCCTTCGGGAATGGTGATCAGGTAAAACTCGGGATCCTGGCCCGGGGCATTGACGTAGGAATAGGCCCGGGCCACTTTTTTGTCGTCGGTGTGCAGGGCCAGCTTGGTGAACTGGCCGGCCTTGAACGGCGCCACCTCGGCGTCCACCACCAGAGAAAACAGATTATCGGACCAGGTTTTACGGGCCTTGACCCGCCCGGTGATCCAGTCTGCCATAGCGCCCCCTTCCAAAGTGTTTCTTCCACTTTAGCCGGAACGCGGACAATAAAAAACCCGCGACAAGCGCGGGTTTTTTTCAGGCAACGGTCAAACTTAGGCAGCAACTACCTGCAGCTTAACGGTGGCCTTCACGTCGGCGTGCAGCTGCACACCCACTTCGTACTCGCCTACGTTGCGCAGTACGCCGTCGTACAGGCGAACTTCGCTCTTGGCCACTTCAACACCGGCAGCGGTGATGGCGTCGGCCACGTCGCGGGCACCGATGGAGCCGAACAGTTTGCCTTCGTCACCGGACTTGGACTCGATAACCACGGCTTCCAGTGCAGACAGCTGGTCGGCGCGAGCCTGGGCAGCGGCCAGCTGCTCGGCCAGTTTGGCTTCCAGCTCGGCGCGGCGGGCTTCAAACGCCGCTACGTTGTCTTTGGTGGCCAGTACGGCTTTGCCCTGGGGCAGCAGGTAGTTACGAGCGTAACCGGACTTGACGGTAACCTGGTCACCCAGACCGCCCAGCTTGGCGATTTTATCAAGCAGAATAACTTGCATTCTTACCTTTCCTCTTTACAGGTACGAGTTAGGCCGCTGCTTACTTGTGCAGATCGGTGTAAGGCAGCAGGGCCAGGTAACGAGCGCGTTTGATCGCACGGGCCAGCTGGCGCTGATATTTAGCGCGGGTGCCGGTGATGCGGCTCGGTACGATTTTACCGGACTCGGTGATGTAGTTTTTCAGGGTAGCGATGTCTTTGTAATCGATCTCGGTAACACCGTCAGCGGTGAAACGGCAGAACTTACGACGACGGAAATAACGTGCCATGATTCTCTTCCTCTACTAAAACGTGAATTACTCGGCAGCGGCTTCAGCGCGAGCATCGTCGCGGCGCGGCTGGCGCTCTTCCTTGGCCTTGGCCATTTCGGAAGGCTCGGTAACGGCCTGCTTGGTGCGCATGATCATGTTGCGCAGCACGGCGTCGTTGTAGCGGAAGTTGGTTTCCAGCTCGTCGATCACGGCCTGATCGGCTTCCACGTTCATCAGAACGTAGTGGGCCTTGTGCAGCTTGTTGATCGGGTAAGCCAGCTGACGACGGCCCCAGTCTTCCAGACGGTGGATTTGACCACCGGCGGTGGTGATGGCGCCGGTGTAGCGCTCGATCATGCCGGGAACCTGTTCACTCTGGTCGGGGTGAACCATGAATACGATTTCGTAATGACGCATGGATTGCTCCTTACGGGTTATAGCCTCGGCGCGGGCTCAGTCACACCAGCGGAGGCAAGGAACTTGGGGTTTACTGACTGATTTCAAGGCGGCGTAGTTTAAGGGATAACCAGCCGGCCGGCAAGGTATTAAATACGGGGACTGGGGACTGGGGACTGGGGACTGGGGACTGGGGACTGGGCGTGTTTTACTAATCCCTAATCCCAAGTCCCTATTCCCCGATATGGTCAGCGCAACCGCCGCTGCAGTCCGATGGCGGCGATCACCACCAGTGCCCCCAGATACACGTTCCAGTCGGGGTACTCAGCAAACAGCACCATACCCATCAGGGTGACGAAAATCAGCCCCGAGTATTCGCTGGCGGCAATCTTGCTGGCATCGGCCATGGCGTAGGCCATGATGCAGATGCCCTGATAAATAACCCCCACTAGGGTAGCCCCCGCCAGCAGCCACCATACTTCACCAGGAATAGGCTGCCAGCCGGGCAGTGCCAGCGCCAGACTGACGGGAATGGCCAGCGCCTGGGTCATGAACAGGGTGGCGAGCACAGAGCGCCCCTTGGGCAGCCGGCGCACCAGCACATTGGTGGCCGCCATCGACAGCGCGGTGAGCAGCGCCACCCAGCCGGCCCAGTGCCACTCGGCCGGGTTGAGCACCACCAGAATGCCGCCAAAGCCGAGCAGGCTCACGCCGTAGGTGGCCGGGCGCACCGACTCCCGGCTGATAAGCGCCGCCAACGGCAACGTCAGCAGGGGCGCGGCATAAAACACCGCATTGGCGGTGGCCAGCGGCAGGTAAATCAGGCTGATAAACACGCAGGCGGAGCCCAGCAGCAGCAGATGGCCCCGCAGAAAATGGATTTTCCACTGGCCCCAGCCCCGGCGTTCCGGCGCCAGCCGCCACCAGAACGGCAACAGCAACAGGGAGGTCAGGGTAAAGCGCAGAAACACGTACTGGTAAGGGCTTATCTGGCTCTGCCCCATCAGCTTCACCAGCACGTCCCCAAACGAGATCATCAGGTTGCCGAGCACCAACAGAAAGATCGCCAGCAACTGGCTGTCGGCCTTCATGCGCCCCACTAACTGTTGCATGTCAACTCCACCACCCGATTAGCCCCGTCATATTTCTTGTGAGGAGTGAGGGGTAAGGTGTGAGGCAAGGAAATCAGCAGTCTTTCAGTTAGGCTTATATGCTCCTCACCCCTTCCCCCATCACAATCACTGGCCGCGCTGGCGCACCATTTCAAACAGGCAAACACCGGTGGCCACCGACACGTTCAGGCTGGACACCGAGCCCGCCATGGGAATGCTCACCAGCTCGTCGCAGTGCTCCCGGGTCAGGCGACGCATGCCCTTGCCCTCGGCCCCCATCACCAGCGCCAGCGGCCCGGTGAAGCTGGCCTGGTAGATGCCGTGATCCGCTTCACCGGCGGTGCCCACCACCCAGATGCCCTTGTCCTGCAAAGACCGCAGGGTGCGCGACAGGTTGGTCACCTGAAACAGTGGCACCACCTCGGCGGCGCCACAGGCCACCTTGCGTGCCACCGGCGTCAGGCTGGCAGACTTGTCTCTGGGCACAATCACCCCGTGCACCCCGGCGGCATCGGCGGTGCGCAGACAGGCGCCCAGGTTGTGCGGGTCGGTGACGCCATCCAGCACCAGCAGCAGCGGCGTCTCGGTGCGTCCCAGCAAGGCGTCCAGATCCGCCTCGTTCAGTGCCGGCAACGCCTTCACCCGGGCCACCACGCCCTGGTGCTGGGCGCCACCGGCTTTGCCATCCAGGGTCTGGCGGCCGGCCAGTTGAGCGCGCACGCCCACCTGCTGCAGCCGGTCCTGCAGTTGCTGCAGCCGGGCGTCGTCCCGGCCCTTGAGCAGCCAGACTTCCAGAATGTTTTCGGGGTGACTTTCCAGGGCGGCGTTCAGGGCGTGAATGCCGAAGATCAGTTCACTACTCATTTGATTTCTCGGGGGATTAGGGACTAGGGATTAGGGATTAGGGATTAGGTGCTTTCACCAGTCCCTGCTCCCTAGTCCCCAGTCCCGGGTTTTAATCAGCGGCGCTTGCGGCTGCGGTTACGGGAACGGGGCTTGTCGCTCTTCTCGCCTTTTTCACCCTTGTCGCCGCCCTTGCCGCCGGTGGGCTTGGCACGTTTGCGCGATTTCAGGTTTTTGGCCCCCTTGCCGCCGTCGAAGTCGCCTTTGGGGGCGTCTTCCGCCAGCTCGAAGTCGATCTTGCGCTCGTCCAGGTTCACCGCCATCACCTTGACCTTGACCTTGTCGCCCAGGCGATAGCGGCGGCGGAAGTTCTCGCCAATCAGCTGCTGGCGGGCCGGATCGAACTGGTAGTAGTCGTTCTGCAGGTTGGAGATGTGTACCAGGCCGTCGATGTGGAACTCGTCGAGGCGCACAAAGAAACCAAAGCCGGTGACGTTGGCAATGGTGCCGCCAAACTCGCTGCCCACATGATCAAGCATGTATTCGCACTTGAGCCAGTCGGCCACATCGCGGGTGGCATCGTCGGCCCGGCGCTCGGTCATCGAGCAATGCTCGCCCATGGGGGCAACCTGATCATACTGGTAGGGCACGCCGCCGGTGGTGCTGCGCTCGCCGCCGTGCATTTTGGCCAGCTGGGCCTTGATGGCGCGGTGCAGCACCAGATCCGGGTAGCGGCGAATGGGCGAGGTGAAGTGAGCGTAGGACTTCAGCGCCAGGCCGAAGTGACCCATGTTGTCGGCCTGGTAGACCGCCTGCTTCATGGAGCGCAGCAACATGGTCTGGATCAGTTCCGCATCGGGCCTGTCCTTGATCTGCTCGGCGAGCAGGGCATAGTCCGCCGGCTCTGGCTCCAGCCCGCCTTTCAGTTCCAGCCCGAGCTCGCCGAGGAAGCTGCGAAAACCGGTGAGTTTCTCTTCACCCGGTTTGTCGTGCACCCGGAACAGGGCGTGGGCTTCCTGCTTTTCAATAAAGCGGGCAGCGGCCACGTTGGCCATTATCATGCATTCTTCGATGATCTTGTGGGCGTCGTTGCGCACCAGCGGCACAATGCGCTCGATCTTGCGCTGGGGATTGAACACGAACCGGGTTTCCTCGGTTTCGAACTCCACCGCACCGCGCTGATGCCGGGCCTCTTTCATGGCCTGGTACAACTGATTGAGCTCTTCCAGGTGCGGCACCAGCGGCGCATAGCGTTCACGCAGCACCTCGTCCCCTTCCAGTATGGCCGCCACCTTGGTGTAGGTGAGACGGGCATGGGAGTTCATTACCGCCTCGTAGAACTTGAAGCCGGACAGCTTGCCGGTGGCAGAGATGGTCATTTCCGCCACCATGCACAAGCGGTCTACCTGCGGGTTGAGCGAACACAGGCCGTTGGACAGCACCTCGGGCAGCATGGGGATCACCTGCTCGGGGAAATACACCGAGTTGCCGCGCTGATAGGCTTCGGCATCCAGCGCCGAGTTCGGACGCACATAATAAGACACATCGGCAATGGCCACCCACAGCCGCCAGCCGCCGGAACGCTTGGGCTGACAGAACACGGCGTCGTCAAAGTCACGAGCGTCTTCCCCGTCGATGGTGACCAGCGGCAGCTCCCGCAGATCCTTGCGGCCCTGCTTGGCTTCTTCCGGCACTTGCTCGGAGAGCTTGGCAACCTGCTGCTTGACCTCTTCCGGCCAGACGTGGGGAATATCATGGCTGCGCAGGGCAATCTGAATCTCCATGCCCGGATCCATGGTTTCCCCCAGCACCTCGATGACCTTGCCGATGCCGGTCATGCGCTTGGTGGGCCGCTGGGTGATGGTGATCACTACCACCTGGCCCATGCGCGCGCCCATGGTTTCCCCCTGGGGGATCAGAATGTCCTGGGCAATGCGAGTATCATCCGGAACCACGTAGCTGACACCGTTTTCCACAAAATAGCGGCCCACCACGTCCAGATTACGGGATTCCAGTACCCGTACCAGGCGGGCTTCACGCCGGCCGCGGGCGTCAAAGCGCAGGGGTTGTACCAGCACGTAGTCGCCGTGCATGACCGCATCCATCTCGCGCTGGGCAAGAAAAAGGTCGTCGCCGCCGTCTTCCGGGCGCACGAAGCCAAAGCCGTCCCGGTGGCCGATCACCTGGCCCTTGATCAGGTTCAGCTTGTCGGGCAGGGCATAACATTTGTTGCGGGTAAACACCAGCTGGCCGTCGCGCTCCATGGCGCGCAGCCGGCGGCGCAGGGCTTCTTCCTGCTCCTCGCCGGCCAGATCCAGCTCGGCAAAAAGTTCGTCCCGGTTGGCCGGGGTGCCGCGTTGCTTGAGGTGCTCAAGAATGAATTCCCGGCTGGGAATGGGGTTGTCGTATTTTTCGGCTTCCCGCTGTTGGAAAGGATCTTGCTGTTGTGACATATAAGGGTCCGTTTGAGCACTGTGATAAATTATCTATACCAACAGTGTAAGAATAACAAGTGACAACACGCTCAGGCTGAGCGTGTTGATAATGAGGGAAGCCGCCGGGCATTACAGGGTTTTCAGCATTTCTTCCGGCAGCGCCAGGCTCTGGTTGCTGTTGATACCGATGCCCCGCTCCAGAATGTTGCGGGCAATGGCCTGGGCTTCCTCCAGGGAGTGCATCACGTAAGTGCCGCACTGGTATTCGTTGAGTTCGGGGATCTGGGACTGGTTTTCCACCTTGAGTACGTCTTCCATCGCCGCCTTCCAGGCCGCGGCCACCCGCTGCTCGTCGGGGGCGCCCACCAGGCTCATGTAAAAACCGGTACGACAGCCCATGGGCGAAATGTCGATGATCTCGACGCCGTTACCATTGAGGTGGTTGCGCATAAAGCCCGCAAACAGGTGCTCCAGGGTATGAATGCCCTTTTCGGACAGGATCTCCTGGTTGGGCAGGCAAAACCGCAGGTCAAACACGGTAATGGTGTCGTTGTGGGGGGTAGCCATGGTTTTGGCAACCCGCACCGCCGGGGCTTCCATGCGGGTATGATCTACGGTGAAACTGTCCAGCAGTGGCATGGGAATACTTCCTTAATTCAAGTTCAATCAATCATTGTGGCAAAAAAACCGGGCGGTTAAAACCAGGGACTGGGGATTAGGGATTAGGGACTTGGTCCCCAGTCACTATTCCCTGCTCCCTAATCCCGGCAGTTTACACAGCTTCTTCGTTCTGTTCGCCGGTACGAATGCGGATCACCTGGCCCACGTCGAGCACAAAAATCTTGCCGTCGCCGATTTTGCCGGTGCGGGCCGTGGTTTCAATGGCTTCGATGCAGGCTTCCACCAGCTCGTCCTGCACCACCAGCTCCAGTTTCACCTTGGGCAGGAAATCCACCATGTATTCGGCGCCGCGATAGAGCTCGGTGTGGCCCTTCTGACGACCGAATCCTTTTACTTCCGATACCGTCATGCCGGTGATACCACGCTCAGCCAGAGCCTCGCGCACGTCGTCCAGCTTGAAGGGCTTGATGATGGCTTCAATTTTTTTCATCGGTGGCTCCTTACCAGTTTGTTTTGCCAAATCCCGAGGTAATGGGGTAACGCCTGTCCTTGCCGAAGTTGCGCGCCGTGATCCGCGGCCCCACAGCGCTCTGACGGCGCTTGTATTCGTTGATGTCCACCAGTTTGATCACCCGGCGCACATCGGCTTCATCAAAACCGGCAGCCAGCAGATCCTCCAGGGATTTGTCCTGCTCCACATAGCCTTCAAGAATGGCGTCGAGCACATCATAGGGCGGCAGGCTGTCCTGGTCGAGCTGATCCGGTGCCAGCTCCGCCGAGGGCGGCCGGTCAATGACCCGCTGGGGGATCACATAGCCAAGGGTATTACGATAGCGGGACAGCTCAAACACCAGGGTTTTGGGCACATCCTTGATGGGCGCAAAGCCGCCCACCATGTCGCCGTACAGGGTGCAGTAGCCCACCGCCACTTCACTCTTGTTGCCGGTGGTCAGCACCAGCCGGCGACGCTTGTTGGAGATGGCCATCAGCAGCACGCCCCGGGAGCGGGCCTGCAAGTTTTCCTCGGTGGTGTCCCGCTCGGTGCCGGCAAACAGGGGCGCCAGCTGGCCCATAAAGGCGTCGAACATGGGCTCGATGGAGACGATATCGAACTCCACCCCCAACCGTTCGGCTTCCTCTCTGGCATCTTCCACGCTGATGGAGGCGGTATAACGAAACGGCATCATCACCGCCTGCACTTTATCCTTGCCCAGGGCATCCACCGCAATGGCCAGGGTCAGGGCCGAGTCGATACCGCCGGAGAGCCCCAGCACGGCGCCGTTAAAGCCGTTTTTGTTAACGTAATCCCGGGTGGCTAGCACCAATGCCTGATACACCTCGGCCAGAGGCTCCAGCACGGGCTGAATGGTACCCGGCACGGGCGCGCCCTGTTCAAAGTGCACCAATGCCAGCTCGTCGGCAAAGGCGGACAGGCTCTGAGTGAGTTCGCCCTCGGCGTTAAATACCTTGGAGCGACCATCGAACACCAGCTCGTCCTGACCACCGACCAGGTTGAGGTACACCAGCGGCAGGTCGTTATCCCGGCTGCGCTGGGCCAGCAGATCCTTACGGATCCAGGCCTTGCCTCTGTGGTAAGGCGAGGCGTTGAGGCTCAGCACCAGATCGGCACCAGCGGCTTTCAGGCCAGCCATGGGCGCCGGCTCCCACACGTCTTCGCAGACAAGCAGCCCCAAACGGTGTCCTTTGAATTCAATCACACAGGGTTCGGTGCCGGCGGTGAAGTAGCGCTTTTCGTCAAACACGCCGTAGTTGGGCAGTAGCTGCTTGAAATAGCGGCCCTTTAGTTCGCCCTGGTAAAAGAAGGACGCGCCATTGTACAGCTTGCCGTCTTCGTCACGCCAGGGGTGACCCACCACCAGGGCGATGTTCTGGCTGGCGGCGGCCAGTTCATTCAGGGCGCTGGCAACCCGCCGATGCAGATCGTCGCGATACAGCAAATCTTCGGGCGGGTAGCCGGTGACCGCCAGCTCGGGAAACAGCACCAGCTCGGCGCCTTGCTCAGTGGCATCAGTGGCGGCGGCCAGCATCAGTTGGGTATTGGCTTCAATGGCGCCGACGGTCGGGTTGAGCTGGGCCAGCGCCAGGGTAAGGTGTGAAGGCATGGTCTGTCTGTAGGTCAAAAGGCAATAATCGCCATAGTAATGAAAGACGGAGGGCTTGTCAGGTCCCCGGTGACTCAGGGCTTTTTACAGGTTGGCGTTTTATCGACAGGTCTGCCCTGGGTCACGATCAGGCAGCCACCATCCAGGCTAGTGGCGCCTGCCGACACATCCACCGACCAGTTACCGCCGCTTGGAAAATAAATTTCATAGTCCTCCGGTACCGTTGACGACAATGTTGCCGTGATGCCGGGCTCCACCTTACAGTCGTAGTAGATGGTACTCTTGTTTCCCTGCGTCTTGTTGAGCTGCCCACAGGTGTAAGTACCTATTTTCACTATCACGCCATCCAGGCTACAGGCTTCTTCCTTCCATGAGCCATTCGCGTTTACTGGTGCGATATAGCGAACACAGTGCATCTCGCCGGTTATCGAGGCCTTGGTGCTGCTGTTCACCGTAATATCCAGATAGTTACTTTTTATAAACCAGGTTTCAGTTTCTACCGGCGAGATGGCATCAGCAGAGGTCATGCCACTATTGCTGCGTTTAATGCTGGCACTGATCCTGCCGTTCCCCCCCGGCGCCTTCGCTTCGGCCAGCCCTCGACTGTAAACGCCGTAATAACCCGCATTAGCATCGGTAATGGTTTCGATTGGCTCATTGGTCACGGTAAGTGAGGTATCGCCGCTACTCCTTTCCCACTTGGCCAACAGAGTTAAATTAACTTCATTAATGGGAACCAGCGTCAACAGGCGGTCAACTTGCTCCTCAGTCAATATGGCGTCGGCATTGTTATCCATTACTTCCTTCAGCAGGTAATCCCGATCATCATCAGAAATGATGTCAACATAGACCCCCCTTGCCATCAGTTGTTTCAAACCCACATCCATGGTGACATTGGTTGTGCCGGGGGAAGTACCTTTGGCATTCAGATGGCTGGCAAAAGAAGGAGGTTGATAATAAGCACTCACATCGTAGTCACTGCCTTTCTTGACTTGAGAGCGAATATATTCAACCGCAACCTGCTCAACATAATTCCGATAGGCGTTTGCCACATCACCATTTAGTAGCAAACTGGCATCAAAAATATTAAAGGCAACCAGATTCCAGTCACTGGCCGTTTCAAAATGACCATTAATGCGGATCATACGACAGGCTTCCAGATAGCTGCCACCGATGGAAGCCAATGCAGTGCCATGGGTATAATGGCCATGATTTTTTAACTTGGCCACGTCATACCATTGACTGAATTCATTTTCAGGCCCGTCAAAATGGTTGGCACAGCACTTTGAACAGAGCACATCCTGGTCTTTATCTGCGGATATACCGGTGCTTTTTTCTGCCAACGTGCCGGCCTTGTAATCGCCCATTGGTTCGTTCAGTTCCCATTGCGCCGGCAGTCTGCCCTCGGCAACGCTTTGTAAGGTGCATAAACAGGAGACCGTGACCTGGTCCCGACGTTGCTGAGTGATATTGCTGCTGTCGTAGCTTATCGTGCTGAATTCCACTCGCGTGCTTTCACCTTTTTTACTGACTTCCGGCAGAGGGCGACTGGTTTCCATGTTTAGATCCGGCGCCAACTCAATGGACATCACATTAGGCGCTGCTCCGGGATCATGGAGCACCTTGGGCCCGCCCTTTCCGGGGTGAATATTATTTTTCCCACTGGTGCCAAAGGGACCACCGCTGGCGGGCGTGTTGGGAGAGATGACCGAGTCGAGGGAGAAACTCTGAGCCTCACCAGCGTCAGTCCAGGTTACGGTGACGGCCACTTCCTTCTTGCCGATTTCAACATTGGCGGGAGGCGGCGTGGCCCAGGCCGAACTGGCGCTGTTCCAGGCATAAGGTGTCACCGTCCAGCTACGGCCATAGTCGATATTATCCAGGCTGACGCTGTCACTGCCGCTGACAATCGCATCAAAGCCGGTACGGCTCTGAAAGCGGCGCAGTTCGTCCAGTTTGGACTCCGCCAGGCGCATGGCCACCTCTCGGCTACGGCCGTCCCGGCTGTATTCCAGGTAGGTCTTGTTTAGCTGCAGCAGGGTACCGGCGGTGGCCGCCACAATAATAAAGGCGAGCATAACCTCAATCAGGCCAAATCCGTATTGCCGCGTCATTTCGCCTCCTATTACCAGTCTTTCCAGCTGCCAGGGACGATCATCAGCCTGACAAAAGGACTGACAGCACTTCCGCCAGTGTGACCATTGCAATGTCCCAGGTTGCAGATAACCTGCTGGTCGTATACGGCATCAAAGGTACCGTTAAGATTATCACCGCCATGATTGGTACTAATGGCACCAAATATCTTGGCATTACCATTCAACTTTAAGGTGTAATCAGGGGCAGAGGCCGGATCTGAATCATAGGAAAACAGCAAGCCATAAAATTGATTGCCGCCATTAGCCTTAATATTGGCATCCTTGACCAAGGCGATCACCGGGTTTTGGACTGAGCTGACAATTTGGTCAATATCACACTCCCCTGCCCCATCCACAATATAAAAACCGGACGAACCGATATCACTACAGCTCGATACAATAGCGGTAGCCATGGCTTCCAGCTTGTCCCATTCATCGGCACCGTAGCCAAATACATGACCGAGCAGATCGCTTGGGAAATCCGGATCATTATCCACCACATCCGAGTCAAAGATGACAGTACCACCACTTTTGGTGCTGAGCGTATTCGCACAATCAGAGCCGTTGTAATCTTCCAGATGACAGGTCTGCATGCTACCACCGCCTGAAATATTATCGCCAGACCAGACCGATACCGGGACGCCCGGGCCACCGCCATTGGGGTTGGCCACGACCGTCATGTTACCGCTGATCCCCGTGCTGGTTCCGCCAACCACCAGGGGCGCTGCTGGCCCAGCATTGGCGGGATTCAGTATACCGCGATCTACCACCTGCACGCTGACCGTGGTGCCGCCACCGTTTGGCAAAGTGGCCACCGACTCCAGCTGCCAGGCGCTGGAAATGGGCACCCCCTGAGTCATGGTGACCACATAACTGGCGGTGGCGGCAGAGGTCGTCAGCGTACCCGACGCGCTGGACGCCGCCGGATCGGCCTTCAGCAACGCCATGGCCTCGGCAATGCCCTTTTCCGCCGCCGCCAGGGCCACCCGGTACTCGATTTCGTTGAGGGTGATGCGTTTGTCGGCAATCAGCACCTTGCCGATAAATACCGACACCGCCACCAGCATGGAGACCAGCACCAGAGTAATGGTCAGGGTGGCAAATCCACTGCCTTTGTTAGTAGCCATCATTTCTCAGTTTTATCTCCCGCTGCAGGCTTACCGATAACGCCGGCCGGTGAATATGGGAGGCACTCAGGCCGAGCCGTATGCTGCGCATGCCGGTAGCGCTGCTGCCCGACACCAGCTCAAAGCGTAAGTCATCGACCGAGATTTCATCTTCGGCCATAAACCTGAGCCAATAACTGTTGTTATTGCATAAGGTAGAGATGTTGGTGGTTTTATCATTGGAAGCATCACACTTTCCTCCGCTGCTCGTACTTCGGCACTGCAGTTCTTTGTCAGCGGCGTCATAACGGTAAGCCTTCACCACCTCTCCATCGTCCCAGTATTTGATACGAATGCAGTCCGGAGTGCTGCCATTGGAGGCATATAAGTCATCGGTAGTAGAAAACACCATTGCTTCCGCAACGGATGCCGAAGAGGCATCGCCATTCATGCCCTGAGCGGCACTGGGGTGATAACCCGCCCGCTGAATATCCCGCACCACGATATCGGTGACCGCCTGCACATCCTGATTGAGTCGCGACAGCATCAAGGTGGTATTACCGGACACGATCACCGAAGAAAATAATGACAGAGCTCCGGCCACCACCAGTAAACCAGCCACCAGCGACACCAGCATTTCTACCAGGCTCATGCCCCGCTGACGCTTAATCACGAAGAGCATGAAGGCACCCCTATCAGGCCATCAACAGAGCAGGTTCTGATACGGCCGGTATTGGAAGTAACAAGCTTCATCATATGGTGGCCGTTAGAAAGCTGTACATTACCACTGGAGAGACTGCTTCGCCTTGGGCCAAAGGTCAGCCGACCGGGGGAATAGGAAGCAGTCAGCATCATGGACGGGTAGCTCTGGCTACTGACCGTTTCGATAATATCCCCGGAGCAATCCGCCGAATCGTGCAGTGCATAACTCCAGTCTGCAGTGCCAGAGTTGGTAAAACACACCGTCACTTCCCGGTTGCGCTTGATGGCCTCGCTGCGGGCCAGTTGCAGATCCGCATATACCGCCATGCCGGCGCTGCGCACCGTGTATTGCTCGCGCAGACTCTGAAAGCCGGGCACCGCCAGGCTGGTCAGCACCGTCATCACCACCAGGCCAATCAGCAGTTCAATCAGAGTCAGCCCGGCCTGACGCTTTTTCATTGGCTTCCTCCCTGAAGACAGATGCGGCGACAAAGGCCATTGCAGTGGCTAAGATATGGTTCATATTCGGCGTTTAGACAAGGATGTTCTGGATGCAAAAGAGTACCGGTTTCACCCTGATAGAGCTGATGATAGTGATCGCCATAGTGGCGATTCTGGCTACGGTCGCCTACCCCTCCTATTCCGCTTACCTGCAAAAAAGCAAACGCATCAAGGCCATACAAACCCTGTACAAAATGCAGCTGGCCCAGGAAGACTGGCGCATCTCCCACCCTGCCTATACCAGCTCGGCGGCGGATTTAATCAGCCCTCTCAGCACCGACAGCTATGACTTCAGCGCTTCAGTTTCCGGCAGCGATTACACCCTGTCCGCCACCGCCAAGGGCGGCCAGCTGAACGACAAGGAAGGGGCCACTGCCTGCAGTCCGCTAACCCTTACCCGAGGCGGCAGCAAGGCACCGGCAAGCTGCTGGCAATAATCTACCGGCAATAAAAAACCGCCCTTTCGGGCGGTTTGCAGTTCAATGACAAGCCTGTCTTCTGTTTTTTCGCCGAACATTAACTGCCATCGACAGAAAAAGCGGCGGTTGGGTCAGGATACCTGTTTGACCTTGAGCTCGGCGGGCACCTCGAACACGATGTTTTCCTCCCGCCCCGGATGCTCCACCACTGTGCTGCCCCCTAGGGCTTGCAGGTGGGAAATCACTTCCTGCACCAGTACCTCCGGAGCCGAGGCACCGGCGGTTACGCCGATTCGAGCCGCCCCTTCCAGCCAGACCGGCTCGATCATCTCCACACAGTCGATGAGGTGCGCCTCGGTACCGATTTTCTCGGCCAGCTCCCGCAGCCGGTTGGAGTTGGAGGAGTTGCGCGAGCCCACCACCAGCATCAGATCCACCTTGGCGGCCAGTTCCCGCACCGCATCCTGCCGGTTCTGGGTGGCGTAGCAGATGTCGTCCTTGCGCGGCCCTTCAATGGTCGGGAAACGCGCGCGCAGGGCGTCAATCACATCGGAAGTTTCATCCACACTCAATGTGGTCTGGGTCACGAAGGTGAGATTGTCGGGCTGCTTGACCTCAAGGGCCGCCACATCCGCCGGATTTTCCACCAGATACATGCCGCCTTCGGTGCTTTCATACTGGCCCATGGTGCCTTCCACTTCCGGATGGCCGGCATGGCCGATCAGAATGGTCTCGATGCCCTTGCGGCTGGCCCGGTGCACTTCCATGTGCACCTTGGTCACCAGCGGGCAGGTGGCGTCAAATACCTTGAGCCCCCGGTTCTTGGCCTCTTCCCGCACCGCCTTGGACACGCCATGAGCGGAAAAGATCACGATGTTATCATCGGGCACCTGATCCAGCTCATCCACGAACACGGCCCCCGCGTCCTTCAGCTTGTTAACCACATAGCGGTTGTGCACCACTTCGTGGCGTACATAAATGGGTGCCCCGAATTTTTCCAGGGCGCTCTGCACTATGCTGATGGCCCTGTCCACCCCGGCACAAAAACCGCGGGGATTGGCGAGCAGGATTTCCATGATCAGGCTCCGTTTTCGTCATCGACGGCCAGGATCTCCACCTCAAAGGTGACATTGTGGCCGGCCAGAGGATGGTTGAAGTCCACGGTGACCGAATCGCCGGCCACACCGCGAATAATGCCGGGGATCTCGGCGCCGTTGGGCTGGGTAAAGGACAGGATCGCCCCCTCTTCCAGCTCCAGTTCGGCCCCAAAGCGGCTGCGCTCCATATGATGAATATTGTCCGGGTTAATCGGGCCAAAGGCATCGTCCGGGGTCAGCTCAAACACCTTTTTCGCGCCACTTGCCAGGCCCAGCAGGCAGGACTCGA
The DNA here is from genome assembly GCF_000243075.1 of Oceanimonas sp. GK1. Lineage (NCBI taxonomy): Bacteria > Pseudomonadati > Pseudomonadota > Gammaproteobacteria > Aeromonadales > Aeromonadaceae > Oceanimonas > Oceanimonas sp. GK1. The sequence goes on along the minus strand of NC_016745.1, from coordinate 1,036,023 downwards.
AGTTCTCGGTCAGGCTGCCGTCCCCCATCTGCAGTTTGGCGGGCTTGCCGTGCACCTGAGTGCTGTCGGCCACCGAGCCGTCTTCCAGCTTGATGGTGAAGTGAAACAGCACTGTGCTGTGAGGGCCGATGATGTTGCTCATTGGGGACTGTCCTTTTTAAAGCTGTCGATAATGATCATGGCGGCGCCAACAAAAATAAAGCTGTCGGCCAGGTTGAACGCTGGCCAGTGCCAGTTGCCCACGTAGAAGTCGAGAAAGTCGACCACGTGACCCAGCAGCAACCGGTCAATCACGTTGCCGATGGCGCCACCGATGATCAGCGCATAGGCTGCCGGCAGCCAGCGGGCGCTTCTGGGTGCCTTGTACATCCAGACACTGAGCAGCACGGTCACGGCACAGGCCAGGCCGGCAAAAAACCAGCGCTGCCAGCCGCCCTGATCCGCCAGAAAACTGAACGCCGCCCCCGGATTGTAGACATGCACCAGGTTAAAGAAGGGGGCAATTTCCACCCCCGGGTAACCGTAATCCAGGTAAGTCACGGTCAGCCATTTGCTCAGCTGATCCAGCACAATGGCCACCAGCGCCAGCCACCACCAGCGCAGGCCGGTATTGAGCACAGCGCCCATCAGGCAAACCGGCGAACTTCGCCGTCTCCGGCCACGTTGGACACGCAGCGGCCACAAATGCCGTCGTGGCCTTCATGGGCGCCCACGTCGTCCACATGGTGCCAGCAGCGGCCGCACTTCTCGGCCTCGCTCTTGGCCACGCTCACCTTGAGACCGGCCAGCTCGGTATCGGCGGCGTCAGTGGCGTCGGCCAGAGGAGCCAATGTGACCTTTGAGGTCAGCATCACGAAACGCAGCTCGTCACCCAGCTGCGCCAGCTTGGCAGCCAGGTCGTCGTTGGCATACAGGGTGATGTCGGCCTCCAGGGCGCCGCCAATGACCTTGTTGCTGCGGGCGCTTTCCAGTGCCTTGTTCACCGCCTGACGCACCTTGAGCAGCTCGGCCCAGTAGGCATCGCTCAGCGGTTCACCCTCGGCCAGGCCGAACAGGCCGTCGTAAAACTCCTCGGTAAACACAAAGCGCTCACGCTCGCCGGGCAGCAGAGCCCAGATCTCATCGGCGGTAAAGCTCATGATCGGCGCCATCCAGCGTACCAGGGCTTCCACAATGTGATACAGCGCGGTCTGGCAGGAGCGGCGCGCCTGGCTGTCGGCCTTGGCGGTGTACTGGCGGTCCTTGATCACATCCAGGTAGAAAGAGCCCATCTCGATGGAGCAGAACTGCATCAGCTTCTGGGTCACCGAGTGGAAGTTGTACTCGTCATAAGCCTGGGTGATCTCCTGTTGAATGGCCTGGGCACGGCCCACCGCCCAGCGGTCGATCACCACCATGTCTTCCGGCGCCACCATGTCGGTTTGCGGGTTAAAGCCGCTCAGGTTGGCCAGCAGGAAACGGGCGGTATTGCGAATGCGGCGGTAGGCATCGGCGCTGCGCTTGAGGATCTCGTCGGAGACGGTCATTTCGCCGGAATAGTCGGTGCTCGCCACCCACAGACGCAGAATGTCGGCGCCCAGCTTGTTCATCACTTCCTGGGGGCTGACCACGTTGCCGATGGACTTGGACATCTTGCGGCCCTGGCCGTCCACGGTAAAGCCGTGGGTCAGCACCTGGCGGTAGGGCGCATGGCCCTTCATGGCGGTGGAGATCATCAGCGACGACATAAACCAGCCCCGGTGCTGATCCGAGCCTTCCAGATACATGTCGGCAGGGTGGCCCTGAAACTCGGGGCGCACGTCCACCACGGAGGCGTGAGTGGAGCCGGAGTCGAACCACACGTCCAGGGTGTCGAGCACCTTTTCATACTGGTCGGCTTCCTCGCCCAGCAGCTCGGCGGGGTCCAGATCCCACCAGGCCTGAATGCCGGCTTTTTCCACCCGCTGGGCCACGGCTTCCATCAGCTCGGTGGCGCGGGGGTGCAGCTCCTGGGTGTCTTTGTGCACAAACAGGGCAATGGGCACACCCCAGGTACGCTGGCGGGAGATACACCAGTCCGGGCGGTTCTCCACCATGGACTCAATACGGTTCTGCCCCCACTCGGGCACCCACTGCACCTTCTTGATTTCGGACAGCGCCTGGCCGCGCAGACCAGCCTGATCCATGCTGATGAACCACTGGGGGGTGGCCCGAAAGATGATCGGCGTCTTGTGGCGCCAGCAGTGCGGGTAAGAGTGGGTGTAGGCCTCATGATGCAGCAGGGCGCCGCGCTCCTTGAGTACTTCCACCACGGCATCGTTGGCCTTGAATACGTGCTGGCCGGCAAACAGCTCGGTGTCCGGCAGGTAGACGCCGTTGCTGCCCACCGGGTTGGCCACTTCCAGGCCGTAGTGCTGACCCACCGCGAAGTCTTCCTGGCCGTGGCCGGGAGCGGTGTGTACGGCGCCGGTGCCGGAGTCGGTGGTCACGTGATCACCCAGAATGGCCGGCACGTCAAAGTCGTAGAAGGGATGGTGAAAGCGCTTCAGCTCAAGGGCGGCGCCCTGGCAGTAACCCAGGTTGTGGTAGTGACTGATGCCGGCGCGGTCCATCACGTCCTTGACCAGATCGGCGGCCACAATCAGCCGCTCGGGATGGTCGCCTTCCACCTGCACCAGGGCGTAGTTGAGCTCGGCGTGCAACGCTACCGCCCGGTTGGCCGGCAGGGTCCAGGGGGTGGTGGTCCAGATCACCACGGACACCGGGCCCTGGCCGCTGTGACCCTCGGCACAGTCAAAGCTGGCGACCACGGCGGCCTCGTCGGCGGCCCGAAAGCGCACATCGATGGCCGGCGAGCGCTTGTCTTCGTATTCCACCTCGGCCTCGGCCAGCGCCGAGCCGCAGTCGGTACACCAGTGCACCGGCTTGGAGCCCTTGTGCAGGTGGCCCTTGTCGATGATTTTACCGAGGGCGCGAATGATGTTGGCCTCGGTATCGAAGTTCATGGTCAGGTAGGGGTTGTCCCAGTCCCCGAGCACGCCCAGACGAATGAAGTCGGCTTTCTGGGCTTCAATCTGCTCCTTGGCATAGGCGCGGCAGGCTTCGCGGAACTCGGCGGCAGACACCTTGACGCCGGGCTTGCCGACCTTGCCTTCCACCTTGAGTTCAATGGGCAGGCCGTGGCAGTCCCAGCCCGGAATGTAGGGGGAGTCGTACCCCAGCAGGCCCTTGGACTTGACGATAATGTCTTTCAGGATCTTGTTGACCGAGTGACCGATGTGAATGCTGCCGTTGGCGTAGGGAGGGCCGTCGTGAAGAATAAACGGCTTCTTGCCGGCCTTGGCACGACGCACGGCACCGTAGAGATCTTCATCAAACCAGCGCTGCAGCATGCCGGGCTCGCGCTGAGCCAGGTTGCCACGCATGGGAAACTCCGTTTCGGGCAAATTCAGGGTGTGTTTATAGTCGCTCATGGATCCTACATTCCGTTCGGTTCTGACACCGCCAGCCCGAACCATCGTCGGGCACTGGCGGCATCGCGTTGAATCTGCTCCTTCAACAGCGCAAAGGAAGCGAATTTTTGTTCATTCCGCAGCTTGTGGCACAACGCCACTTCCACCTGCTTGCCGTAGAGATCACCGGCAAAATCGAACAGGTGCACTTCCAGCAGCGCCTGGGTGCCGTTCACCGTGGGCTTGTGGCCGATATTGGCGACACCGGGGTAACACTGCGTCCCAAGCTTCAGTTCGACCGCGTACACGCCCGCCACCGGAATGACCCGGCGCTTGAGCGCCACGTTGGCGGTGGGAAAGCCAATGGTACGGCCCAGCTTGGCGCCATGGGCCACACGGCCGCACAGGCTGAAGGGACGGCCCAGCATGCGGGCGGCATCGTTCAGCCGGTCTTCCGCCAGGGCCTTGCGGATCAGGGTGCTGCTGACCCGACGGTTTTCCATACGCCAGCTTTGGGTGCTGACCACCTCAAAATCAAAGGCCCGTCCGGCCTGGGTCAGCAGGTGGAAGTCCCCGCCCCGGTTGCGGCCAAAACGAAAATCGTCGCCCACCACCAGAAAGCGCACCCCCAGTTTGTCGACCAGCAGGCCGCGAATAAAGTCGTCCGGGCTTCGGGCGGCAAACTCAGGCGTAAAGCGCACGCACAGCAGCCGGTCGATACCAAGCCGGGCCAGCTGGGCGTATTTTTCCCGCAGCCGGGTCAGCCGGGGCGGCGCGTCGCTACCGGCAAACAACTCCTGGGGCTGCGGCTCAAACACCATCACGCAGGCGGGGACGTTCAGACGGCGCGCGCGCTCCACCAGACCGCGCAGCACCGCCTGGTGTCCCAGGTGTACGCCATCGAAGTTGCCAATGGACAACACGCAGCCGCGATGCCACGCCTTGATGTTGTGAATGCCGCGAATTAGCTCCATAAGTCCTGTTGCCGGCCCCTGCAAATCGGCGGATTATACCTCAGCCGGCCCTCGGGATCAGCCCTTGTTCGGCAAGGCCGCGATTCAGCCCTCGGCGGCGCGCAAATGCCGAGGCCGCACCCCCAGCCCCAGCAGCAACACGCCGTAACAAAGCGCGCCGGCACCGATATAACCCAGCAGGTGCAGCCCGCTCTGCCCCAGACTCCAGCCGGCCCAGACCGTGAGTGGCGGCGACAACCACCACAGCAGGCCGGCCATGCCGGCGCCGGCACCGGCCACCTGGGCCAGAAACACCCAGGTGGTGCGGCTCGGGCTGTACACCGAGCGCTGATGCAGTCCCCAGCCCAGCAGGGCGGCATTGAGTATGCCCGACAGCGCCGTGGCCAGGGCCAGCCCCACATAGCCCAGGGGAAAGATCAGCGCGGCATTGAACACCATGTTGGCCACCATGGCGATAATGCCAAAGCGCACCGGGGTTCGAGTGTCCTGGCGGGCATAGTAGCCCGGCGCCAGCACCTTGATCAGCATAAAGGCCTGCAGCCCCAGGCCATAGGCCACCAGGCTTTTGCCCGCCGCGGTCACTTCTTCCATGCCGAACTCGCCGCGCATGAACAACACCCTGAGCATGGGCTCATTGAGCACAATCAACCCCAGCATGGCGGGAAAGCCCATCAGCAGCACCATGCGCACGCCCCAGTCCATGGTGGCGGCAAAACCGTCTTTGGCCTCATCCACATGGCGGCTGGACAGGGCCGGCAGAATCACGGTGGCGATGGCGATGCCGAACAGCCCCAGCGGAAATTCCAGCAGCCGGTCGGAATAATACAGATAACTGATGGAGCCGGTGGCCAGAAAGGACGCCAGCATGGTATCGAACAGCAGGTTGACCTGGCTCACCGACACCCCGAACAGCGCCGGTATCATCAGGGTGCGGATTTTCACTACCCCGGGATGATGCCAGGCCCAGCGCGGGCGAACCAGCAGCCTGAGCTTGGCCAGAAACGGAAACTGAAACAAAAACTGCACCAGGCCGCCGGCAAAGACCCCCACCGCCAGGCCGATTTCCGGCTGCGCCAGCCGGGGCGACAACCACAGCGCGGCGGCGATAATGCACACATTGAGAAACACCGGGGTAAAGGACGACACTGCGAACTTGCCAAAGGTGTTGAGAATGGCCCCGGCCATGGCGGTAAAACTGATAAACCACAGATAGGGAAAGGTGATCTTGAGCAGCAAGGACGCCAGCTCAAACTTGTGCGCCTCGGGGCCATCGTTCAGCCATTCCATAAACCAGCCGGCACCAAACAGGGCGGTCACCACCCCCGAACCCAGCATGCCCGCCAGGGTGACCCCGGTCACAACCAGCCCCAGGGTGCCCGACACCGCCGCCAGCAGATCCTGAGTGTCCTTGAAGCTTTTGGTCTGCTTGTATTCGGTCATGACAGGCACAAAGGCCTGGTTAAAGGCTCCCTCGGCAAACAGCCGGCGCAGAAAGTTGGGGATGCGATTGGCAAAAAAGAACACATCGGCCGAGGCTCCCGCCCCCATCAGGTTGGCGATCACCACGTCCCGGACCAGACCCAGCACGCGGGAAACCAGGGTCATGGCAGAAACAATCATGCCCGACCGCAACAGCGCCTTGCTCAAAATGAAAACCTCACGGTAGAAATTGCTGAACGCAGGTGAATACTGCTAGAATTCGGCGGACAGTTTAACCCCCTGCCCTGTGCCACGCCACAGGGCGGTGTTTATTTGCACAAATCAATTGACAATCAGCGGTGAAAAAGGCATAGTCCACGGCCTTTTATGAGCACTCGCTAAGACAGATTCAGGAGTTTTACCTTGGCTAACATCAAGTCTGCTAAGAAACGCGCGATTCAGGCTGAAAAGCGTCGTAAGCACAACGCCAGCCGTCGTTCCATGGTTCGCACCTACGTGAAAAAAGTCATTGCCGCCATCGCTACCGGTGACAAGGCCAACGCCCAGAAGGCCTTTGATGCCGCTCAGCCGCTGCTGGACCGCATGGCCACCAAAGGTCTGATCCACAAGAACAAGGCCGCTCGTCACAAGAGCCGCCTGAATGCCCAGATCAAAGCCCTGTAAGCGCTGTTAATCTGGCATCGAAAAAACCGGCTTTATGCCGGTTTTTTGTTGCCTGTTTATCGGTGAGGAGTGAGGAGCCTGAAGTAAGGTTTTCTCCTCACTCCTCACCGCGTTTCCGCCTACCGGCAATACAGCCGGTGCAGCAGGGCGATCATTTCCCGCACTTCGTTGCTTTTCAGCGAATAATACACGGTCTGGGCTTCCTTGCGGGTGCTGACCAGATCGTCGTTGCGCAGTATGGCCAGATGCTGGGACAGGGCCGACTGGCTCAGCCCCAGGAACTGATTCATCTCTCCCACCGACAGCTCCTTGTCGAGCAGGTGACACAAAATAAACAGCCGCCGCTCGTTGGCCAGCGCCTTGAGCAGCTTCACCGCCTGGGCGGCGTTGGCTTCCATGTCCTCGATATTCATTGCGTTGGTCGCGTTCACGTGTGGGATCTCAGCTGAATTCATCATCAAAGGTGGCGGGCGGGGTCACCGCCGAAAAGTCGTCGAGACCCGAAAACAGGGAGCTGAAGTCACTTTCGCACAACCGTTTTACCGCCGGGTGCTGGATCATGCGTTCGGCGAAGATCACATAGTATTCCTCTTTCAGCTCCGTGGCCCGACCGATCTCGATCACCGGCTGATACTGCAAGATGGCATCCCGGTAAATGGCGGGCGCCACGAAAATGCCCTGGTTAAAAAAGCCAAAGGCCTTCATCAGGGCGGCATCGTCAAACTCCCCCAGGATCTGCGGCTTGAGACCCTGCACTTCCAGCCAGTGCCGCAGTTGGCGTCCCATGGCGGTGCGTCGCCCCGGGATCAGCAACTTGCGCTCTTCCAGACAGGCGGGAAAGGGCTTCACCGGCAGCGGCTCGCGGCAGTAAAAGCCGATATCGCACTCCCCCAGCTTTTTCGACAGCAACCCCCCGTGCTGGGCGGAGTCCACCGGGCAATCGGAGAGGATCATGTCGAGCTTGTGCTGGCTGAGCTGCTCCAGCAGCATTTCGTGGGTCGACTCGTAGCAGCGCAGGTGAATGGAGCCGTCATTGGGAATGACTGATAACAGCACCCGGCTCGCCAGCCGTTTCGACAGGGCATCGGCAATGCCCACCTCGAACACCAGGTGATCTTCCTTGCGGTAGTTGACGATATCCAGCATCTCGTAGGAGAGGCTGAACATGCGATCCGCATACTGAAACACCAGCTGGCCCAGCTCGCTCGCCTCCAGCTGCCGGCCCTTACGCTTGAACAATTTGCCCCCCAGCCGCTCTTCCAGCTGGCGGATTTGCCCGGTCACAGTCTGGGGGGTCAGAAACAGGGCCTCGGCGGCCTTGGTGACCGAGCCCTTTTTCTGGGTCATCCAGAAATAATAAAGATGATTGTAATTCAGGTGTGACAAGGTGCCGCCTCCGCGATGCAATGGCCCATAATAAAGAAACCGGCCGGATTTTTACACCCGGCCGGCTCCATTCACTATCGGCGCTTGTTTATACCAGTTGCGTACGCACCGGCACCTTGCGCCGCTGGGGCTCCTTTTGCGGCAATACCCGTCTCAGCATGACATAACCGCTCACCGCCGCCAGGCTCGAGCCCATCAGAATGCCGAGGCGCGACAGGTTGGCCAGCTGAGCCTGATCCGCAAAGGCCAGGGATGAAATGAAGATCGACATGGTAAAGCCAATACCGCACAGCACCGACACCGCAAAGATCTGCTTAAAGCACACCCCCGCCGGCAACTGGGCATAGCCCAGCCGCACCGACAGCCAGCTCACCAGGAAAATGCCCATGGGCTTGCCCAGCAGCAGGCCGGCCATCACGCCAAGAGGCAGCGCCGAGGTCAGGTCAGCCAGCGACAGGCCTTCCAGCGACACGCCGGCGTTCACAAAGGCAAACAGCGGCAAAATCACAAAGGCACACCAGGGGTGCAGGAAGTGCTCCAGTTGCTTGGAGGGTGAAAAACGATGGCCGTACAGGGGGATCAAAAAGCCCAGAATCACACCGGCCAGGGTCGCGTGTACGCCGGACTTGAGCACCGCAACCCAGATGATCCAGCCCAGCAGCAGGTAGGGCACCAGGTTGCATACCCGGGCTCGGTTGAGCCACACCAGGCCAACGATACCCAACGCGCCCACCGCCATGGCAGTGAAGTCCACACCGTGGTTGTAGAACAGGGCGATGATGATGATGGCGCCCAGATCGTCGATGATTGCCAGCGCCAGCAAAAAGACCTTGAGGGTCAGCGGTACCCGCTTGCCGAGCAGCGCCATGACTCCAAGGGCAAAGGCGATGTCGGTAGCGGCAGGAATGGCCCAGCCGCCGTGGTTGGCGGGCTCACCCAGGTTCAGCAGCATGAACCACAGCGCCGGAAACACCATGCCACCGATAGCCGCCAGGGCCGGAAACATGGCTTTTTCACGGGTAGACAGCGCGCCTTCCACCATTTCCCGCTTCACCTCGAGGCCGACCAGCAGGAAAAATACCGCCATCATGCCGTCGTTTACCCACAGCAACAACGGCTTGTCGAGATCGAGATCACTGATGCGCAACTGAATGCGCATGTTGAGGAATTCCTGGTATAGGCCGGAGAGGCCGGTATTGGCCATCAACATGGCGATCAGGGCGGCAATGATTAGCAGTATGCCACCGGCCGATTCCATGGCCAGAAAGCGTTTAAGCACATGAGACATAATCGAGCTCCTTCTCAAAGAACAGCCCGAGTGTAATCAGCTTGTTACAGTGGTAATAATCGGTTGTTTCTGATCAACACCTCGGTAAAAACGAAAGAAACCGCACAACGACTCATAAATACCGATGAAATTAAAATGTTAAACTAAAGTATAGCTTTATTTACAAACAAAAATCTGTCAAATGGCCACGGGTGCTTTTATATGGGGGTGAGGATGGTACTCTTCCAGAATAAAATCCTCATAAACATACTCAAACAGTGAATCCGGGCGGCGCGCCAGCCGCATGGTGGGCAAGGCTCTCGGCTCACGCCCCAGTTGCAGCCGGGCCTGCTCCAGATGATTGCTGTAAAGGTGCACGTCGCCACCGGTCCAGACGAAGTCTCCCGGCTCAAGTCCCGCCTGCTGGGCCATCATCATGGTCAGCAGGGCATAACTGGCGATATTGAACGGCAACCCCAGGAACACATCGCAACTGCGCTGGTAAAGCTGGCAGGACAGCCGCCCATTGGCCACATAGAACTGAAACAGCGCATGGCAGGGCGCCAGCGCCATTTGCTCCAGCTCCCCCACATTCCAGGCGGAGACGATAATCCGCCGGCTGTCCGGGTTGGTTTTGATGGTCGCCAGCGCCTGGCTGATTTGATCGATCACCCGGCCATCGGCCGCTTCCCAGCTGCGCCACTGTTTGCCATAGACCGGCCCCAGCTCGCCGTTGTCGTCGGCCCATTCATCCCAGATGCTGACGCCGTTATCCTTGAGATAAGCAATATTGGTGTCGCCGTTCAGAAACCACAGCAGTTCGTGAATGATGGATCTGAGGTGGCATTTCTTGGTGGTAACCAGCGGGAAGCCCTCGGCCAGGTTAAAACGCATCTGGTGGCCGAACACCGACAGGGTGCCGGTACCGGTGCGGTCTTCCTTGCGTTCACCGTGATCAAGAATGTGTTGCATCAGCTCAAGATAGGCTTTCATGCGGTCTTTGCTCCATTACCAAACCAGTGGGGACGACGACAGGCCGCCCATAACATCAATGCGCCGCCGATCATCATCGGCATCGACAACAGCTGGCCCATGCTGAACAAGTCCAGGTACAGCCCCAGCTGGGCGTCGGGCTGGCGAACAAACTCCACCAGGAAGCGGAACAGCCCGTAGCACAACAAAAACAGCCCGGAGATCACGCCCCGGGGCGGCCGGGCACGCCAGGCCAGATTGAGGATGATCAGCAGCAGCACCCCTTCGAGGGCAAACTGATACAGCTGGGAAGGATGCCGGGGCAGTGCACCGGCGGCAGGGAAAATCACGCCCCAGGGCAGGTCGGTCACCCGACCCCACAGCTCGCCGTTGATAAAGTTGCCAAGGCGCCCGGCCCCCAAACCAAAGGGGATCATCGGCGCGATAAAGTCTGCGACCGCAAAGAAGGTTTTATGATGCTTGCGGCCAAACAGCCAGAAGGCGGTGAGCACGCCCAGCAGGCCGCCGTGGAACGACATGCCACCGGACCAGATTTTGATGAGGTAAAGCGGATCCGCAAGAAAGGTATCGAACTGGTAGAACAGCACATAGCCGAGCCGGCCGCCCACAATGACCCCGAGAAAGCCGTAGAACAGCACATCGGACACCTGATCTTTGGTCCAGCCTGAGCCCGGTTGTGCGGCCCGCCGGTTACCCAGCCACCAGGCGAACAAAAAGCCCAACAGGTACATCAGGCCGTACCAGTGCACCGCCAGCGGCCCCAGCTGAATGGCCACGGGATCAAAGCCGGGAAACACCCAGTGAGAATCAGACATGCGTTTACCCCGAAAAATGGAAAGCGGATATTGTAAGGCAAACCGTGACGAGTGTCTGTGGACCTGTGCATTTCGTCAGGCCGAGTGAAGGGACATAAAGTGGTAGGCGCCGCTTTAGCTGGCGCAAACCTGAAGGTGCCGATGTGTTGGAGGCCTGTTGCACAGGCCCCGCCGACTAAAGTGACGGCTACAATCCTTGCTGCTGCTACAGCCCCGAGCGCAGCAGGCCGCCCAGGCCGCGCTCTTCCAGATAACGCCCGAAGATGCCCTTGAAGGCGCCCACATGGTGGTGGCTGAGGGCTTCCTGCAGCAGTTTTTTCAGCTCGTCGGTACGGGACTGGCGCACGATGTACTTGATGCGCATGATGTTGCTGTTATTCATGCTGAAGCGACGGTAGCCCATGGCCATCAGCACCAGTACGCCGATAGGGTCTCCGGCCAGCTCGCCGCAGATGGATACCGGCCGGGCATGCTGGCGGGCGGTGTCGATAATCTGCTGCAGGGCCCGCAGCACCGCCGGATGCAGGGAGTCGTAAATACCGGCAACCCGGCCGTTGTTGCGATCCACCGCCAGCAGGTACTGGGTCAGATCGTTGGTGCCCACCGACCAGAAATCCACCAGCGGCGCCAGCTCGGCCAGCTGGTACAACAGCGAGGGCACTTCGATCATCACCCCCAGGCTGGGGTAGCGAATAATGCCCTGCTCGTCGGCGGTTTCCGCCGATACCTCGCGCCAGGCCCGGTCCAGCAGCCGGCGGGCTACCCGCACTTCGTCCAGGCTGCCCACCATGGGCAGCATGATCGACAGGTTGTCGAGGCCGATGCTCGCCCTCAGCATGGCCTTGAGCTGCACCAGGAAGATCTCCGGGTGATCCAGGGTCAGGCGAATGCCGCGCCAGCCGAGAAAGGGATTTTCCTCGACAATGGGAAAATAAGGCAGCTGCTTGTCGCCCCCCACATCCAGGGTACGCATGCATACCGGCTTGCCCACATAGCTGGTGAGTACCCGCCGGTAGCTGTGCACCTGCTCCTGCTCGGACGGAAAACGATCCCGCATCATAAAGGGGATCTCGGTGCGGAACAGCCCGACCCCGTCGGCGGCATCGTTCATGGCAATGTCGGCGTCGGCACTGAGGCCGGCGTTCAGCAACAGCGACACCTGTACATCGTCCAGGGTGCGCGAGGCCTCCTTGCGCACCGTGGCAAACAGCTCGTCCATCTGGGCTTCTTCGGCGATCACCCGCCGGTATTCCCTCAGCACCGAAGGCGCCGGCTCCACCAGCAGTTCACCGGTATAGCCATCCACCACCAACTGACGATCTTCCAACAGCTCAAAGGAGTGATCGATGCCCATCACGGCCGGAATGCCCATGGCCCGGGCCAGAATGGCGGCGTGGGAGTTGATGGAGCCCTTGGCCGACACTATGCCCTTGAGCTTGTTGCGGGGAATTTCGGCGATCAGGGTGGCACTGATTTCATCGGCCACCAGGATAATGGGCTCGGACAACGCCAGGGGGCCGTCATCTTCATGGATCAGCCGGGTGAGCAGGCGCTGGCCCAGATCCCGAATGTCGGCGGCCCGCTCGCGCAGGTAAGGATCGGCCATGTTGGCAAACTGGGCGATCTGCTTTTCACACACCCGCTTGACCGCACTGCCGGCGCTCCAGCCATGCTCGATCTCTTCCCGAATCAGCCCGATGAATACCGGATCCTTGAGAATGTACTGATACACCTCAAACACCGCCATCGATTCACCGGCCTGGGACTCCTTGAAACGCAGGGCCATGCCGTCGAGCTCCTGCTCCACCTGCTGTAACACCTTGTCGAGGCGCTGATGCTGGGCCGGCAAATCATCGGCCCGGCGGACCCGTACCCGATCCAGCTCCACTTTGGGGCGCCACACCCAGGCCTTGCCAATGGCCACCCCGGGCGAGCCAGCCAGGCCCCGCAGCATGCCGTGCCAGTTGCGGGACTTGAGGTTACCCCTGGCCTCGGCATGGGCGATCACCGTGGCCAGCTGGGCCGCCAGGGTGACCAGAAAGGACTCTTCCCCTTCCTCGAACAGCCGCACCTGCTTTTGCTGCACCACCAGCACCCCCAGGGTCTTGCGCTGGTGAATAATGGGGGCGCCGAGAAAGGATCTGAATTCGTCTTCGTGGGCTTCCGGCAGATATTTGAAGCTGGGGTGGTGCTGGGCGTCGGCCAGGTTGATCAGCTCTTCTTTTTCACCAATCAGGCCAACAATGCCTTCGCCCGGCGGAATGCGGGCCCGGCCCACCGCTTCCGGCGCCAGGCCGTCGGTGGCGGCCAGCAGAAACCCCGGGTCGTCTTCCCGGCGCAGATAAATGGAGCAGCAGTCTACCCGCATGGCCTGACGGGTTTGTTGCGCCAGCTCCGCCATGGCTGCGTTCAGATCGGAGCTGGCCGTGACCCGCTGGACAATTTCTCTCAGTTCCCTTAACACTGCCGCTCCCCCTTGCTATTACCTGTGCCGCCGGCGTCCGTCCCGCTGGCGTCCCGGCTCCGTCCGCGGCCGACCCTGGTCAGCCCGGTGACGGTTCTGCTCTGCCATTACGATGGGGGCAAACTCCCGCAGCACCCGCCGATATACTTCCCGTTTAAAAGACACCACCTGGCGTACCGGATACCAGTAGCTGACCCAGCGCCAGTCATCAAACTCCGGATGCCCGTGGCAGCCGAATTTGATGTGTGATTCATGATCCGAGTCCAATCGCAGCAAAAACCATTTCTGTTTCTGACCAATGCAGACAGGATTGCTGTCCCATCTTACCAGCCGCTTGGGCAGCTTGTACTTGAGCCAGTGGCGGGTGACCGCCAGCAGGGTCACGTTCTCGGGGCGAAGTCCGATTTCTTCGTACAACTCCCGGTACATGGCCTGCTCGGGGTTTTCCCCGTCGTCTACGCCCCCCTGGGGAAACTGCCAGGAGTGCTGACCATAGCGCCTGGCCCACAATACCTGGCCCTTGCGATTGCAGATCACTATGCCTACATTGGGACGAAATCCGTCGCCATCTATCACGCAATCACCAGATTCAAAGCTAACATGGCATCGATTGTTCCATATTCCCCCATTTCCGGCAAATCAAGCCTGCGCTTCTTTTTCTTGCTCGAACCTGAATAACTTGGTGTTTTGTCAACACTTATAAACAAAAAAACCGATACCTTCCGCTCATTGCCCCCAAAAGATGTGGATAATACTGTGGTAAAAGCGGTATAGGCTTGATCTCTTCATTAGCGAAAATGCCGGAAGAGATGTGATCTCAGTCTAGTTTAAAATAAAAAACATATATAAAACAAAAAATTAAAAACAAAAAGAAGGATCGAACTGGATCTTTGATCAGGGGGATCGACATGACACAGGATGTTGATAACTTGGTCCGGTCAAGAATTCCCCACCGCATTGTTATCCACAACCCCCGGCAGGATCCCGCCGGTTTCCGCGCTGCCATTTTCCGGTTTTTTGTCTTTTCAGCCACCCGGCAGAGGTAAGTGGCGGTGAAGATCCAGTTATCCAGTATTTCTGTGGATAAGCTTGTGCAACGGCATGTTCATACCTGGGTAAAAGGAGTATATGATCCTACCCCGCCCCCTTTCCCCCGGATAGCGCCCCGCACCACAAGAGGTGATGAAATTTTGAACAACCCTGTTTCCCGCCCAGAAAGCCTTGCCGTCCTGCTTGAACGGGCCCGGCACCTGGCCGGCCTGCCGCTGGCGGAGCTGGCCGGCGCGCTGGCGCAGCCGGTGCCGGCCAGCCTGCGCCGGGACAAGGGCTGGATTGGCCAGTTGCTGGAGCTGACCCTGGGCGCCAGCGCCGGATCCAAGCCAGAGCAGGACTTCCCCGAACTGGGCGTCGAGCTCAAGACCATTCCCCTGGACTCCGCCGCCCGACCGCTGGAAACCACCTTTGTGTGCGTGGCGCCCCTGCTCGACATTGCCGGCCTGAGCTGGGAGACCAGCAATGTGCGCAACAAGCTGTCCCGGGTACTCTGGATCCCGGTGCTGGGCGACCGGGATACTCCCCTCGGTGAGCGCCTGATTGGCCAGCCGTTGCTATGGACGCCCAATGAGGAAGAGGAATGGCTGCTGCGCCAGGACTGGGAGGAGATCATGGAGCTTATCAGCCTGGGCCGGGTGCAGGAGATCACCGCCCGCCATGGCCAGGCCCTGCAACTGAGGCCCAAGGCCGCCAACGGCCGAGCCCTGACCGACGCCATCGGCCCCGACGGCGGCTACATACAAACCCGCCCCCGCGGCTTTTACCTGAAAACCGGTTTTACCAAAGCCCTGCTGGCGAGGCATTTTATGCTTTGAGCCGTAAACGAAGCGACAGCCGGATTACCTCCGCCGACACGCTTCGAGCCCATCCCTGGGACGCTCGGCAAATGTCATCCATGACATTTGACGGTCGGCTCCGGCAATTCCGGCTGCCGCTTCTCCTGCCTCCAGCATCGTCTGCACGAGATTACCTGCGGCTCAGTGATGAATGTAGAGGGCAAACTCAGGCCGTCGCCGCTTCACGCGTATTCAGTCGCCAGATCAGGGCAAAGACCAGCAGGATCCAGGGTACCGCGAACAGGTTGAGCCAGACCCAGCCAAATATCACTACACCCTGCCCGGCAAACAGACTGCCAAAGGCCGCGGCAGTGAACACCAGAAACTCGTTGATGCCCTGTACCCTGGCCTTTTCCGCCGGCCGGTAACTGAAGGTCAGCAGGTGGGTGGCGCCGATAAAGGTAAAGTTCCAGCCCACGCCCAGCCACAACAAGCCCCACCAGTAGTGCCAGAAACCGGTACCGGACAGATTCACCGCCACACTCAGCAGCAGGGCCCCACAGCCCCAGAGGATGACGTTACGAGTACCGAAGCGGCGAATTAGATGACCGGTAAAGAAGGACGGCACGAACATGCCCAGCACATGCCACTGGATCACCATGGCGGTGGCGGGGAAATCATGGCGGTGATGCTCCATCGCCAGGGGGGTGGCGGTCATCAACAACACCATGATGCCATAACCGATCATGCCCGAGGCCACTGCCGCCAGCAGCAAGGGCTGGCGAAACAGTTCGCCGTAGGTGCGCTGGGGCTCGTGGCCGCTGGGCACCGTGGCCGCCGGCAGCGGCAGCAGCAGGATCAGCAGCAGCGCCACCACATACAGTCCGAACAGACCGTAAAAGGCCCCTCCGTAGGGACTCCCGGCATGCCAGTCCTGGGACCAAACCGCCAGGTTAGGGCCGATCACCGCCGCCAGCACACCGCCGGCCATCACCAGGCTAATGGCCCGGGCATGCTGGCCGCTGTCGCAGGCTTCCAGGGCCGCAAAGCGGTATTGCTGACCCACACCAATGGCAATGCCGGTGAGGAAGGTGCCGCAGGCAAACAGGGGCAGACTGGTGGCCACCAGTCCCTGCAGCGCCACCCAGGCGCCGAGCAGGCCAAACAGATTGCCCAGTACAAAACCGGTCTTGCGGCCAAGCCGCTGCATCAGGTGCGCCGCCGGCAGGGTGGCCGCGATCAGGCCGGTAAACTGGCAGGCCACCGGCAGGGTGATAAGCCAGGGCTCGGCGGCCAGTTGCCGGCCAATCAGCGCCGACACCGACACCAGCAGAATGTTTCCCGATGCCAGCAGTGCCTGGGCAATGGCCAGCCCCCATACGGTGATCGGCATGACGGATCCTTGGTTACATTAGAAAATTTTGAAATATGATAGCGCGCGTTCCCAAAAACAAAAAGGCCCGCGGTTGCGGGCCTTTTTTGACAGCCGGTTCGGCTTATTTGGTAACAAGACGCTCTTTGATACGAGCAGACTTGCCGGAGCGGTCGCGCAGGTAGTAAAGCTTGGCACGACGCACGGCGCCGCGACGCTTCACTTCCACGCTGCCGATCAGCGGGCTGTGAGTCTGGAAGGTACGCTCAACGCCTTCACCGCTGGAGATCTTGCGAACGGTGAAAGAAGAGTGCAGACCGCGGTTACGCTTGGCGATAACAACGCCTTCGTAAGCCTGCAGACGCTCTTTGCCGCCTTCTACAACGCGTACCTGTACGCGCACGGTGTCACCCGGTACAAATGCGGGAATGTCCTTGCGCAGTTGTTCTTCTTCAAGCTGCTTGATGATGTTGCTCATGATATTTCCTTACCTAGGGTAAACTGAAAACTCTACTGTTTGTGCTGCTGTTCGCGGACAAATTGGGCAAGAAGCTGTTCTTGCTCGTCAGTCAGAGCTAGGTTGTTTAGCAGTTCCGGTCTTCTCAACCAGGTACGACCCAGTGACTGCTGCATTCTCCAGCGCGCTATGTCGGCGTGGTTGCCGCTGAGCAACACCTCGGGAACGGCCATTCCCTCCAGTTGCTCGGGACGCGTGTAGTGAGGATGATCCAGCAAGCCTTCACTGAAGGAATCCTGCTCCGCACTTGCCATGTCACCGAGTACGCCGGGCACCAGACGGGCCACCGCATCAATCAGCACCATGGCCGGCAATTCGCCGCCACTGAGCACGTAATCGCCCACCGACCATTCTTCGTCAATATCGGCCTGGATCACGCGCTCGTCCACTCCTTCATAGCGTCCGGCCACCAGGATGAGTTTGTCCCGGCTGGCCAGTTCGCGCACGCCCTGCTGATCCAGCCGGCGGCCCTGGGGTGAAAGGTAGATGACCTTCGCGCCCTCGCCCGCCGCTGTTCGCGCCGCCGCTATGGCGTCGCGCAATGGTTGTACCATCATCAGCATGCCCGGTCCGCCCCCGTAGGGTCTGTCGTCGACAGTGCGGTGTTTGTCCCGGGTGAAATCCCGCGGATTCCAGCGTTCAAATGTCAGCAGGCCTTCTTTCACGGCCCTACCGGTGACCCCGTAGTCACTGACTGCCCGGAACATCTCCGGGAAGAGGCTGACGACCCCTATCCACATGATTCTCTCCGCGCAGGACTGCCGGGATTAAAAATCCGGATCCCACTCTACTTCGATGATGCGGTCCTGAATATTCACGGACTTGATCACCTGTTGTTCCAGAAACGGAATCAACCGTTCCCGTTGACCAAATGCGTCGTTGGCATTGGCTTTGACCACCAGCACGTCGTTGGAGCCGGTTTCCATCAACTGAGACACCACCCCGAGGTCGTACCCCTGAGTGTTGCTCACTCGACAACCGACCAGATCGCGCCAGTAAAATTCATCCGCCGGCAGCGAGGGCAGAGCCTCGGCGCTGACTGCGATGTCGGCACCGGTCAGTGCCTGAGCATCTTCGCGCTGGTCGATATCGGCCAGCTTGCAAATCAGGCTCTTGTTGTGGCGCTTCCATCCGGTGACCTGGATTTCGCGCCAGCCTTTGCCATCCTTTATCAGCCAGGGCTGATAATCGAATATGCCATCGGGCTGTTCGGTAAAGGAGTTGACTTTCAACCAGCCCTTGATGCCGTAAACGGCGCCCAGGCGGCCTACTATGACAGGTTCACTCACCTTTCACTCCCTGCCCGACCGGCTTAGGCAGCGGCTTTGGAAGCGTCTTTGACCAGCTTGGCCACGCGCTCGGAAAGGCTTGCACCCTGGGCTACCCAGTGGTTGATGCGCTCCAGGTCCAGACGCAGTTTTTCTGCCTGGCCGGAAGCGATCGGGTTGAAGAAGCCTACTTTCTCGATGAAACGACCATCGCGAGCGTAGCGGCTGTCTGCAACTACTACCTGGTAGAACGGACGCTTTTTCGCGCCACCACGTTGTAAACGAATGGTTACCATACCGTCCTCTATTCACTTGAAACAAACAAGGTTCGCGAACAATGCGAACCCCGGCTTAAAATAAGCCGCGCAATTGTACTCCGATCAGGTGAGAATGCAACCAAAAGGGGGGGGGTGCGCGGCCCGCGTTACTTCGCCGACAACGCCGGCGAAAGATTCATGGCAAGGTCAGAACGGACCGCGACGTCCGCCGCCGCCCAGGCCACCCGGCCCCATCATGCCCTGCATCTGGCTCATCATCTTGCGCATGCCGCCCTTGCCGGACATTTTCTTCATCATTTTCTGCATCTGAGTGAACTGCTTGAGCAGCTTGTTCACTTCCTGCACCTCGGTACCGGAGCCCAGGGCGATACGGCGCTTGCGGCTGCCCTTGATCAGCTCCGGATGGCGACGCTCTTTCGGGGTCATGGAGTTGATGATGGCCTCCATGCGCACGGTGAGCTTGTCGTTGACCTGATCCTTGACGTTGTCGGGCAACTGACTCATGCCCGGCAGCTTGTCCATCAGGCTCATCATGCCGCCCATGCTGCGCATCTGCACCAGCTGGTCACGAAAGTCTTCCAGATCAAAGCCCTTGCCCTTTTTGAGCTTCTGGGCCATTTCGGCGGCCTTGTTCTTGTCCACCGACCGCTCCATCTGGTCGATCAGCGACAGCACGTCACCCATGCCCAGAATGCGCGAGGCCACCCGGTCCGGGTGAAAGGGCTCAAGGGCATCGACCTTTTCGCCCATACCGATAAACTTGATCGGCTTGCCGGTAATGTGGCGCACCGACAGGGCGGCACCACCCCGGGCGTCACCGTCGGCCTTGGTGAGGATAACGCCGGTCAGCGGCAGCGCCTCGCTGAAGGCCTTGGCGGTGTTGGCGGCATCCTGACCGGTCATGGCGTCCACCACGAACAGGGTTTCCACCGGCTCGATGGCGGCGTACAGCTGCTGGATCTCGGCCATCATGGCTTCGTCAACATGCAGCCGGCCGGCGGTATCCACCAGCACCACGTCAAAGAACTTCTTGCGGGCGTAGTCGACGGCGTTGCGGCCGATGTCCACCGGCTTCTGGCTGATGTCACTGGGGAAGCATTCCACGTCGAGATCCGCCGCCAGGGTCTCCAGCTGCTTGATCGCCGCCGGGCGATAGACGTCGGCACTGACCACCAGCACCTTTTTCTTGTGCCGCTCTTTCAGGTACTTGGCCAGCTTGCCCACCGAGGTGGTTTTACCGGCGCCCTGCAGGCCCGCCATCAGCACCACCGCCGGCGGACTGACCGCCAGATCCAGGGCCTCGTTGGCCTCGCCCATCACCGCCACCAGTTCGGCGTTGACGATCTTGATAAAGGCCTGGCCCGGACTCAGGGACTTGGAGACCTCCTGGCCCACCGCCCTTTCCTTGACCCGGTTGACGAACTCCCGCACCACCGGCAGGGCCACGTCGGCTTCGAGCAGGGCCATGCGCACCTCGCGCAGGGTTTCCTTGATGTTTTCTTCGGTCAGGCGTCCGCGGCCGCTGATGTTCTTCAGCGTGCGCGACAGCCTTTCGGTGAGATTCTCAAACATGAACAGCGTCCGCAAATGGCGAAAATTGCGACCAGTATAACCAAGTTGCGCTCCGAACTTAAGCGAACCCGGCTGGCGATGGCCGAAGCCTTGGGGGTATACTGGCCTTTCTTTTTATATTTCCGATAAATGGCTGACATTCATGATGGAACTGCTTGCTGTTCTGGCGATGGCATTTTACCTGTTGGCGGCCTTTGCCTGCGTGCACAACCTGTTTAATCCGCACAACAACGGCCGCCGCTACGGCCTGCTGGCTGCCGTCTTTGCATTACTGCTGCATGGCACCTGGCTGGTCAACACCGTCATACTGGTGCCGGGGCAGAACCTCAGCATGCTCAACGTGGCGTCGCTGGTCAGTCTGATTGTGGCCGGCCTGATGAGCCTGCTGGTCACCCGCTTCAACGTCTGGGTGCTGATGCCGGTGGTGTACGGCTTTGCCTTTTTGCTGCTGCTGGCCGACATGCTGCTGCCCGGCCATTACACCATGCACCTGGAAACCCGCCCCGAGGTGCTGGTGCACATTACCCTGGGGCTGATGTCCTACTCGCTGCTGGGCATTGCCTGCCTGCTGGCCATTCTGCTCGGCTTTCTCGATCACCGGCTGAAAAAACACAAGCTCACCAATCTGCCCGCCATGCCACCGCTGATGACCCTGGAGCGCTACCTGTTCCGGCTGATTTTTGCCGGTGTGGTGCTGCTGACCCTGTCCATTTCCAGCGGCCTGTTCTTTTTGCAGGAAATGTTCAGCCCCGGCAAGGTGCACAAGGCGGTGCTTACCATCATTGCCTGGTGCGTCTATGTCGGCCTGTTGTGGGGCCACCACCGCCTGGGCTGGCGCGGCCGCAAGGTGATCTGGACCAGCGTGGCCGGCAGCCTGCTGCTGACCCTGGCCTATTTTGGCAGCCGCTTCGTGCGGGAAGTGCTGCTCGGTTCTTGACAGGCTTTCGCCAACCCCGTAGAAATTGATCAGGTTTTTTACACAGGACGGTCTGTTTGGACGACATATCGACGGGTGCCTTGACCGGCATCCTGATTGCACTGCTGTTTGTTTCCGCCTTTTTCTCCAGCTCCGAAACCGGCATGATGTCGCTCAACCGCTACCGGTTGCGGCACCTGGTGCAAAGCCGCCACAAGGCCGCCACCCGGGTTGAAAAGCTGCTGTCCCGTCCGGACCGTCTGATTGGCCTTATCCTCATCGGCAACAACCTGGTCAATATTCTGGCCTCCGCCATCGCCACCCTGCTGGCGATTCGCCTGTTCGGCGACTACGGCGTGGCCATCGCCACCATTGGTCTGACCCTGGCGGTGCTGATCTTCTCGGAAGTCACCCCCAAGACCCTGGCGGCCCTCTACCCGGAAAAGGTCGCCTTTCCCGCCTCGCTGATCCTGCGGCCGCTGATGGTGGTGCTGTACCCGGCGGTATGGGCCATCAACGCCATTTCCAACGGCCTGCTGGCGCTGTTTCGCATCAACCCCAAGGGCGGCGAAGACACCGCCATCAGCTCGGAAGAGCTGCGCACCATCGTCAACGAGGCCGGGGGCCTGATCCCGCGCCGTCACCAGGACATGCTGGTATCCATTCTGGATCTGGAAAAAGTGACGGTGGACGACATCATGGTGCCGCGCAACGAAATTTACGGCATCGACATCACCCAGGACTGGAAAAGCATCAACCGCCGGCTGCTGCAAAGCCCGCACACCAAGGTGCTGCTGTACCGGGACAACATCGACGACGCGCTCGGCTTTATTCACGCCCGGGACGCCCTGCGCCTGCTGGCCAAGGAAGAGCTGTGCAAGCCCAGCCTGATGCGGGCAGCGCGGGAGGTCTACTTTATTCCCGAAGCCACCCCGCTCAATGTGCAGCTGCTCAAATTCCAGCGCAACAAGGAGCGCATTGGGCTGATTGTGGATGAATACGGCGACATTCAGGGCCTGATCACCCTGGACGACATTCTGGAAGAAATCGTGGGGGATTTTACCACCACCATCAGCCCCACCCTCAGCGACGAGATCAAGCCCCAGGACGACGGCTCCTACCTGATTGAGGGCTCCGCCAGCATTCGGGATCTGAACAAGGAGCTGAACTGGAATCTGCCTACCGACGGCCCCCGTTCCCTGAATGGCCTTATCCTGGAATACCTGGAAGACATTCCCGAGGCCAACATCGGCCTGCGGCTGGCGGGTTACCCGATAGAAATTCTGGAAGTGGAAAACAATGTGATCAAGCAGGTGCGGGTACAACCCCAGTATTACCTGCCGAGGCAGGGCTAGTGCCCTGGCATTAAGCCCCAAGTAGCGAGCCGAGCCGCAACGGGCGTTGCCTCCAGCGGCATGCGGACAGATCAGCTCGCGCTGCGGCGCAGGCTTTCCGCTTCCAGGTGGCTGAAAATGGTCATCAGCTCATCCCGGTTGCCCACCAGATCCGCCAGGGTATAGCCTTCCATCACCTGCAAAAATGCCTCCATCGCCTGCCCCAGGGCGTTGCGCAGCCGGCAGGCCGGCACCAGCTGGCAGGCCGGGCTGCCGCAGTCGATCCCCCTGAGGTTATGCTCCAGCAGCCGGATCACTCGGCCTACGTTGATGTCTTTTGGCTCTCTGGCCAGGCGAATGCCGCCGTTCTTGCCACGCAGGGCATGAATATAGCCTTCCCGGGCCAGCTGGTTGATCACCTTGACCATGTGGTTACGGGAGACATCGTACAGCGCCGACACCCGGGCCACGCTGGTGAGCTCTCCCCGCGGCAGGGTGGCGAGGTACATCAGGGCCCGCAGGCCGAAGTCGGTATAGGTGGTCAGCTTCATGAGTTCATGATGTCCAGATAGGGGCGAACATATATACATGATACACATTCATGGACAAACTGACATTAAATGTCACGCCGTGAGCGGGCCATGATCAGTACAATAACTGGTGATTGAGCGCTTTTACCTTGTGCGGCGGCATGCGCGCCGCCAGTCCCTGGCTCAGGCGCTCCGCTTCCCGGTAGCGCGCCTGATCATCGGTGACTATCTGTTTCAGCCAGAGGTAGGCCTGGGGGTAATCCAGCGGACTGCCAACACCATCGAGCAGCCAGGCGGCCCAGGTAAACTGGGCCTTCTCCAGTCCCAGGCTGGCGGCCTCCTGCATCAGCGGCGCCGCCCGCTCCCGGTTCTGCTGCACCAGGGTGCCCTGGTAGTAATATCGCCCCAGCTGCTCCAGGGCCGCGGGCAGCCCCTGGCGGGCCGCCGCCCACAGCATCTGCAGACCCCGCCGTGGCTGGGCAGGCACGCACACCCCCCAGGCCAGCATGTCTCCCCACAAAAACTGGTAGGACGGCAGACGCAGTACCTCGGCCCGGGCCTCGATATCCTGCACCAGCTGGCAGCCATCCTGATCCCGCACCCGCTGCAGATGGCGGTTGGCGTTGATCAAAGTGATAAGCTCGCTTTCCTCGTACAGGGGCACCGCCCTGAGCCCGTCCAGATCCGCCTCGATCCCGGAAGGCAGCTCGGGATCCGTGGCCAGGGACGTCTGGGCCGAGACCGAAAAACAGCAACACAGCACTAACAGGGACAACAGCTTCATGGCACCTCCTCTATGTGCCGGTTATCGGCCGGATCCCGGCAAAGTTGAGCCGTTCAGCCTTCGCCGCCCTTGACCCGGTTCCAGTAGCCGTCCAGCTCTTCCAGCGAGCAGGCGCGGCTGTCCTTGCCGTCGGCGGCCAGCAACCGCTCCACCGCACGAAAACGGCGTTCGAACTTGTCGTTGGCCCGGCGCAGCACCGCTTCCGGCTCCTGCTTCAGGTGGCGCACCAGATTGACACTGGCAAACAGCAGATCCCCCAGCTCGTCGGCGATGCGGTCCTCATCGCGCTCGGGCTGGTTTAGCTCGGCCATCACCTCGTCCAGCTCTTCGCGAATTTTGTCCACCACCGGCGGCAGCTCGCGCCAGTCAAAGCCCACGGCGGCGCAGCGCTTCTGGATTTTGTGGGCTCGGGTCAGGGCCGGCAGGGCCAGGGGAATATCATCCAGGGCGCTGGTGGCAGATTCATTCCGCGCCTTGCGCTCGGCGGCCTTGGTGGCTTCCCAGTTGGCCTTGATGGCGGCCTCGTCGTCAAAACGGGCGTTGCCAAACACATGGGGGTGGCGACTGACCAGCTTGGCGCTGATGGCCTGCACCACGTCACCGAAGGTGAAGCGGGACTGCTCTTCCCCCAGGCGGGCATAGAACACCACCTGAAACAGCAGATCTCCCAGCTCCCCGGGCAGCTCGTCCCAGGCCTGCCGGGCAATGGTATCGGCCACTTCGTAGGCTTCTTCCAGGGTGTGGGGCACTATGCTGGCAAAGTCCTGTTGCAGATCCCAGGGGCAGCCGTTCTCCGGATCCCGCAGGGCGGCCATGATCGCCAGCAGATCGGTCAGCGAATATTGGTGTTGTTCCATGTCTCTCCCTTGGCGTGAGCGCCGACGCCAGTCATTTTTGGTATCTCAGCTACAGCCGCCGGGCTTCCAGAATATCCGGCAGCTGGCTGATCCTGGCCAGGGTGCGGCTCAGGGTATCGATGTTGTAGACTTCCAGCTCCATGTCGATGGTGGCGGTCTGCTGCTTGCGGTTGGAGCGGCTGTTCACCCCCATGACATTGATTTTTTCGTTGGCGAGGATGGTGGTGATGTCGCGCAGCAGGCCGGAGCGGTCGTTGGCCACCACCCGCAGGGTCAGCTGGTAACCGCCGCCGTTATCTTCGCCCCACACCGCATCCACCACCCGCTCCGGATGCTGGGCGGTCAGCTCCTTGAGCTGATCGCAGTCGGCCCGGTGAATGGAGATGCCCCGTCCCTGAGTAATGAAGCCGATGATCTCGTCGCCGGGAATGGGCTGACAGCAGCGGGCGGTGTTGGTCAGCAGATTGCCCACTCCCTGCACCACTATGTGGCCCCTGGGCTTGTTGTCCTGCTTTTTCGCCGCCTTTTGCTCCAGCTCCCGCAGCACCTGCTGATCCTGCTCGGCGTCGGTGGGCTTCTTGTGCTGGCTTTGCAGGTGGTTGAGCAGCTGATTGATGCGCAGATCGCCGCCGCCGATACCCGCCAGCAGATCATCCAGGGTGGCGACATTGAACCGCTCCAGCGCCTTTTTGTCGACCTGGGCAAAGGTCAGCCCAAGCCGCTCCAGCTCCTTGTCGAGCAGCTCGCGGCCGGCCAGTATGTTCTTGTCCCTGTCCTGCTTCTTGAACCAGGTGGCCACCTTGGAGCGGGCCCGGCTGGTGCGCAGAAAGCCCTGATTGGGATTCATCCAGTCGCGGCTGGGGTTGGGCTGCTTCTGAGTGATGATCTCCACCTGATCGCCGGTTTGCAGCTGGTAGGTAAAGGGCACGATACGGCCGTCGACCTTGGCGCCGATGCAGCGGTGGCCCACCTGGCTGTGCACGTAGTAGGCGAAATCCAGCGGTGTGGCGCCGGCGGGCATGTCCACCACCTCGCCCTTGGGAGTAAATACGTAGACTCTGTCTTCAAACACCTGGCTGCGCAGCTCGTCCACCAGGGAGCCGCTTTCGGCCATGTCTTCCTGCCAGGCCAGCAGCTTTCTCAGCCAGGCTATCTTTTCCTCAAAGCTGCCCTGTCGGCCGCCGCCGGCGCCTTCCTTGTATTTCCAGTGGGCCGCCACCCCCAGCTCGGCGTCCTGATGCATCTGATCGGTGCGGATCTGGATCTCCACCGTCTTGCCCTCCGGGCCGATCACCACGGTATGAATGGACTGGTAGCCGTTGGGCTTGGGGTTGGCCACGTAGTCGTCGAATTCCCGGGGAATATGGCGCCACTGGGTGTGGACGATGCCGAGCGCGGCGTAGCAGTCCTGCAGCCGGTGGGTGACCACCCGCACCGCGCGCACATCAAACAGCTCATCGAAGTCGAGGTTCTTTTTCTGCATCTTGCGCCAGATGCTGTAGATATGCTTGGGCCGGCCATAGACCTCGGCCTCGACCCCGGCGTCTTTCAGGGCCTGCTTGAGAGAGCCGACAAAGTTGCTGATGTAGTCTTCCCGGGCCAGCCGTTTTTCATCCAGCAACCGGGCAATGCGCTTGTAGGTTTCCGGATGCAGGTAACGAAACGACAGGTCTTCCAGCTCCCACTTGAGCTGGCCGATGCCCAACCGGTTGGCCAGGGGCGCATAGATATTGGCGATCTCCTTGGCCACCAGTACCCGGGTTTCCTCGTCGGCACACTTGACCTCACGCAGACAGGTGATGCGCTCGGCCAGCTTGATCACCACGGCGCGCACGTCTTCCACCATGGCCAGCAGCATGCGCCGCACCTTGTCGACCTGGGCTTCGTTGCTCTTGTCGCTGTGCACATGCTGCAGCGAACGAATGGCCTCCATGTCGGCCACCCCCTGCAACAGGCGGTGAATGCTGTCGCCAAAGTCCTCTCGCACCCGCTCCGGACTGAGCGCGCCCTGTTCCACAAAGGGGTAGAGCAACGCCGACTTGAGGGTATCGGTATCCATGCTCAGGGTCAGCAGAATGCCGACCATTTCCACCCCCTGGGCCAGCAGCCGCCCCTGCGCGTCGGCCCCCAACTCCAGCCGCTGGCAGTACTGGTAGACCGCCTTCAGCCGTGCCCGCTCATCCGCATCCAGCGGCAGGCTGTCGGCCCATTCCTGCAGGCAGAAGGTCGACTTGAGATGAGTTTCGCGCACCGCAACCATAAGCGTCCTTAACTGAGTTCAAACAGCGCCATCGCTTCGCAATGAGCCGTATGGGGAAACATGTCGACCAGCCCAAGCCGGGCCAGGCGGTAGCCGGCGGCGCACAGGACTTCGCTGTCCCGGGCCAGGGTGGCCGGGTTGCACGACACATACAGCAGCCGCTCGGGTGCCAGCTCCGCCAGGTAGGGCATCACCCGCTCGGCACCGGCCCGGCCCGGATCGATCAGCACTCGGGAAAATCCCTCCGCCGCCCAGGGCTCTCCGGTAAAATCGGCGGCCAGATCGGCCCGGTAAAACCGGGCCCGGGTGAGCTGGTTGTCTTCGGCGTTGCCCCGGGCCTGCTCCACCATTTCCATCACCCCTTCCACGCCCACCACCGGATGGCCGGCGGCAGCAAGAGGCAGGCAGAAGTTGCCGATGCCGCAGAACAGATCCAGCACCGGCATGCCCGGCTCGGGCGCCAGCCAGTGGATGGCCTGCTGTACCATGCGCTTATTGAGCGGGCCGTTCACCTGAATAAAGTCGCCGGGGGTAAACGAGAGCCTGATATTATCTATCTGATAATAAAGCGGAAAGGGAACATGTAAAGGCCGCCGGGCGGTATCGTCCTGCAAAAACAGCACCAGCGTCCGCTCCTGGGCAAAGGCCAGCAGGGTGTCCAGATCTTCCGCCGGCAGCGTGCCCTTGTGGCGCAGCAGCAGGGCCACGCCTTCCGCCGCCTCGTACAGCTCCAGGTGCCCGAGCTGACGCTGCGCCCGCAGTCGGTTCAGCAGCCGGCGCAACGGCGCGATCAGGCCCGAGAGCACCGGCGTCAGCACGCCACAGTGCTCGATTTCCACCAACTCGTGGGACTGGGACTGGCGAAAGCCGAGGGCCACGCCCTTGCCCTGACGGCGAATGGCCAGTCGCGCCACCCGGCGGTAGCCCTGGCCTTCTCCGGCCAGCCATTCGGGCTCGGGCAGCTCATTGATGCCATGACGGGCAAACAGGCTGAACACCGCCTTTTGCTTGAGGGCGCGCTGGGCCGCCAGGGGCGCTTGTTGCAGGTTGCAACCGCCGCAGTCGGCCACACGAGTGCAAAAGGGCTTGACCCGCTCGGGCGAAGCCTTGAGCACTTTTTGCAGGGTGGCGGTGGCATAACGGCTGGTCTGGGTGTTCAGGGTGACACGCACTTCCTCGCCCGGCAGCACCCCGGCCACAAACAGCGGCTTGCCCTGGTGCCGGGCCACGCCCATGCCGTGACCATTGAGTTCCAGAATGCGAATATCCAGTGGCGTTTGCGCCGGCACAGCGGGCTTTTTGACCTTGAAGAACTGAACCATAAAACGTGGAGCCCTCGAACCGGCTATGTCATCATAAGTCTACTGTCTTTTGAACGCGCATTGTCCCACATAAGCCCACTATGACCAAATACGGCCTGCGAGCCCGGGTACTGGCCTTTACCATTATTCCGACCCTGATCATCGGTATTCTGCTGGCCGGTTACTTTTCCGTAAACCGCTACCAGCAGCTGGAAGAAGCGCTGATCCAGGAAGGGGTGAACGTGATTGAACCCCTGGCCCTGGCCAGCGAGCTGGCGCTGTCCGGGCGCAACCGGGAAGCCCTCAACCGCCTGCTCAGCAACATTCACCGCAACAACAGCCCGCTGGTCACCTCCATCGCCCTGTTCGACACCGAGGGCCGGCTGCTGGTGACGTCCAACTACCACAAGGATTTCAACACCCTGCGTCTGCCCGAGGGCATCGACATTCCCGCGGCCACCAGTGTGGAAAGCGGTGAGAGCGGCATTATTCTGCGCACCCCGGTGCTGACCGATGCGGCCCGGGCCGACGCCCTGTGGGAGGAGTCGTCGATGCGGGCCATCGGCTACGTGGCCATGCAGCTGACCGACGATTCCGCCATGCTGCTGCATTACCGCGACACCTTTTTTGCCGGCCTGATCGTGCTGCTGGGCGTGTGTGTCAGCGCCCTGTTCGGGGTGCGGCTTATCAAGGGCGTGTCCCAGCCCATCACCGACATGGTGAGCGCCGTCTACAAGATTCGGGAAGGCCGGCTCGATACTCGGGTGAGTGGCGAGTTCAGCGGCGAGCTGGAAATGCTCAAAAACGGCATCAACGCCATGGCCAAGTCGTTGTCGGAATACCATGACGAAATGCAGCAGAACATCGATCAGGCCACCTCAGATCTGCGCGAGACCCTGGAGCAGATCGAAATTCAGAACATCGAACTCGACATGGCCAAGAAGCGGGCTCAGGAGGCGGCCCGGGTCAAGACCGAGTTCCTGGCCAACATGTCCCACGAGCTGCGCACCCCGCTCAACGGCGTGATCGGCTTCGCCCGCCAGTTGCAGAAAACCAAGCTCACCGCCAACCAGCTGGACTACCTCAAGACCATCGAGAAGTCGGCCCAGAACCTGCTCGGCATCATCAACGACATTCTCGACTTCTCCAAGCTGGAAGCGGGCAAGCTGAAGATGGAGCAGATCCCCTTCTCCCTGCGCGATACCCTGCAGGAGGTGATGACCCTGCTCGCCCCCAGCGCCCACGACAAGGGGCTGGAACTGTCGCTCAGGGTGGATGCGGCGGTGCACGACAGCCTGGTGGGGGATCCGCTGCGGCTGCAGCAGGTACTCAACAACCTGGTGGGCAACGCCATCAAGTTTACCGAGCAGGGCAACGTGGACGTGCGGGTCGACGCCCGCCCCGCCGGCCAGCCCGAGCGCAGCGGCCTGTGTATTCATGTGCAGGACACCGGCATCGGCATTTCCGACAGCCAGCGCCGCCAGCTGTTCCAGGCCTTTAACCAGGCCGACTCCAGCATTTCCCGCCGCTATGGCGGCACCGGCCTGGGACTGGTGATCACCCAAAAGCTGGTGCACCAGATGGCCGGCGACATCGAGCTTTACTCCGAGCCGGGCTCGGGCTCGGTATTCAGCTTTACCCTGGAGCTGGACAAGGCCGCCCTGCCCCTGGCCGAACCCCTGCCATTGGCGGAGCTGGCCGGCAAGACGGTGCTCTACCAGGAAGAAGACGGCTTCAGCCGGCGCGCCACCAGCGCCCTGCTGCGGGAATGGGGCATGCAGGTGCTCTACGAGCCCTCACCGGAGCAGCCTGTCGATGTGGCCCTGCTCGGCTTTGGCCCCCACGCCCTGCCCAGCCAGGTGGAGCAGGAGCTCAAGCGCCAGCTGGCCTTTGACAACAAGACCATCATACTGCTGAGTTCCACCGATCCGACCCTGAGCGACTCCCTGCTGGCGGTGGGCGCCGCCCATTGCCTGAGCAAACCGGCCCATTACCAGAAGCTGGCCCAGGCCCTGACCGAGCAGCGCCGCCCCGTTGACGAGCCGGTGGCGCCCATCGCCTTGCCGCCGCCCGCCAGCCGCCAGCCAATGCGGGTGCTGGCGGTGGACGACAACCCGGCCAACCTGAAGCTTATCAGCGCCATGCTGGCCGAGCAGGTCAGCCAGGTAGACACTGGTCGCAATGGCCGGGAAGCGCTCAACCTGGCCACCACCCACCGCTACGACATCATCTTTATGGATATTCAGATGCCGGTGCTGGACGGTATTCAGGCCACTCAGGAAATTCGCCGCCAGGGCGGCCTCAATGTTCACACCCCCATCGTGGCGGTGACCGCCCACGCCATTGCCGGCGAGCGGGACCGGCTGCTGCGCCAGGGCATGGACGACTACCTGGCCAAACCCATTGACGAAGCCATATTGGCGCGCATTATCAATCACTTTGCCCGCAAACCGGCGGCCAGTGGCCAAATCGACTGGTCGCAGGCCCTGCAACGGGCCGGTGGCAAGGATGTGCTGGCCAGGGAAATGCTGAGCCTGCTGCTGCAAAGCTTTGATGAGTTCACCCCCCGACTGGGTGCGGCCCTGGCCGGCGAACTGAAGGGCGAAGATCTGTACGGCCCGCTGCACAAGCTGCACGGCGGCGCCGTGTATTGTGGTGTGCCCCAGTTGCAGTCGCTGCTGGCCGGATTGGAGCAGGCATTGCTCGACAAACAACCCCTTGAGGCGCTGGAGCCGGAATTGCTGGAACTGGAAGAGCGGATTGAGCAGGTGCGGGCGGAAGCGAAAGCGTATTTATAACACCAGGGATTGGGGATTAGGGACTCGGGACTGGCAAAGAACGGGACCTTTCCAGTCCCCATTCCCCAGTCCCGAATCCTCGGGTTTACACGCCCTGACGGGCTTCCCGCAGCAGGCGCTTCATATCGCGCACCGCCTTTTCCAGGCCGTCAAAGGCGGCCCGGGCAATAATGGCATGGCCGATATTCAGCTCCAGCATTTCCGGAATGGCGGCGATGGGCTTGACGTTGTGGTAATGCAGGCCGTGGCCGCCATTGACCTTGAGCCCGGCGTCGTGAGCATGGGAGGCACAGGCCGCAATGCGCTTGAGCTCCGCCAGCTGTTCGGCCTCATTGGTGGCATCGGCGTAATGCCCGGTGTGAATTTCAATGTAGGGCGCACCGGTGGCGACCGCCGCATCGATCTGGGCCTTGTCGGCATCAATGAACAAGGATACCTTGATGCCTGCCTCACGCAGCCGGGTCACGGCCTCGGTGATTTTGTCGAGCTGGCCGGCCACATCCAGGCCGCCTTCGGTGGTCACTTCTTCCCGCTTTTCCGGCACCAGACAGACAAAGGCCGGCTTGATGCGGCAGGCGATGTCGATCATCTCGTCGGTCACCGCCATTTCCAGGTTCATGCGAGTTTGAATGGTACGCGCCAGGATCTCCACATCCCGGTCGGTAATGTGACGGCGATCCTCACGCAGGTGTACGGTAATGCCGTCGGCCCCGGCCTGCTCGGCCATGGTCGCCGCGTAGACCGGGTCCGGATAGCTGGTGCCCCGGGCGTTGCGCAGCGTGGCGATATGATCGATGTTCACACCCAAATACAGTTCACTCACTGGGACTTCCTCTCTTTCCTTTGATAAACAGGGCCCGGCTTTTCAGCACCCGCCCCTCCAGATAGGGCGCCAGCGCGGTACGGCTGAAACGCTTGGCCGCCGCCAGCACCTCGGGCGTGTCCAGCTCGAGCCTGGCCAGGGCATGGAGCCAGTCGCCGCGAAAGGCGCCGGGCTGCCGGCTCTCCAGCGCCACAAAGCCGGCTTCGGGCTGGTAAGCATACCAGCCTCGAGCACAAACGGCTGCTCCGCTCTCGGCATCCTGGGTAAAATCAACACCGTAGCCGAGCACATTCAGCATGTAAAACTCGAAATGACGCAGACAGGGCTCCAGCGTGCTGCCGCCCGCCAGTTGGTGCAGGGTTTCCACGTAGACCTCAAACACCTCGTCAAAGGGCGTTTGTATCTCGAGCAGGTAATAAATGAGTTCGTTGAGGTACAGGCCGCTGTAGAGGGCCGGGCCGGTCAGCCGAATAGCCGGGCCGGTGGCCTCGGCGCTGTAGAGGGTTTTCAGCTCGCCCTTGCCGCCAAAGGTGAGCCGCAGGGGCACAAAGGGCTGCAGCAGCCCCTTCAAGGGCGAGCGGGGCTGGCGGCTGCCCCGGGCCACCAGACTCTGCCGCCCCCGCTCCCGAGTAAAGACCTCCACCAGCTGGCTGGTTTCCCGGTAGGGACGGCTGTGAATGACAAAGGCGGCGTGCGCCATGCTCAGTCGTCGCCGTAACCCAGGCTGCGCAGGGCACGCTCGTCATCGGCCCAGCCGGATTTGACCTTGACCCACAGCTCCAGATAGACCTTCTGCTCCAGCAACCGCTCCAGATCCAGCCGGGCTTCGGTGCCGATGGTGCGCAGCTTTTCGCCCTTGTTGCCGATCACCATACGCTTCTGGCCGCTGCGCTCCACCAGGATCAGGCCGTTGATGTGCACCACGCCTTTTTCGTCGGTCTGATAACGCTCGATCTCCACGGTGATCGAGTAGGGCAGCTCATCACCGGTAAAACGCATCAGTTTCTCGCGAATGATCTCCGCCGCCATAAAACGGGCGGAACGATCGGTGATGTAGTCTTCCGGAAAATAGTGCAACGACGGCTTGAGCCGCGAGCGCGCCAGTTTGGCGATGGTGTCGACGTTGGTGCCCTTTTCCGCCGAGATAGGCACGATGTCGGCAAAGTCCATCTGCTGGGCCAGCCACTGCATGTGGGGCAGCAGGGCCTCCTTGTTGTCGACATTATCGATCTTGTTGATCGCCAGCACCACCGGGCAATCCATGCGCCGCAGCTTGTTCAGCACCATGTCGTCGTCCTTGGTCCACTGAGTGCCGTCCACCACGAACACCACCATTTCCACGTCGCCCAGCGAGCTGCTGGCGGCGCGGTTCATCAGCCGGTTGATGGCCCGCTTTTCCTCGATGTGCAGCCCGGGGGTATCGACATACACCACCTGGTAGGCGCCGTCGGTGTCGATGCCCATGATGCGGTGCCGAGTGGTCTGGGGTTTTTTCGAGGTAATACTGACCTTCTGCCCGAGCAGCCGGTTCAGCAGGGTCGACTTGCCCACGTTGGGACGGCCGACGATGGCCACGAAGCCGCAATAGGTTTGCTGTTGTTCTGTCATAACAAGGTATCCAGGGCCTGCTCGGCCGCCGCCTGTTCCGCCTTGCGGCGGCTGGTGCCCACCCCCACCACGGGCTCGGCCAGGCCGTCCACGGTGCAGTGCACGGTAAATTTCTGATTATGGGCCTCGCCAATAACGTCGACCACCTCGTAGGTGGGCAGCGGTTTGCGCTTGCCCTGCAACAGCTCCTGCAGCCGGGTCTTGGGATCCTTTTGCTCCACCCCGGGCTGAATGTCGTTGAGCCGGCTGTCGTACCAGCTCAGCAGCAGCTGGGTAATGCGCTCTATGCCGCTGTCGAGGTAGATGGCGCCGATCAGCGCCTCGACCGCATCGGCCAGGATCGATTCCCGGCGGTAACCGCCGCTTTTCAGCTCACCGGGCCCCAGGATCAGGTATTCCCCCAGCTCAAAGGCCCGGGCCAGCTCGGCCAGGGTCTTTTCCCGCACCAGGGTGGCGCGCATGCGTGACATGTCCCCTTCGTTGACCTTGGGAAAACGATGGAACAGGGCGTCGGCGATCACCATGCTGAGGATGGAGTCCCCAAGGAACTCCAGTCGCTCGTTATGGCGGGAGCCGGCGCTACGGTGAGTCAGCGCCCGTACCAGCAGGGCTTCGTCGTTAAAGGTATGACCCAGTTGTTTTTGCAGGTTGTTCAATTTTTTCATCAATGAATTGCGCCTATTCGGCTGAAACGCACATCACTCGGCACCCAGGATGGCAGCCAGCTGTCGGCGTTGCGATCAAACTCAAAGCTTATCCAGATGGCGACCGCCCGGCCCACCAGGTTGCCTTCGGGCACAAAGCCCCAGAACCGGCTGTCGGTGCTGTTGTCCCGGTTGTCGCCCAGGGTGAAGTAGTGCCCTTCCGGTACCACCCATTCATTCAGAGCGGTGCCCGGCTGACGGTGATACATGGACACCCGGTCCGGCAGCAGCGGATTTTGCAGCACGTCGTGGGCGCGTTCGGTCAGCGCTTCACGGTAACGGGCCAGGGGTATGCCCATCTGGGTAAATTCGCCGCTTTGTGCAAAGGTGAGCGGCACCGGCGCGTAACCGGGGCAGTCGTTGCCGTCACAGGCGGGCTTAATATAGAGCTGCTTGTCCCGGTAAACGATATGGTCCCCGGGCAGCCCCACCACCCGCTTGATGTAGTCGATACGCGGATTCTCGGGATACTTGAACACCGCTATGTCCCCCCGCTCCGGCTTGCCGGTGGGGATCAGGGTGGTGTTGGTGACCGGCTCCTTCAGCCCGTAGGAGAATTTCTCCACCAGAATGAAGTCGCCCACCAGCAGGGTGGGCATCATGGAGCCGGAGGGGATCTGAAAGGGCTCATAGATAAAGGAGCGCAGCACCAGCACCGCCGCGATCACCGGAAAGATGGATCTGGCCTGTTCGATCCAGCCGGGGGTGGCGGCGGCTTTCGCCAGGGCGGCCGCATCCACCTTGTTGCCGTGGCTTTGTTGCGCCTCGGCCAGCCGGCGCCCCCGCTGGGGCGCCCAGATCCACTTGTCACAGGCCCAGATGATACCGGTGACCAGGGTCACCAGCACCAGGATCAGGGCAAAGGTACTTGCCATGGTTACTTGTCCTTACCTACGTGCAAAATGGCCAGGAAGGCGTCCTGGGGAATATCAACCCGCCCCAGGGATTTCATCCGCTTCTTGCCTTCCTTCTGCTTGGCCAGCAGCTTTTTCTTGCGGCTGACGTCGCCGCCATAACACTTGGCGGTCACGTCCTTGCGCAGGGCCTTGACGGTGCTGCGGGCGATGATCTGGTTGCCGATGGCCGCCTGAATGGCGATATCGAACATCTGGCGGGGGATCAGCTCGCGCATTTTCTCCACCAGCTGACGGCCGCGGAACTGGGCGTTGTCCTTGTGGGTGATGATCGCCAGGGCGTCGACCCGATCCCCGTTGATCATGATGTCCAGGCGTACCATGTTGGCCGCCTCGAAACGCTTGAAGCCGTAATCCAGCGAGGCGTAGCCGCGACTGGTGGACTTCAGCCGGTCAAAGAAGTCGAGCACCACTTCCGCCATGGGAATTTCGTAGGTCAGCGCCACCTGGTTGCCGTGATACACCATGTTGGTCTGCACGCCGCGCTTCTCGATGCACAGGGTGATGACGTTGCCCAGGTACTCCTGGGGCACCAGAATATGGCACTCGGCGATGGGCTCGTGAATTTCCTCGATGTTGTTCACCGCCGGCAGCTGGGATGGGCTGTCGATGTAGACTACTTCGCCGTCGGTCTTGACCACCTCGTAGACCACGGTGGGCGCCGTGGTGATCAGATCCAGATCGTATTCCCGCTCCAGCCGCTCCTGAATGATCTCCATGTGCAGCATGCCAAGGAAGCCGCAGCGGAAACCAAAGCCCAGGGCGTTGGAGGTTTCCGGCTCGTAGAACAGCGAGGCGTCGTTCAGGGAGAGCTTGTCGAGGGCGTCACGGAACGCCTCGTAGTCGTCGCTGGAAATGGGGAACAGGCCGGCATAGACCTGGGGCTTGACCTTCTGAAAGCCCGGCAGCGGCTTGTCGGCCCCGTACTTGGCATGGGTCAGGGTATCCCCCACCGGCGCGCCGTGAATATCCTTGATGCCGCACACCACCCAGCCCACTTCGCCGCAGTTCAGGCCCTCGGTGTCCTTCTGCTTGGGGGTGAAGATGCCGATGCGATCCACGCCCCATACCTGGCCGGTGCTCATCACCTTGATCTTGTCGTTCTTTTTCAGGTTGCCGTGCTTGATGCGCACCAGCGACACCACGCCCAGGTAGGAGTCAAACCAGGAGTCGATGATCAGCGCCTGCAGCGGCCCCTCGGGATTGCCTTCCGGTGACGGAATCTTTTGGACGATGGTTTCCAGTACCTGATCCACGCCCAGGCCGGTTTTGGCCGAGCAGCGCACCGCGTCGATGGCATCGATGCCGACGATATCCTCGATTTCTTCCGCCACCCGCTCCGGCTCGGCCTGGGGCAGGTCAATCTTGTTCAGCACCGGCACCACTTCCAGGTTCATGTCCAGCGCGGTGTAGCAGTTGGCCAGAGTCTGTGCCTCAACCCCCTGACCGGCGTCCACCACCAAGAGCGCCCCTTCACAGGCCGCCAGCGAGCGGGAGACCTCGTAGGAGAAGTCCACGTGCCCGGGCGTATCGATGAAGTTGAGCTGGTACTGGTTGCCGTCCTGCGCCTGGTAGTTCAGGGTCACACTCTGGGCCTTGATGGTAATGCCGCGCTCACGCTCCAGATCCATGGAGTCGAGAACCTGCTGCTGCATTTCCCTGTCGGTCAGGCCACCGCATACCTGGATCAGGCGATCGGACAGGGTCGATTTGCCGTGGTCGATGTGAGCGATGACGGAGAAATTACGAATATGCTTCATGATGCGATAAGGCGTCCGTAGTCAATGGCGACAATAAAGACGAGATTCTACCGGATTCCCGGCACAGTGACCAATCCTTAGTCGGGACTAGTCGGCGCGCACCACCGGGATCAGCGGCCCCAGTATCACCGGCTGATCCCGCCGGCCGCGGCGCTGGGCAAGGCGGGCTGCCAGCCCAAAACCCAGCCCGCCACCGGCCAGCGCCCCCAGAATGCTGGCGCCTTCCCCCAGCCCGGCCCAGCCGGCAACCAGGCCGCCGGTCAGCAGGCACAACAGCGGCAGCAGATAGACCAGCAGGGCGCCGGTAATCAGGCTCTGTTCGGGAATGCCGATGCGGACCTGTTCTCCGGGTTTGAGCACCAGCTCGGTGGCGATCACAAACTGGTGGTTGCGTTCCGGCAGGGCTCCCGACACCAGGCCGGTGCCGCAGGTGCTGCGTTGCCGGCACTGGCCACAGGCCGACTTGCTGAAACAGCGGACTTCCACCCCACCCGAGTGCACGGCGGTCACGGTGGCGATTTCTTCAATCATTCTTTCGCCTCTGCGGGGGCAACCGACTCGGCGATGCGCCGGGCGATATCGGCGGGCACGTCGCCCACCACGGTGACTTCCACTCGCCCCGGGCTGACCAGGCTCACCAGATGGGTGGCCCCCTGACGCACCAGTTGCTGACGGGGCTCGCTGACCGTGGACTCAGCCACGTAGACCGACACATCCACCACGCCATTGGACGCCATCAGGTACTCCACCGGCTGCTCGGTCAGCGGCAGCCGGTGCCGATTTTGAGTACGGATTTCAAAGCCTTCCGGCAGCCAGCCGGCCTGCCAGCTGGTCTGCCCCGGTGCCGGGGGCACCTCGGCCAGGGGCATGGCGGGAGGCAGGCGAATAGCCTGCAATTCCCGCAGCAAGGGCGCCGGCTCTTCGCTGATGGTCAGCGCCACCCCCATGCTCTGGGCCACCAGGGTGGCTTCCTGATCCAGGGTGTCGAGGCGCAGCAACAAACCGGACTGCTGATCCAGCCACAAGACATAGCCGTAGCAGTGCTCCGCTCTGGGCAACAGCCGTACCAGGTTGGCGGTGCGCCCCAGCACCCGGCTGCGCCCGGCGATGACCGCCTCGTAGTGCGTTAGCAACTGCGCCAGCGGCAAGCGTTGCACCCGGGTAAACAGTCCCGGCAGACGGGAGTCGCGCAGGGTGTAACCTTCGGGGCCGTAATCAAAAAAGCTGGTTTCATCATCCCGCTGGACGAACTCCCGGGGACGACCATTGAGGTGCAGCAGGTGGGTCAGCGCCTGACCATCGAGGTGGCCCCGGGTCAGCCGCTTGGGTTCGGGCTCGCCGATGCCCGAGTCGATCAGGGTCAGCTCAAAATTCAATTGCCGGTAGGCCTGCTGCATGCGTTGCAGCAGCACCTCCGGATCGGCCTCCACGGTGGCCCGGGCGGGCCACGCCGTTATCAGCAGCAGGGCAAGCCACCCCCACAGTCCGCGATACATCAAGAAATGGCTACCTCAGTCCTGGCGCAGCCGTTGCTGCAGTTCGTGGTCCATCAGCAGGGCGTTGATGCGCCGCTCCTGCTCCAGCAGTTGCTGCTCCTTGGCCCGCTGCTGGGCATCAGCCTGGTAATT
This sequence comes from Oceanimonas sp. GK1, assembly GCF_000243075.1. Classification (NCBI taxonomy): domain Bacteria; kingdom Pseudomonadati; phylum Pseudomonadota; class Gammaproteobacteria; order Aeromonadales; family Aeromonadaceae; genus Oceanimonas; species Oceanimonas sp. GK1. The sequence goes on along the minus strand of NC_016745.1, from coordinate 997,537 downwards.
CAGGCTGACCGGGGCGGCGCCGCCGCTCAGGGGCACGGTATTGAGCACCGGCGACTGGGTGGCCGAGGGCTGACTGTATTGCTGCACACCGAAAATGACCGCCGCCGACACCGAGGCGGCAATGGCAAACTGGCCCGCGTGGCGCAGGGCTGGCGTGAGCCGGCCAAGGCCGAAGCGCGGCCGCACCACGTTTTCCCGGCCAGGAGCCGCCTGGCTGTCGTTGGCGGCGGTGAGCGCCGGCTCGTGCTCCAGCGCCGCCATCACGCCATCGCTGAGATCGAATGGCAGCCGCTCGGGCAGCTCGTTGCGCAAGGCATCGCGGTACAGGTGATAACGGCCAAAAGTGTCGGCCAGCTCCTTGTTGTTGGCAACGTCCTCCAGCAACACCCTGTCCTGAATTTCTCCGTCTACCAGTGCCGATATTTGCTCTTTGTTAGCCATAACACTTCCCCGTTCAACTCCGAAGTAAGGGGGTCACCCGCTTGTCAATCGCTTCCCGAGCCCGAAAGATGCGTGAACGGACGGTGCCTACCGGACAGTCCATGACACTCGCAATGTCTTCGTAGCTCATCCCTTCCAGCTCTCGCAGTGTGATTGCCGTTTTCAAGTCGTCCGGCAGCCCGTCTATGGTTTCATACACGGCCCGGCGGATTTCTTCGGTCAGCATCAGGCTTTCCGGCGAAGCCAGCTCCTTGAGGGCATCGCCGCCGCCGTAATACTCGGCGTCGTCCACCTCCACGTCCGACCCCGGCGGGCGCCGCCGCTGCGACACCAGATGGTTCTTGGCGGTGTTGACCGCAATGCGATACAGCCAGGTGAAAAAGGCACTGTCGCCACGAAAACCGGGTAATGCCCGATAAGCCTTGATAAAGGCCTCCTGGGTCACATCGGGGACGTCTCCGGGGTTGGACACGTAACGGGACACCAGGTTCGCCACTTTGTACTGATATTTTTTCACCAGCAGGTTATACGCATTCTTGTCACCCCGCTGAACCCGCTCGATCAGTTGCTGATCCGTCAAATTTTCGCTCATACGAGCCGCGTACCCTCCGATTCTTCCGGTGTCTGACCACCAGCCCGTCACAAGCGTACCTTAATGGACTTCACAGGCGGGAAAAAGTTCTGAACTCATTTGGAAAAGCCAAATACGGCTGCGCGAAAGGAACGCATGGGATAACATGCAAAGACTCTCCATTTCGAGCCAATGATACTTTATGAAGGATCCCGTTGAATACCTCTGCGACGTGCTCATCATTGGCAGCGGTGCCGCCGGCCTGTCCCTGGCGCTGAAACTGGCCAGCCACGCTCAGGTGCATGTGCTGTGCAAAGGACCGCTCGCCGAAGGGGCCACCCTTTACGCTCAAGGGGGCATTGCCGCCGTCTTTGATGAAACCGACAGCATCGAGTCCCACGTTGCCGACACCCTGATCGCCGGCGCCGGCCTGTGCGATGAGGCCGTGGTGGAATTCACCGCCCGCAACGCCCCCGACGCCATTCAGTGGCTGATCGGCCAGGGCGTGCCCTTTGATACCGAAGAGTCGGCCCAGGGCGAGCCCAGCTACCACCTGACCCGGGAAGGCGGTCACAGCCACCGACGCATTTTCCACGCCGCCGATGCCACCGGCCGGGCGGTGCAGACCACCCTGATCGACCAGGTCAAGCGTCACCCCAACATTCACGTGCTGGAGCGGGTCAACGCCCTGGATTTGATCACCACCGCCAAGCTGGGCCTGCCCGGCAACCGGGTGCTGGGCGCCTATGTGTGGAACCGCAACAAGGAGCGGGTGGAAACGGTACGCGCCAAGTTTGTGGCCATGGCCACCGGCGGCGCCTCCAAGGTGTACCAGTACACCTCCAACCCGGACGTCAGCTCCGGCGACGGCATCGCCATGGCCTGGCGGGCCGGCTGCCGGGTGGCCAACATGGAATTCAATCAGTTCCATCCCACCAGCCTGTATCACCCGGACGACAACAACTTTCTGCTGAGCGAGGCCCTGCGCGGCGAAGGCGCCCTGCTCAAGCGCCCGGACGGCAGCCGCTTTATGCCCGACTTCGACGAGCGGGCCGAGCTGGCGCCCCGGGACATTGTGGCCCGGGCCATCGACCACGAAATGAAGCGCCTGGGTGCCGACTGCATGTATCTCGACATCAGCCACCAACCCGCCGACTTTATCATCAAGCACTTCCCCACCATTTATGAGCGTTGCCTCAAGGTGGGCATCGACATCACCCAACAGGCCATGCCGGTGGTGCCCGCCGCCCACTATACCTGTGGTGGCGTCATGGTCGACCGCCAGGGCCGCACCGACATCGACGGCCTTTATGCCATTGGCGAGGTGTCCTACACCGGCCTGCACGGCGCCAACCGCATGGCCTCCAACTCGCTGCTCGAGTGCATCGTGTTTGCCCGCGCCGCCGGCGAGCACATGCTGGCCCATCTCGCCACCACGCCGGAGCCGCCCATGCTGCCGCTGTGGGATGAAAGCAAGGTGACCAACTCGGATGAAGAAGTGGTGATCCACCACAACTGGCACGAGCTCAGGCTGTTCATGTGGGACTATGTGGGGATAGTGCGCTCCAACAAGCGGCTGGAGCGGGCCAAGCGCCGTATCGAGCTGTTGCAGCAGGAAATTCAGGAGTATTACGCCAACTTCCGGGTCAGCAACAACCTGCTGGAGCTGCGTAACCTGGTGCAGGTGGCCGAGCTGATTGTGTTGTCGGCGATGGAGCGCAAGGAGTCCCGCGGCCTGCACTACACCCTGGACTATCCCGAACAGCAGGACAGCCCCAAACCCACCGTGCTGATCCCCGCCAACTACCGCCGCCGTCAGCCGGCGTAAAGCAGTTGCCGTGCCAGGCGCCGGTACACGGCGTCGGGCACCGCATCCTGAAACAGCCACAGCGGCGGCCAGGGGTCGCCCTTCAGTACCAGCAACAAAAAGCCGGGCCCCACCCGGCTGTGTTGGGACAGCTCACCGCGGCGGCCGTTCAGGCTGAGCACACCGGCGTTGAATTCCCCCTGCAACCGGTAATGCCGGCTGCGACGCCACATCAGCACCACCGCCAGCAACCAGCCCGGCGCAAACCAGGGCAGCCGGTCGGCACTGAGCAACAGCCCGGCCGGCAGCCAGAGCGCAAGCGCCAGCCCCAGCAAATACAGCCGGTGCAGCCGCGAGGGCTCAGCGTTGATTGCGAAGCTGGTTGCGCTCAAGAATGTGGTTCACCATGGCCTGCAGGGCAACGTCCTTTGAGCTGTCGTGGCCCATGAACCAGGCAAACAAGTCCGGATCATCACACTCCAGCAGGCGGCGGAAGGTGGCCTGCTGTGCGGCATCCAGGGCGTCGTATTCGTGCTCCACAAAGGGCGCGAGAATGACATCCAGCTCCAGCATGCCCCGGCGGCATGCCCAGATCAGGCGGGGTTTGTCGGAGGTTGTGAGCATGTCGGCTTCCATGTAACAAAACAAAGCTCATGGTATAAGGTCGAATGAATACTGACAAATAACTTGGCCGTCTTTACCATGAGGGTCACATTTTAAGAATGAAACAGAGGGTACACCCGTGTTTACCATCGCCTCCTCCCCCCGCCTTTACCCGCTGACCGACCGGGCCGTGATCGGCCTCACCGGTAATGAGCGGGTCAAATACCTGCAAGGCCAGGTTACCTGTGACGTGGCCGCCCTGAATGCCGGCGACGCCTGCCCCGGCGGCCATTGCGACAGCAAGGGCAAACTGTGGGCCAGTTTCTGGCTGGCCAATCTGGGCGAGCAACTGCTGCTGGTCACGAACCGCTCGCTGGTGGCGCGCCAGCTGCCGGAGCTGAAAAAATTCGCGGTGTTTTCCAAGGTCGACATCGAGGAGGCCAGCGACCGCTGGCGCGTCTGCGGCCTGGCCGGTGAGGGGCTGTCCCACTGGCTCAGCCACGAGGTCGGCGACGGCAACCTGTGGCAGGGCGGCGTTATTATTCCGGTGGCCGCCGAACACGCCCTGCTGGTGCTGCCCAAGAACGCCGCCCTGCCCGATCTGCCCCAGGGCGAGGAGCAGGAATGGCAAGGGCTGATGCTCCAGGCCGGGTTACCGGACATGAGTGCCGAGCACCAGGGCGAATACATTCCGCAAATGCTCAACCTGCAGGCTATTGGCGGGATCAGTTTCAACAAGGGCTGCTACATGGGCCAGGAAACCGTGGCCCGGGCCAAGTACCGGGGCGCCAATAAAAAGGCCATGTTTATTGTGGAAGGCGAGGTAGAAGGCGAGGTAACCGTCAACCAGGATCTGGAACTGCAACTGGGGGACAACTGGCGCCGGGCCGGCACCGTGCTGAGCGTGTGCTGCCGGGGCAACCGCTGCCTGCTGACGTCGGTGCTCAACAAGGATCTGGATGCCGACACCGTGCTGCGGGTCAAGGATCAGCCCAACAGCCGGCTGCGGCTGCGTCCCCTACCCTACGCACTGGCCGACTGAGCCGCTCCGATGGCCGCCGCCTTCAGCCAGGCGGCGGCCTTGCCTAGGGGCCGCTGCTTGTGCCAGACCAGCTCCAGCGCCACCGGCCAGTCCTGATCGTCAAACTCCAGCGCCGGTGACACCAGGCTGCCGGCGGCCAGGGCATCGGCCACCACGTGTTCGGGCACAAAGGCCCAGCCCAGGTTGCGCTGCACCAGCTCGACTATCACCCACTGGCTTTCCACCCACCAGACATCCGCCGCCACCCGCAACCGGACCTTTTCCTCACTGTCGTTACGGGTCGCCACCATCAGTTGCCGATAGCGCTTGAGTTCTTCCCAGCCCACCCGCTGTCCCGCCAGGGCGTGACCGGGGGCGCACACCAGCTTCAACGGCACCCGCCCCAGGGCGTGAAAGTTCAGTGCCGAGGGCAGAATCTCCTGCCGCCACATGATGCCCAGATCGACCCGCTCCTCCAGCACCATGCGGCTGACGTCTTCCATCAGCGGAAACAGCAGCTCCAGCTCCACGGAGGGAAAACGACGGGCAAACTCGTCCATCAGGGCGCCCAGCTGCTCGGACGGATACAGCTCATCCACCGCCAGCACCAGCCGGCTTTCCACCCCTTCTCCCAGGCTTTTGGCCACGCCGCGAAAGTGCTCGCACCGCTCCAGGATCACCCTGGCCTCCATCAGCAGCCGCTCTCCCGCAGGAGTCAGCCGGGGATAGCGGCTGCTGCGTATGAACAGCGGGTTGTCCAGGTCAATTTCCAGGTTGGCCACGGCGGTGCTGACCACCGACTGGGCCTTGCCCAGACGCCGGGCCGCCGCCGAAAAGGAGCCGGTATCCACGGTGGCCACAAAGGCCTGCAACTGTTCCAGAGAAAAACTCATCTATCTGTAAAACCGATGCTTACCAACTTTATCAGCGAACAATAGCAGATAGAATGCCTCTCTGAGCAGGCATTTGTTAAAGGAGTTGTTATGCGTACCACCCAAGATCGTATTCGCCATACCCTGGGATTCGAGATCATCGGCCTGGTGATCTTTGCACCCCTGGCCAGCCTGGCATTCGGCCACGATCTGTTTGAAATGGGCCTGATGGCGCTGGTGGGATCGATCATCGCCACCTTCTGGAACTATGTGTACAACCTGCTGTTTGATCACGCCATGCTGAGACTGCGGGGGGATGTGCGCAAGACCACACTCATCCGGGTGCTGCATGCCCTGCTGTTTGAAGGGGGCCTGCTGTTGCTGTTTTTGCCGATGATCGCCTGGCACCTGGGCATCAGTCTGTGGGACGCCTTTGTGATGGACATCGCCATGTCGGCCTTTTACCTGTGCTACGCCTTTCTGTACAACCTGGCCTACGATCGCCTCTACCCCATTCCCAACCCCACCGCCCAGCCCGAATAACAAAAAAACCGCCGGTCGGCGGTTTTTTGTATCACGTGATGGTTACTTGCTGCGGACCGCTTCCGGCTCGGCATCCTCGATGCTGTCCGGGTTGCCTTCCATCTTCGCCACTATGGTGTTGACGGCGGTATCGCCCACCACATTGGAGGAAGTGCAGAACATGTCGTTGATGCGGTCTACCGCCATGATGATGGCCATGGCCTCAACCGGCAGGCCCATCTGGTGCAGCAGCACGCCGGCCATGACCACGGCACCGCCGGGTACGCCACCCACGCCCACCGACATCAGCAGCACGGTAATGCCGACGGTCAGCAGATCACCGGCGGGAATGGGCGTGCCGGAAATGTTGGCGGCAAAAATGGCGGCCAGGGTAATGTAAATGGCGGAGCCGGACATGTTGATGGTGGCACCCAGCGGCACACCAAAACCGGCGATGGCCCGGGACACGCCCAGCTTCTCGGTCAGGGTGCGCATGGTGACCGGAATGGTGGCGTTGGAGCTGGCGGTGGACAGGGAGAACAGCAGCTGCTCCCGAGTGGCCTTGCGGAACTCGCCCGGCTTGATGCCGGTGGTCAGCCACACGGCCAGCGGATAGACCACCAGGATCCAGAACACCAGCACCATCACCACCAGGGCCACGTAACCGGCCACCGACATCAGGGTGTCCGCTTCCAGGGTGGCGCCCAGGCTTATCATCAGCGCGAATACGCCGTAAGGCGCCAGGGTCATCACCAGCCCCACCAGCTTCATCATCACCTCGTTGGCCATGCGGAAAGCACGGGCCGCCGGTGCCGCGGTGGCACCCAGGCCCTGAATGGCCAGGCCGGTGAGAATGGCCATGAAGATGATCTGCAGCATGTCGCCGGAAGCAAAGGCCTGCACCGGGTTGCTGGGCACTATGTTCACCAGCATGGCGCCCAGATCCGGGGTTTCGGTGGTGGTCAGTTCCACCGCGCCGGACGCCCCGTGAGGCAGGGTAGCCCCCAGGCCGGGCTGGAAGATCACGCCCACCAGAATGGCGGCGGCAATCGACAGCATGGTGTTGACAATATAAAGACCAAAGGTCTTGCTGCCCAGGCGGCCGAAGCTGGCGATATCCCGCAGCTCACAGATGCCGGTCACGATGGAGATGTAGACCAGCGGCACCACCATCAGCTTGATCAGTGACACGAACATGCCGCCCAGGCCTTCGGCCAGGCCGACCAGGCCGTCGTCAAGCAGGGGAACATCCTTGAACAGGTACTGGATGGCGCTGCCGATCAGCAGGCCGACAAAAAGCCCGGTAAAAATCCGGGTGGAAAGAGAGCCTTTCATTACTACGTCCTCAGAAAAAGCCAAATCATTTATCTGCTGTTTGTTATATTTGTAGATAACTTAACCAGTCACTTACTAAGCGCACGGATTTTACATTCAAAAAACAGCGCAGCAACCATAATGATCCACCACGGGAGCGCAGCCGTGATCAACCTCACAAAAAATGTAAAGGTTAAAATTTTTTTAGGGTTCCGAATGTCAACCTTTCAGCAACGTATGGCGTTTTCCTGAGCACAGGCCAGGGCGGCCTCCCCCGATACTCGGGGAAGCACCAGGGCGCCGGTGGCGCTTTTCGGCAGGCCAGTTGACACCACAGGCCCGGCTGAACTGTACTGGGGGAGTCCCGTTATCGGGCTCATGGCCTTCACACTTCTCTTACAGGGGGCGGCATGCACACACAGATCCCCAGTTTTTCACGCGAGGAATATCATCAGCGCCTGGCCAAGGTCAGGGCCGATATGCTGAAACGCGATATTCAGACCCTGATCGTGCACGATCCGGCCAACATCGCCTGGCTCACCGGCTACGATGGCTGGTCCTTCTATACCCCCCAGACCGCAGTGGTGAACATGACCGGTGAGCCGCTGTGGTTTGGCCGCCAGATGGATGCCAACGGCGCCCGGCGCACCGTCTGGATAGAGGAGGAGAACATTCTGTGGTATCCCGACTACTACGTGATGAACCCGCCGATGAATGCCATGGAATACCTGGCCAACCAGTACCTTAAACCCCGTGACTGGGGCTATGGCCGCATCGGGGTGGAAATGGACAGTTACTACTTCACCCCGGCGGCCTGGCAGGCTCTGCATGAGAACCTGCCCGACGCCGAGCTGGTGGACGCCACCGCCCTGGTCAACTGGTGCCGGGCTATCAAGTCGGACACCGAGCTCAGGTACATGCGCATCGCCGCCCGCATCGTGGAGCGCATGCACGCTGCCGCCCTGGAGATGATAGAGCCGGGGCTGCCCAAGCACCTGCTGGTGGCGGAGATCTACCGGGTGGCGATGGAGGGGCACGACGGTCATTTCGGCGATTACCCGTCCATCGTTCCCATGCTGCCCTCGGGGATGGATGCCTCGGCGCCCCACCTCACCTGGGACGAGCGGCCTTTTTGCCGGGATCAGGGCACCTTTTTCGAGCTGGCCGGCTGTCACCGCCGCTACCATTGCGTGCTGTCACGCACTATTTATCTGGGCCAGCCCACCGACAATTTCCTGCGCGCCGAGGAAGCCCTCAACGCCGGCCTTGAGGCCGGACTGGCGGCGGCCCAGCCGGGCAACCGCTGCGCCGATATCGCCAACGCCCTGAACGCCACCCTGGCCGACTACGGCTTTGACCGTGAAGGCGCCCGCTGCGGTTACCCCATCGGCATGAGCTATCCGCCGGACTGGGGCGAGCGAAGCATGAGTCTGCGCAACACGGATCACACCCTGCTGGAGCCGGGCATGACCTTTCACTTTATGCCCGGCCTGTGGCTGGATGACTGGGGCATGGAAACCACCGAAAGCATCGTGATCACCGAAACCGGCGGCGAGCCCCTGTGCAACTACCCGCGCCAGCTGTTTGTTAAAAAGTGACAGGCAATGACGCCACAGCAAGACGGCACCATGAGGCGGATCGCTGCGACCTTCAACTAGGGCAGCTACCGGGTGTTATTCTGCGAAGGGGAAATAAACAAAGGGGCCGGCCGGCCCCTTTGTTTTACGGCACTGAGTTTTACAGCACCTGAGTCTTACAGTACCTGACGAATGACTCGTCCCAGGCGGCTGATGCCCTCTTCAATGGTGGCGGCATCGGAGCCGGAATAACTGAAGCGAGCGGTATTGAGAATGTCCGGGCGCACATAGAAGGGCCGGCCCGGAACAAAGGCCACGTTCTCCTTGATGGAGAGATGGAACAGCTCCATGGCGCTGATATGCTCGGGCAGACGCAGCCAGAGGAACATGCCGCCTTCCGGACGGGTGAAATCCAGCCCCGGGCAATGGCGCAGCAGCGCCTGCTCCATGGCCTTTTTCTGCCCGCCGTACACGGTGCGGATGCGATCGATATGGGCATCCAGGCTGTTGTCCTGCAGGTAACTGTACAGCACCTGCTGCACAAAGCCGTTGGTGTGCAGATCGGAGGCCTGCTTGGCAATGGTGATCTTCTGGCGCAGCCAGTCGGGCACCAGCATCCAGCCCAGGCGGAAAGACGGCACCACCACCTTGGAAAAGGAGCCCAGCAGCACCACGTTTTCCGGCGCCAGCTTGGCGATGGGTGGCAGGTGTTCGCCTTCAAAACGCAGCTCACCGTAGGGGTTGTCTTCCACCATCAGCACATTGTGCTTGATTAGCCGTTCGGCCACCGCCTTGCGCTTTTCCAGGCTGTAGCTCAGACCTGACGGGTTCTGAAAGTTGGTCACCCCGTACATCAGCCGGGCATGGTTGGGCTCGGACAGCAGGGCATCGAGCTCATTCAGATCGGGGCCGTCATCGTTCAGGGATACGCCCTGAAACTCGGGCTGATAGACCGACAGCGCCTGAATGGCGCCCAGGTAACCCGGCTCCTCGATGATCAGCTTCGAGCCCTCGTCCACCAGCACCTTGCCAATCAGATCCAGCGCCTGCTGAGAGCCGTTGGTGATCAGAATATTGTCGGGGTTCACTTCCATGCCGTGCTGGGTACGGTAGCGGGCGGCAATATAGTCCCGCAGCGGGCCAAAGCCCTCGGTGGCGGCATATTGCAGCGCGCCATTGCCCTTGTTTTGCAACACCTTGGCGGTGGCCACTTCCAGCTCTTCGCTCGGAAAGAACGCGGGGTTGGGCAGGCCGCCGGCAAAGGAGATCACTTCCGGATTGACGGCGACTTTCAGTATTTCTCGAATAAAGGAAGGCTCTACCTTGGCAAAGCGCTGGGCAAAAAACGGCTGCATAGGGGTCTCTCTGAATTACCACGCGTGGCGGGCGCCAACAAAACCTTTCTTTTGTATCAGAAAACATCGCAATAACAAACCATAAACAACACCCCGGGTTTGCACCCCGCCCCGGCTTGTGGTCGAATTCGCCCATGCCAAACCAACTGACCACTCCAGTGAACAGCCTTTCCTTTTCCCAACGCATTCTGGCCTGGCACGAACTGCACGGCCGCAAGACCCTGCCCTGGCAGCTAAATAAGACTCCCTACCGGGTATGGGTGTCCGAAATCATGCTGCAGCAGACCCAGGTCACCACGGTGATCCCCTACTACCAGCGATTTATGGAACGCTTTCCCGATGTGGTCAGCCTGGCCGATGCCGACCAGGACGAAGTGCTGCACCACTGGACCGGCCTCGGCTATTACGCCCGGGCCCGCAATCTGCACAAGGCCGCCCAAGTGATCCGCGATCATTACCAGGGACGTTTTCCCGAGCGTTTTGAAGAAGTGCTGGGTCTGCCCGGCATCGGCCGCTCCACCGCCGGTGCCGTGCTGTCGCTCTCCCTTGGTCAGCATCACGGCATTCTCGACGGCAACGTCAAGCGGGTGCTCACCCGCTGGCTGGGCCAGAGAGGCTGGCCGGGCAAAAAGGACGTGGAAAACGCGCTCTGGGACAAGGTGGCCGAACTGACCCCCGCCGAGGGCGTCAGCCAGTACAACCAGGCCATGATGGACATGGGCGCCACCATCTGCACCCGCAGCAAACCCGCCTGTGAGCGCTGCCCGGTAAGCGACGATTGCCAGGCACGGCGGCTGGGCACGCCTACCGCCTTTCCCGAGCCCAAACCGAAAAAAACCGTGCAGCCACAGAAGCAGGCCTGCTTCGTGCTGCTGCAAAGTGCAGAACAGGTGCTGCTGGTACAGCGCCCGCCCCAGGGGCTGTGGGGCGGACTCTACTGTTTTCCGGAGTTTGCCGACGAGGCAGCAATGCGCCGCTGGCTCACCCGTTTTCCCGATGCCGGCGAGCCCGAGCCCCTGCCCGGCTTTCGTCATACCTTCAGCCACTTTCACCTGGATATCAGCCCCTGGCGCGTGCAATTGCCGCACATTCCCGCCGAGGTCATGGCCAGTGATGAGCGTCTTTGGTATAACTTGCGTCAACCGGCCCCCGTAGGCCTGGCGGCCGCCACCAAAAAGCTGCTCGCCTACCCGCAACTGCACAAGAGGACATGATGAGCCGAACCATTTTTTGCCAGCGTTTGAAAAAGGAAGCCGAAGGTCTGGATTTTCAGATGTATCCGGGCGAGCTCGGCAAGCGCATTTACGACAACATTTCCAAGGAAGCCTGGTCCGAGTGGCAGAAGAAGCAGACCATGCTGATCAACGAGAAAAAGCTGAACATGATGAATGCCGAACATCGTCAGCTGCTCGAAAAGGAAATGGTCGCCTACCTGTTTGAAGGCGCCGACGTCGATATTGAGGGCTATACCCCGCCTTCCGGCAACTAAATCACCGCTTTGCTCACGCCTTGAGCGAACAGTCTCAGGGCCCGGAAAAAGCGGTTGACTTGCCAGGGGCGATCGATTTAAATGACGCCCCGTTGCCCAGATAGCTCAGTCGGTAGAGCAGGGGATTGAAAATCCCCGTGTCGGTGGTTCGATTCCGCCTCTGGGCACCATTTTTCGGTGTCTTTTCCAGTAAAAGCCCAACCTGCCCAGATAGCTCAGTCGGTAGAGCAGGGGATTGAAAATCCCCGTGTCGGTGGTTCGATTCCGCCTCTGGGCACCATACAACACAAAAAACCAGCCTCGTGCNGTTTTTTTTGTGTCTGCAACCCGCTCATGGTATTCCCGCCCACTGTTTTCTAGTCTTAGTAAAAGCCCAGGCAAAGGATACTGCCATGAAACTCATGCTACTGCCCCTGCTGTTGCTGCCCCTGGGAATCGGCCATGCCAATCATGAAGAAGACACCGACCTGCCCCACTGGGTGGTGGACAACGTCACCCCCATGCACGACAGGGTGACCGACTGGCTCGACAACAACGCCCGCAATATCGACAACTTTTTTGGCTCCGACGACAGCCTGACCATAGAAAACGAATCCTACATGCGCTTCAGCCAGGAGTTTTCATGGCACGAACGGGATCGCTACGACTGGGACACCGCCCTGCGCCTGAAGCTGGACCTGCCCACCACCGAGGAGCGGCTGCGCATTCTGATTGAAAGCGACCCGGAAGAATCCCAGGGCAGCCTGTCCGAACAGGGGGCCAACACCGCCCGCAGCAACAACAATTTCAGAACCGAAGACTTTCTGATCGGCCTGCGTCGCCTCAGTGACCGGGACAAGCGCGAAGCCTGGCGTTTTGATGCGGGGGCCGGCATCAAGGTCAAGCTGCCGCTGGATCCTTACGTGCGCTTCACCGGAGAGCGCCAGTGGCAGCTGAACGACGGCCCCTGGCTGCTCGACTCCTGGAGCCGGGCCTCGTGGTTCAATGAAGAGGGCTATTCGGTGCGCAGTCGCTGGGATCTGGGGCGCCCCCTCAACGACATTTACCATCTGCGTTTTATTACCAATGTGCAGTGGCTGGAAGAAATCGACACCCTGGAATATTCCGAAGGCATCGAGCTCAATCAGTTGCTCGGCAAACGCAGCGTGATCCGTTATGCCGCCGTGGCCGTGGGCCGCAGCGCGTCCGATCCCCGGTTGCACGACTACTATCTGCTCAGCCATTACCGGCGCAACCTGCACCGGGAGATCCTGTTCGTGGACTTCATTCCCGAGCTGCACTTTCCCAGGGAGCAGAACTACGATGCCGAGTTCGGTGTTACCCTGCGCCTGGAACTGCTGTTCCGGGGCGATCTGTCCTGGGGCAGGTAAATGCTCGAGGCGTCCGGAAATCCCCTTCCCTTGCAGGGCGGATGAAAATTTTGTGAACCCGCCACCGACCATAAAAATACCTGTTGACCCCCACCAGGGAACCGGTTAGAGTGATTTTGGCTCTGATAATACCGCTGAATTTATGTTCATTACGAAGTTCCTAGTAGTACCTCGTCCTGTATTTCATAAGTCAAGGCTGTATTTTCAAGTCGATTTTTCTAGCAAGTTTGTTTACAGGATTTAGGTATGTCTAACACTGTTAAAGGTAAAGTAAAGTTCTTCAATGAAGCCAAAGGTTTCGGTTTCATCGAGCAGGAACAAGGCCCTGACGTATTCGTACACTTCAGCGCCATTCAGACTCCGGGCTTCAAGACCCTGGCTGAAGGTCAGTCCGTTGAGTTCACCGTAGCCCAAGGCCAGAAAGGTCCTCAGGCTGAGAACGTAGTACCTCTGTAAGAGGCTGCGTCTAAAAGCATTTCAAAGCCGCGCTCTCGAGCGCGGCTTTTTTATGTCTGCCGCCGGCGCCCCGAGTAACGGCAAGCAAGCCCCCCGACAAGGCAGAGTGCATGGAAAGAGAGCCCGTAACCCGGCTGGTATTGCTGCTGTTACCCCTGATCCTGCTCGGCCCTCTGGGCATCGATATCTATCTGCCGGCCATTCCCGCCATGGCCAGCCAGTTTGCCGCCAGTACCGAAGACATTCAGGTGAGCCTGTCGGTATTTATCCTGGCGCTGGGGCTGGGGCAGCCCTTTTTTGGTCCTCTGGCCGATAACTACGGCCGCCGCCCGGTGGCCCTGACCGCCACTGTGCTGTTTCTGCTCGGGGCCCTGCTGACGGTGCTGGCCCAAAGCCTGCCGGTCCTGCTGCTGGGACGTCTCATTCAGGGGCTGGGGGCCTGTGGTGCATCCGTGGTGGTCTTTGCCGTGGTGCGCGACCGGCTTAATGGCCATGACTGTGTACGAGCCTATTGTTACCTCAACGGCAGCCTCTGCCTGGCCCCCGCCCTCGCCCCCTTGCTGGGCGCCGGTCTGACCCTGAGCCTGGGCTGGCAGGCCAACTTCCTGTTTCTGGCGCTGTTTGCCCTGCTGACCCTGTTGCTGTGCCTGTATTGTCTGGCGGAAAGCCGCCCCACCCATACCCTGCGTCAGCCCCTGCTCAGCACCACCCTCTATCGTGAGCTGTGGCGGCACGGCGCCTTTCGGGCCTATGGCATTACCTGTCTGGCGGCCATGGGCACCATGCTCACCTACGTGACCCTGGCTCCCCTGGTACTGATGGAGCAACTGGGACTGAACGAGAGCGACTTTGCCCTGGTGTTCGCCGGCAACGCCGTGCTGATCATGGCAACCAGCTTTGCACTGCCCCGCCTGGGTCGGCAGCTGGACAGGCATCGCATTGCCGCACTGGGAACCGGATTGCAGCTGCTGGGGGGCGTCGCCATGCTGTTTGGCGTGCAGGGCGCCTTCGGAGTGACCGGCTTTATGCTGCCCATGGGGTTGTGCTCGGTGGGCTTTTCACTGGCGCTGGGTGCCGCGTCTGCCTCGGCGATGGCCCCCTTTGCCGATCGTGCCGGCCGCGCCGCCGCCCTGCTGGGCTGCCTGCAAATGGCCGGCGCCGCCGGCGTTTCCCTTGCGGCCTGCCGGCTGCCGTTGCCGGCCGGCGAGTCCTGTGCCCTGGTCATAGTGCTGCTGTCGGGCGGCGCCCTGTTGGTGCTGCAACGCCTGCCGCAAAAAGACCAGTGCCCGGCCTGAAGGGGCAGGCCTAAAACCGCCCGATGGCAAACACCGACAGCCCCTTCAACGCCAGGGCGCCCAGCACCACACACCATCCCAGGCTGAAGGCCGTATCCACCCCGGCGTGGGCCAGCACCACGGTCAGCAGGCTGGCACAGAGCATCTGCATCGCCCCCGATAATGCCGCTGCCGAGCCGGCCAGATCCCGGTAAGGCTCCAGCAACCGGCTCATGGCGTTGGGAAAGGCCATGCCGTTGCCCAGTGCCTGAATAAAGACCCCCGCCACCATCAGCCAGGGCTCAAGCGGCATCAGCATGATCCACAGTCCCGCCACCAGCTGAATAAAGGGACTGGCGCGCAACACCTGCTCGGCCCGCACCCAGAACTGAATACGGTTGTTGATAATGCCCCCCAGCAACAACCCCAGCGCCGGCAGCAACGCCCAGCGGCCGTATTCCGTCGCACTCATGCCAATCTGCTGCTGCATCACATAGGGCAGCACCGACACCGAGGTCATCATCAGCGCAAACTGGCCCCATAACATGCCGCCATGCCCCAGAAAATGACGCTGGCCAAGCAGCGCCCGGTAGCTGTTGAGGATACGCCCCGGGTGCAGGCTGAGGCGCGGTCCCTGGTGAGTTTCCCTGAACCGGGCCAGCAGCACCAGCCAGAGCCCTCCCAGGTACAGCATCATGGCGGCAAAGACGCTTTGCCAGCCGAAGTGATCCCCCAGCATGCCCCCGAGCGCCGGCGCCAGCACCGGCGTGATGGACGCCGCCATGGCCATGTAGGACAGGGCGTTGCGCAAGGCGCCGCCGTCAAAACTGTCTCTCAGCATGGCCCGGGACACCACGGCGCCGCAGCCGGCCCCCAGTCCCTGCAACAGCCGGCCGGCCAGCAGTCCCTCAAAACTCACGTCCGGCAGCAGGCACAGCCCCACTCCCGCCAGCGCCAGGGCCAGCCCGCCCAGCAACACCGGGCGACGGCCGCGGGCGTCACTGAGTGGCCCGTAAAGCAGTTGCACCGGGCCAAAAGCCAGCAGGTAAGCGGAGATCAGCCACTGCACCCGCTCCGGATCCTCGGCCAGGGCCTGGCTGATGCCGGGCAGGATGGGAAATACCAGCCCCAGGCTGAGTTGCCCCATGCTGACAATAAGGCAGGCCAGCACCATAATGGTGGTGCCGGAAACAGAAGAGGTCACTTTGGCTCCTTTTGGTTGTATCGGTTAAAACGGGAGAGAAATGGCGGCAGAATGGGACCAGAACTTTTGGCGACATGCGTGCTGAAAGGGGCATTTTATTTACGCTTTGCTTTGACAAGCCGACCATTCATTAAGCACAATCAAGATTGAAAAATAACAAAAAGGACTGACCGACATGACCGCCCCATCATCGAACCCCCAATCGCTGCAGCAAGCCTTTTCATTGGGTAACGGGCAGGATGCGGCACTGAACTGGTTGCGCAAGAACCAGACCCACTGCGCCATTTTCCTTACCAATGGTATCAAACTTGAAGGGATGATCAGTGCCTTTGACCAGTACAGCATTTTGCTGTCCGATCCTCGTGGCCAGCAGCAGCTGATCTACAAGGCCAAGATTTCCACCATATCACCGGCCAGCCGCCGTCCGCCGCGCACCGGCGTGATCATCAACAAGCCCCGTCGTCCCCGCTACGACAGCCATCATGATCACCACGGCCACCGGGAAGATCAGCATCAGGGTAACGACAACGGCAGCGACGATCACTGATACGCCTCTGCCGGTGACTCCTGCTCAAAAAAATGGCCGCTTGCGCGGCCATTTTTTATATCAGTTCCAGCTCTTCCATGACCCGGCGAATGCGCGCCTTGGTGTCCTGCTGCAGCGGCACCACCGGAATGCGGCAATGCTCGCTGGCCATGCCCAGCAACGACAGGGCGTACTTGGGGCAGGCCGGGTTGGGCTCGGCAAACAATACCTGGTGCAGCGGCAGCAGCCGGTCCTGCAGGGCGCGGGCTTCTTCCCACTTGCCGGCCAGGGTCAGATCCTGCAACTGGGCACACAGCCGGGGCGCCACGTTGGCGGTCACCGAAATGCAGCCCTGGCCACCGGCCACGTTATAGGACACGGCAGTGCCATCCTCGCCCGACAGCCAGGCAAAGGGCTTTTTAATCAGCTGACGCTCGGCCCAGGGGCGGTTCAGATCGCCGGTGGCATCCTTGACGCCCACAATCCGCGGCAGCTCGGCCATGCGGGCCAGGGTGGCGGGCTGAATATCGACCACGGCGCGGGGTGGTATGTTGTACACGATGATCGGCAGCTCGGTGGCATCGTGCAGCATCTTGAAGTGGGCGTACAGGCCTTCCTGGTTTGGGCGGTTGTAGTAACCGGCCACGTGCAAAGTGGCATCGGCGCCCGCCTGCTGGGCACACACGCTGTATTCAATGGCCTCCACCGGATTGTTGGAGCCGGCCCCGGCGATCACCGGCACTCGGCCGGCGGCCTGCTCGGCCACAATTTCAATCACCCGGCAGTGCTCGTCGTGAGTCAGGGTCGGACTTTCCCCGGTGGTGCCCACCGGCACAAGGCCGTGAGTACCCTCCTTGATGTGCCAGTCAACCAGCCGGCGCAGCGCCGCCTCGTCGAGCCGGTCACCGTCAAAGGGAGTAAGCAGGGCAACTAAAGAACCGCGAAACATGGAAACTCCTTCTCCTGATCAGAGGATTAAATTTTGAATTAAAAAACCCCGGGCGCGAAAGCGTAACCGGGGTTTTGACAAGGGCTGGTCTGAACGTATCAGGCGTCGGTCACGCAAAAAAACAGGCCGCTTTACGTTTAAGCGGTTTGGCCGGTTTGCGTTTGACTGGAATGAGCATGGAGAACACCTGAAAAAACCTTGAACAGCATCTTTTGCCAACCACCGGCAAATGTCAAGGGGGGCCACGCCATGTATAATGCCGATTTTGTCAGATAACGCAGGAACACGAGATGTATGAGGCCCTGACCCCGGTCAGCGAAATGCTGAGCCGCAACCTGGACACCCTGTGCCATCAGCCATTGCTGGTGTGCGGCCTGCTGGAGGACAACCTGCCCGGGCTACTGGCCGAACACGGCCCGGCGCCACGGGTATTCACTACCGACTTTCGCTATTTTCAGTGGCTGAGCCCCCGCAGTGGCGTTAACACCGAATTTGGCGCCGTGCCCGCCAATGAACCCGCCGCCGGCCTGCTGCTGCTGATGCCCAAGGCCAAGGCCGAGGCCGAATACCTGCTGGCCGCCTGCCTGCCGCTGCTGCCCCCCGGCGCCCCGGTGTTTATGGCCGGCGACAACAAGGGCGGCGTCAAGGCCGCCCCCAAGTTGTTGGCGCCTTATTGCGAGCAGGTCAACAAGCTCGACAGCGCCCGACGCGCCAGCCTCTACCAGGCCGAGCTGAGCCGCCCCGTCCCGCCCCTGGTGGCCGCAGACTGGGTACGCCGCTACCCGCTGGCAGAGGAGCGGCTCACCATCTGCACCCTGCCCGGGGTGTTCAGCGCCGATCACCTGGATGCAGGCACTCGGCTGCTGCTCAACAACGCAGACGGGCTGCACGGCCGGGTGCTGGACTTTGGCTGCGGCGCCGGGGTGATCGGTGCCAGCCTGCTAAAACGCAATCCCGGCATTGAACTGGAGCAAATCGACATCAACGCCCTGGCACTGGAGGCCAGCCGCCTGACCCTGGCCGAAAATGGCCTGCAGGCGAAGGTATATGCCTCTGATGGTCTGAGCCAGGTACAGGGCCGCTTTGACTGCATCATCAGCAACCCGCCCTTTCATGCCGGGCTGAAGACCTTTTACAGCACCACCGAGACTCTGCTCACCCAGGCCAAAGACTATCTCAAGCCGGGCGGCTGCCTGCTGCTGGTGGCCAACGCCTTTTTGCCTTATCCGGAGCTGATTGAGCAACGCTTTGGCCAGTGCCAGACCCTGGCTTCCAACGGCCGGTTCAAGATCTACCGAGCGCAGGCCTGAGCCCTGCCCCCCTGAACATGGTGAAACTGGACCATTTTTAATCAAACGGCCGGCAAGGCCGTTTTTTTTATGTTTTTGCAAAAAAAGCATATTGACGACCAGTAAAAAATCTATAGAATTCGCAGTCCTCAGCACGGGCGAGGGTGGCGGAATTGGTAGACGCGCTAGCTTCAGGTGTTAGTGTCCTTCGGACGTGGGGGTTCAAGTCCCCCCCTTCGCACCACACTGAGAAACGATGACGGCCTCATCCAAAACAGCCGAACAATTTGAGCATGCGAGGGTGGCGGA
The DNA here is from genome assembly GCF_000243075.1 of Oceanimonas sp. GK1. Lineage (NCBI taxonomy): Bacteria > Pseudomonadati > Pseudomonadota > Gammaproteobacteria > Aeromonadales > Aeromonadaceae > Oceanimonas > Oceanimonas sp. GK1. The sequence continues at coordinate 978,588 of NC_016745.1, read as the reverse complement.
ATTGGTAGACGCGCTAGCTTCAGGTGTTAGTGTCCTTCGGACGTGGGGGTTCAAGTCCCCCCCTTCGCACCAAGCTTAACGGCTTGCGAACGGCTCAAATATCATCATGGTGGCCCATGTCAAACAGCCGAACAATCAGGTATGCGAGGGTGGCGGAATTGGTAGACGCGCTAGCTTCAGGTGTTAGTGTCCTTCGGACGTGGGGGTTCAAGTCCCCCCCTTCGCACCACGATTGTTTTACTCTCCCGGTAATATCCCTTCTGTTTTAACCTTCCCGATTTGTAAAAATATGCAACGGGCTATTGCATTCCGTCTTTCGCCAACACATTATCGTTGTTGTGTTAACGAATTGTAACGGCTGTGCCCATGCGCTGGATCCTGTATTCCCTGTTTTGCCTGCTGCTTGCGCAGCCTGTGCTCGCCCATGGCAGCGCCGTTGACCAGCCTTCCAGCCAGCAGCTGACCCTGCTCACTCAACCGGCCGAGGCCGACCTTTTCTCCGGTGCCGATGATCCAGAGCATGGCCTGCTTTTCCAGACGCCGGTACTAGCGGACAGCCGCTTTTCTCTGCCCGGGGTGGGGTTCTGGCCGCCGGCGGACAAGCAGGGCCGCCGTCACCATTTTGCCCGCGCCCCTCCTGCAGTTTTTCTCGCCTGACACGACCGGCCCCTTGCCGGCCAACCATGATCTTATTGGTTCAGGGCTCCGTCTCTGAACGCGCGAGGAAAACATGATGAAAACACTGCCTCTGTATGCCGTGGATGCCACGGATCACCTGGTTCACCCCCGTCATTTCGGCCATGCCGATCTCCACTCCCCGGCTTTGGAGCTGGTGGAAGACTTCAGCCACAGCACACCCGATGTGATCGATGCGGACACACTCGCCGCCCACACTCAGGAGATCATGCTGCACGAACACAGCCGCTTTAAACTGGTGGTCGACAGCCGGGGCGAACTGGTGGGACTGATTGAACAGGAACAACTCTCGGGCCCGGCCATGATGCGCCGGGTCGCCAATGGCGATTTGCGCCACGAGATCATGGTGTCGGATCTGATGCGCCCACGGGAGCAGCTCAAAGCGCTGGCCCACGAACAGTTACAGCAATGCACCATAGGCGATGTGATTGCCACACTACAGCACAGTGGTGAAGCCTACTGCCTGGTCGTAGACCGGGATCAGCACCAGATCCGCGGCGTGATCTCGGCCCGGGATTTGGCCGAGCGTTTGCATATCGATCTGGATATCAGCAAGGCACCCACCTTTCTGAATATTTTTGATTCTTTGTCGGACTGAGCAAAGCCGGTGGAACACCCAAGGCGCGGCGAAGGCTGCGCCTTGTCTATATAGCAAAGGGCATGGCCAGCAACAATCCCAGCCCAGCCAGGCCGCCCACCGGCAGCCAGTACCAGTGCCGGCTGACCGACGGCATGGCCAGTAACAGGGCAAACAACGCAAAGCCCGCGCTCAGCCACAGGGTCAGTGACGACGCCGGCACCCACCACACCAGGGTTAGCCAGCCCACGACCAGTAATACCACCATGATCACCTCCTGATTAAGAAGGTGATAATAGTTATCAATTGTATTTATGGCAAGCGTTATCGTTTCAGGGTAAACAGGGCCACGGTTTCCACGTGCATGGTGTGGGGGAACATGTCCACCGGGGTGGCCTCGGCCAGCTCAAAACCGTGCTCGCTCAGCCAGGCCGCATCCCGGGCCAGGCTTTTGGGATTGCACGACACATACACCAGCCGGGCCGGACGCATTTGCGCCAGCGTGCCAAGCAGTTGCTCATCGCAGCCCTTGCGCGGCGGATCCACCACCACCACATCGGCGCTCAGCCCCTGCTCATACAGTGCAGGCACCAGCTGCTCGGCGGCCCCCTGATGAAAGCTGACGTTGGTCATGCCGTTGCGCGCGGCATTGCGCTCGGCGTCGGCCACCGCCTCGGACACCAGCTCGATGCCGTGCACCCGGGCGGCATGGGGCGCCAGGAACAGGCTGATGGTGCCAATGCCGCTGTAGAGATCAAACACGGTTTCGGTGCCCGAGAGCGCCGCCAAGCGCACCGCTTCCCGGTACAACACCTCGGTCTGTCGCGGGTTGATCTGGTAAAACGACAACGCCGAAATATCAAATTGCAGCTCGCCCAGGGTGTCGGTAATGGTGCTTTCTCCCCACAGGGTACGCACCTGCTGGCCCAGCACCCGGTTACCGGCGGCCTCGTTCAGACAAAGCTGCACGCTGGCCATGTGGGGCACTCGCGCCAGCCGCTCCACCAGGGCCTCCAGGGCCGCGGCTTCCGGCTCTTCCGCCACCACCAGCACCACCATGAGCTCACCGCTGTGCACCCCGTCACGCACCATCAGGTAACGTACACAGCCGCTGTGGTGCGCCTCGTTAAAGGCCGGCACCGCCCAGTCCCGCATCCACTGGCGCACCAGCGCGGTAATGTCACCGGTTACCGGCGCCTGCACTCGACACTGCTCCACTTCCACCAGCTGGTGGCTGTGCTTGGCATAAAAGCCGACGGTGGGACCGGGCTGCACCGCAAACTGGGCCTTGTTGCGGTAATGAAAGGGCTCGCTCATGCCCAGAATGTCGCCCACCGGGCAGCTCAGGCCCCGCTCCTCCAGCGCCGTCAGCAGCAGCCCGCGCTTCAGCTCGAGCTGGGTGGCATAGTCCATCACCCTCAGCTGGCAGCCGCCGCAGGCGGTGTGGGGGCAGAAGTCGGCACAGCGGCCCGGCGCCGACGCCAGCACGCGCCTGAGTTCGGCCTGGGCATAGCGAGGCTTGGCCAGGGTCACCTGCGCCTCCACCTCATCGCCGGGCAGAGCACCGGCCACGTAAACGGGCTTGCCCTCATGGCTGGCAATGCCATCGCCCTTGTCGGTAAGGCTGTGAATGGAAAGGGTAAGCAACTGGCCGGTTTTAAACATGATGTACACTCTGAATTGCAACACACCGGCGGGGCCGGCAAAGGGCGAAGTTTACCCGAGCCGGCCCCGCCGCAACAGCCCGCAAAAACACCGGCGTAAACCCAAAGATACAAGTGAAACCAACGGTGCGTTATGCTGGCCCCAAGGCGCCGGCGCCACGCCATCACCGCAGGTCGCCGGCTTGAACAGCCGGCGACCTTTGACCACCAACCTGGAAGGAGCCCTCATGACCAGCCTGTTTGATCACAACACGCCCATTTCCGGGCCCGTGCTCACCGCCATTGCCCACATGCCCACCGCCAGCCTGCCGGTACTGCTCAACGATGCCTTTGTGCAGCGCCTGAGTGACGCCGACTTTATGCGCATCGCCGTGCTGCTGGCCCAAAAGAGTTATGACGAAGGCGGCTGCCCCATTGGTGCCGTGATCATCGACACCGCCACGCGCCGCATTGTGGGCAAGGGCCACAATACCCTGGTGCAGGAAAACCATCCCTACAACCATGGTGAAACCTCGGCCATTCGTGACGCCGGTCGCCTGGATTTCAGCCAGGCCACGCTGTTTACCTCGCTCAGCCCCTGCGATGTCTGCGCCACCCTGCTGTATATGCGTGGTTTTGGCCGGGTCGTGGTCGGTGATGTCACCAATGCCGCCGGCAACGAAGCCCTGCTGCAAGCCAGGGGCGTACAGGTCGATATTCTCGAAGACTCTCAGGGCATTGAACTCTATGCCCGCTTTCGCACCGAGCAACCCAGGCTCGAGCTGGAAGACTGGAAAGGCCAAAGCGCCCTTGGGAAAGCATGAGCCCTCACCGTGAGGCGGCGGATGGCACCCAATGGGGAATCTCCCGCCGGGTCCAGCGGGCGAATTTCATTTTGTCACCCAGGTAGAAATTGCGGTAAGCCTGCACCGCATCACCGGGCACCTTGTACTGATCGGGCATGGCCTGGGCGAATTCGGTGAGACCAATGGCCGGGTATTGAAATTGCTGTATTTGCGCCAGCACCGGCATTGACTTGTGATCGGTGTCCTTGCGGTAGCGATAGCGGTATTCGGCATTAAGCGCCTCGGTCAGGCGAGTCAGCCACTGAAAATTATCGTACGACGCTTCTACCCACAGCACGCTGGGATGCTTCACATGGGTGGATTTGTAAGGCGTCTCAAAGCCCTTTTTGTTGAGGGCGGTGCACAGGATCTGCACGCTTTCCAGGATCATCTTGACCACGTGCTGATCGCAGTGATACTCGGCACAGCGCTCTATGTTGTTGTCCAGAATGAAAATATTCACGAATGTCGCCCTGTATGAACACGGCATTATTGTGAAAGCGAGTCGCGGGCGGAGCAAGCCGTGAAAGCGCGAGGTGGTCAGCAAAAGCCGAAACACAGGCACAAAAAAACCCGGGCATGGCCGGGTTTTTGTTGGTAGCAGTGGCCGGACTCGAACCGGCACGCCCGAAGGCAAGTGATTTTGAATCACTCATGTCTACCAATTCCATCACACTGCCACCGGTAGACTCACCATGAGTGAGGCCTCGCATTATACCCGTCCGCCTCAACCCCGCAACCGGATTATCAGCAGGGCGGTGCCGACTGAGCATTATTTGCGCGGCCAGCTTTGGCTTTTTCACGGCGCGGCTTTTGCTAGAATGCCCCTCTTCGATAATCAAAGGAACATGACTGGTGGCTTCTTCTTATGCGGGTTTGCCCCGGGCCGGGGTGCTGCGGCGCCTGGGCGCCTGGCTTTATGATTTTCTGGTGGTGGTGGCGCTGCTGATGGTGGCGGGCTTTGTCTGTTTCGGGCTCACCGCCCTGGCCCTGCATCTGGGCTGGATTGATCTCGGGGCACACGAGGACACCGCCGCCCTGCTCAGCGCCAGCCGAAGCTACCAGCTGGTTTTACTGGCCGTGGTGCTGGGCTTTTACTGCTGGTTCTGGCGTACCAGCGGCCAGACCCTGGGCATGCGTGCCTGGCGGCTGCGCGTGCAGAATACCGACGGCTCACGGCTGACCCTAGGTCAGTGCCTGGTACGCGCCCTGGCCGCACTGCTGGGGCTGGGCAATTTCTGGATATGGCTTAACCCAGGTACCCGGCTGGCCCTGCAGGACAGGCTGGCCCACTGTGAAATGGTGGTACTCACCAAGGAGCAGAACCGGCAACTACTGAGCCGGGAATAAAGGTCGGGATTCGGGATCAGGGACTGGGGACTAAAACAAATCCCTCATCCCCAGTCCCTATTCCCTGCGGTTAAGCACGGCGGTTGAGCAAAAACAGCGCCACGGCAATAAACAGCAGGCTGGGGCCCAGGGCACCGATGACGGGCGGCACTTCATACACCAGGCTGATGGGGCCGAACACCTCGTTGGCCACGTAAAAGCCGAAACCGAACAGAATGCCCATCAGCAGCCGGGCGCCCATGGTCACGCTGCGAAGGGCACCGAACACAAAGGAGGAGGCCAGCAGCATCATGGCGATCACCATCACCGGCTGCAGTGCCTTGCGCCAGAACTCCAGGGCATAGAGGCTGGCATCCTGACCGTTGTCTTCCAGATAACCCTGGTATTCCCACAGTCCCCGCATCGACAGCTCTGCCGGCTCAATCGCCACCACCCCCAGCTTGTCGGGGGTCAGGCTGGTCTGCCAGCGGCGGCTGGCCTGCTGCTCGGTCACGATGGACTCGCCATGGTTAAACAGGGTGTCGGTCAAATTCAGCAGGGTCCACTCGCCGTTATGATAGTCGGCGCTGGCGGCCTGGGTAATGCGCTGAAGGCGCTGTTCATCGTCGAAATGGTACAGGGTAATGTTGCTCAGGGTGCCGTCGCGGCGGGCCTGACCGATGTTGATGTAGGCTTCATTGTCCCGGGCCCAGACGCCGTTCACCGACAGCACCACCTGGCCGCCGGAGCGGGCCTGGGTACGCAGATCATCCGCCGCCAGCTTGGTGGTCGGCGCCAGGTACTCGCCAATCAGCATGATCACCAGCATCATCGGCACCGCGGTTTTCAAGGCACTGGTCACGATATTGAAACGGGAGCTGCCCGCTGCCTGCATCACCACCAGCTCGCTGGAGCTGGCCAGCTGGCCCAGGCCAATCAGGCCGCCGAGCAGGGCGGCGATGGGAAAGAACAACACTATTTCCTTGGGCATGGACAGCAGCACATAATAGAAGGCCGAGAGCAGGGTATAGCTGCCCTCGCCCACACTGCGCAGTTGCTCCACATAGCGAATGATGGCGGACAGCCCCACCAGCACGAATTCGCACAACAACATGGCCATCAGCACGGTACGGCCAATGTAACGATCGAGAATATTGAACATCAGGCAGCCTTGCTCCGTGTGAGTTTTTCCCGAGTGCGGTTCCACCAGGCGGTTTCCGCCAAGTTCAGGGGCAGCGCCACCAGCAGCAAAAAGGCCAGCGGCACCGCATAGAGGCCGGGCGCCGGCGGGAGGCTGCCCCCTTCCACCGCCGAGCGGGACGCGGTCTGCAACAGGAAATACGCCAAATACAGCATGATCGCCGGCAGCAGCTTGGCATAGCGGCCCTGGCGCGGATTCACCACCGACAGCGGCACCACCACCAGGGTGAGCACCAGCATCGACAGCGGCAGCACCAGCCGCCACTGCAGCTCGGTACGCTGAAGCAGCTCGTCGGCGTTCAGCAGCTCACGGCTGGACATGGACTCAATGCGGCTTTGGGCTGTTTCAATTTCCGACGGGCGAATGTAGGCGCTGTATTCATCAAACTCGGCCACGTCAAACTCCCGGTTGCCCGGCGTGCCACTGTAACGTCGGCCGTGCTCCAGGGTCAGCCACTGGCCGTCGTCCTGCTCGTGCAGCCGGCCGCTGTCGGCCACGACAATAGCCGGCGCACGCTGGGCCTGGCCCTGCTGCACCACAAACAGCCGGTTGAGCCGGTTGCCGTCATCGTCTTCTTCCAGCTCTTCCACATAGCCCACGATGCGGCCGCCATCCAGGCTCATGAAACGGGCTTCGCGCAGCACCGCAAAGCCGGGATCCGCCTTGATCTCTTCCCGCAGCTGAAATACCTGGTTCTTGGCCCAGGGGTTAAGCCACAGCGAGTTCAGCAGGGCCAGTGCCGTCCACAGCAGGGCCAGCACCAGGGTGGTGCGCATAATGCGCCCCGGCCCCATACCCACCGCCTTCATCACCGTCATCTCGCTTTCGGCATAGAGCCGGCCATGGGCGAACAGAATGCCGATAAACAGGCTCACCGGCAGCATCAGGGTCGCCATCTCCGGCAGGTTGAGCAGCAGCAGCTTGCCTACCAGGGCACCGGGGATCTCGCCGCTGGCGGCCTTGCCCAGCACGTCGATAAAATTCTGGCTGATAAAAATGAGCAAAAGCACAAACAACACGGCCAGCTGAGTCTTCAGGGTTTCCCGAAACAAATAGCGGAATGCAATCACCGTTAATCCCAGTGTAAACTTGTCTTTTTTAATGGAAACGCTTAACAATAAGCGTAAAATCACGATTTTCGCATATTAACTCTGCGAAATCCGGCGCCTTGGCGATGCCCGTCATTATCGTTCATTCGGCGCCCATTGTCTTCAGGCTCAGGAGAATCCATGGAGTTCAGTGTAAAAAGCGGTAGTCCCGAGAAACAGCGCAGCGCCTGCATCGTGGTCGGCGTATACGAACCGCGCCGGCTGTCGCCGGTGGCCGAACAGCTCGACAAGGTCAGCGACGGCTACCTCAGCTCGCTGCTGCGCCGCGGCGATCTGGAAGGCAAGCCCGGCCAGACCCTGCTGCTGCATCAGGTACCCGGCGTACTGGGCGAGCGGGTGCTGCTGGTTGGCTGTGGCAAGGAGCGCGAGCTGGATGAACGGCAATACAAGCAGATCATTCGCAACACCATCAGCACCCTGAACGAAACCGGCTCCATGGAAGCGGTCTGCTTCCTGACCGAGCTGCACGTCAAGGGCCGCGATACCTACTGGAAGGTGCGCCAGGCGGTGGAAACCACCCTCGCCAGCCTGTACAGCTTTGACCAGTTCAAGACCAACAAGGCCGAGCCGCGCCGTCCGCTGCGCAAGCTGGTATTCAATGTCCCCACCCGCCGCGAGCTGACCATTGGCGAGCGCGCCATCGCCCACGGCCAGGCCGTGGCCAAGGGCGTGCGCGTCTGCCGCGACGTGGCCAACATGCCGCCCAACGTGTGCAACCCCGCCTACCTGGCGTCTCAGGCGCGCCAGCTGGCGGACGCCTGGGACAACATCAGCACCCGCGTCATCGGCGAGGAAGAAATGGCGGAGCTGGGCATGAACGCCTATCTGGCGGTGGCCCGGGGCTCCCACAACGAAGCCATGATGTCGGTGATTGAATACAAGGGCCACCCGGACCCCGATGCCCGCCCCATTGCCCTGGTGGGCAAGGGCCTCACCTTCGACGCTGGCGGCATCTCGCTCAAGCCCGCCGAGGGCATGGATGAAATGAAATACGACATGGGCGGCGCCGCCTCCGTGCTGGGCACCATGAATGCCCTGGCCGAGCTGCAGTTGCCGGTGAACGTGGTCGCCATTCTGGCGGGCTGTGAAAACATGCCCGACGGCAACGCCTATCGCCCCGGTGACATTCTCACCACCATGTCCGGCCAGACCGTGGAAGTGCTCAACACCGACGCCGAAGGCCGGCTGGTGCTGTGCGATGCGCTGACCTTTGTGGAGCGCTTTGAGCCGGAAGCGGTGATCGACGTGGCCACCCTCACCGGTGCCTGCATCATCGCGCTGGGGCACCACACCTCCGGGCTGCTGGCCAACCACAACCCCCTGGCCCACGAGCTGCTCAATGCCTCCGAGCAGGCCGGCGACCGGGCCTGGCGCCTGCCCATGAGCGACGAATACCAGGAGCAGCTGGAAAGCCCCTTTGCCGACATGGCCAACATCGGCGGCCGGCCGGCGGGCACCATTACCGCCGCCTGCTTCCTGAGCCGGTTCACCAAAAAGTACAACTGGGCCCACCTCGACGTGGCCGGCACCGCCTGGCAAAGCGGCAAGAACAAGGGCGCCACCGGCCGTCCGGTGCCGCTGCTGACCCAGTTCCTGCTGAACCGCGCCGGCGCCCTGAACGTCGAAGAATAAAATGAACACCGGCTGTTTTCACCTGCTGCCCAATGACGACGCCGGCCTGCTGGAGCAGTGGGTGTGCCGGTTGGCCACCGACTGCTACCGCCAGGGGCTGGGGGTGTTTATTTACACCCCCGACCAGGCCCAGGCCGAGGCCATTGACGAACGCCTGTGGCAGCAGGAGGCCGACAGCTTCGTGGCCCACAACCTGCAGGGCGAAGGCCCGCGCCAGGGCGCGCCCGTGGTGATTGGCTGGCAGCCGCCCCAGGGCGGCCGCGCCGTGCTGATCAACCTGGCCCCCGAGGCACCCGCCTTTGCCCGCCGCTTTGGCCAGCTGCATGACTTTGTGCCAGCCTCCGATGCCGGCAAACAGCAGGCCCGGGAGCGCTTCAAGGCCTACCGGCAGGCCGGCTTCGAGCTGACCACAGCGCCGGTACCACTCCACACTCAAGATGCATAACACCATGGAAAAAACCTTTAATCCCAACGCCATCGAGCAGGCCCTGTACCAGCAATGGGAAAGCAAGGGCTACTTCAAGGCCCACGGCGACACCAGCAAAGATGCCTACAGCATCATGATTCCGCCGCCCAACGTCACCGGCAGCCTGCACATGGGCCACGCCTTTCAGGACTCCATCATGGACACCCTGATCCGCTACCAGCGCATGCAGGGCAAGAACACCCTGTGGCAGGTGGGCACCGATCACGCCGGCATCGCCACCCAGATGGTGGTGGAGCGCAAGATCGCCGCCGAGGAAGGCAAGACCCGTCACGACTACGGCCGCGAGGCCTTTATCGACAAGATCTGGGAGTGGAAGAAGGAATCCGGCGGCACCATCACCCAGCAGCTGCGCCGCCTGGGCGCCTCGGTGGACTGGGATCGCGAGCGTTTCACCATGGACGACGGCCTGTCCAACGCGGTGAAGGAAGTGTTCGTCCGCCTGTACGAGGACGATCTCATCTACCGCGGCAAGCGCCTGGTGAACTGGGATCCCAAGCTGCACACCGCCATCTCCGACCTGGAAGTGGAAAACAAGGACAAGAAGGGCCACATGTGGCACTTCCGCTATCCGCTGGCCGATGGTGTGAAAACCGCCGACGGCAAGGACTACCTGGTGGTGGCCACCACTCGCCCGGAAACCATGCTGGGTGACACCGCGGTGGCGGTCAATCCGGCAGACCCGCGCTATAAAGACCTGATCGGCAAGGACATCATCCTGCCCATCGTCAACCGCCGTATTCCCATCGTGGGCGACGACCACGCCGACATGGAAAAGGGCACCGGCTGTGTGAAGATCACCCCGGCCCACGACTTCAACGACTATGAAGTGGGCAAGCGCCACGGCCTGCCGATGATCAATGTGCTCACCTTTGACGCCGCCATTCGCGATGAGGCCGAGGTGTTCACCACCACCGGCGAGCCGTCGAATGTGTACAGCGCCGAGCTGCCCGCCGCCTATCACGGCCTGGACCGCTTTGAGGCGCGCAGCGCCGTGGTGGCCGAGCTGGAAACCCTGGGGCTGCTCGACAGCATCAAGGATCACGATCTCACCGTGCCCTACGGTGACCGCGGCGGCGTGGTGATTGAGCCCATGCTCACCGACCAGTGGTACGTGCGCGCCGCGCCCCTGGCCAAGGTGGCCACCGAGGCGGTGGAAAACGGTGATATTCAGTTTGTGCCCAAGCAGTACGAAAACATGTACTTCTCCTGGATGCGCGACATTCAGGACTGGTGCATCTCCCGCCAGCTGTGGTGGGGCCACCGTATTCCCGCCTGGTACGACGAGTCCGGCAAGGTCTACGTGGGTCGGGACGAGGCCGAAGTGCGCGCCGCTCACAACCTGGGCGACGAGGTGAAACTCAGCCAGGACGAAGACGTGCTCGACACCTGGTTCAGCTCGGCGCTGTGGACCTTCTCCACCCTGGGCTGGCCGGAGAAGACTCCGGAGCTGGCTACCTTCCATCCGTCCAGCGTGCTGGTCACCGGCTTTGACATCATCTTCTTCTGGGTGGCGCGCATGATCATGATGACCATGCACTTCATCAAGGACGAAAACGGCAAGCCGCAGGTTCCGTTCAAGACCGTCTACGTCACCGGTCTTATTCGTGACGAGAACGGCGACAAGATGTCCAAGTCCAAGGGCAACGTGCTCGACCCCCTCGACATGATCGACGGCATCGATCTGGAGTCCCTGGTGGCCAAACGCACCGGTAATATGATGCAGCCCCAGCTGGCCGCCAAGATTGAACAGCGCACCCGCAAGGAATTTGCCGATGGCATCGAAGCTCACGGCACCGACGCCCTGCGCTTTACCCTGTGCGCCATGGCCTCCACCGGCCGTGACATCAACTGGGACATGAAGCGCCTGGACGGCTACCGCAACTTCTGCAACAAGCTGTGGAACGCCTCCCGCTATGTGCTGATGAACACCGAGGAGCAGGACTGCGGACAGCACGGCGGCGAGCTGCAATACTCGCTGGCGGATCGCTGGGTCCGCGCCCAGCTGCAGGCCACCATCGCCGACGTGCGCAGCGCCCTCGACGGCTACCGCTTTGACCGCGCCGCCAGCGCCCTGTACGAGTTTATCTGGAACCAGTTCTGTGACTGGTACCTGGAGCTCACCAAGCCGGTGCTGTGGCACGGTGCCGAGGCCGAGCAGCGTGCTACCCGCAAGACCCTGATCGAGGTGCTGGAGACGCTGCTGCGGCTGGCCCACCCCATCATGCCCTACATCACCGAAGAGATCTGGCAGCGGGTAGCCCCGCTGGCCGGTCGCGGTGGCGACAGCATCATGCTGGCCGCCTACCCCGAGGTGAACGCCGCCGAGCAGGACGAGCAGGCGATGGCGGATCTGGAATGGGTGAAGCGCTTTATCGTGTCCATTCGAAACCTGCGCGCCGAGATGAACATTCCTCCCGGTCAGCCCCTGAGCGTGCTGCTGCGCCCGGCCGGTGACGACGCCCGCCGCGCCACCGACAACGACGCCTTCCTCAAGGCCATGGCCAAGCTTGAGTCCATCACCCTGCTGGCCGCCGACGAGGAAGCGCCGCTGAGCTCCAAACAGCTGATCGGCGACACCGAGCTGCTGCTGCCCATGGCGGGACTTATCGACAAGGACGCGGAGCTGTCGCGCCTCGACAAGGAGCTGGGCAAGGTACAGGGCGAGATCAAGCGCCTGGCAGGCAAGCTCAACAACGCCGGCTTTGTGGCCAAGGCCCCCGCCGAGGTGGTGGCCAAGGAGCAGGAAAAACTGGCCGACTATCAGGCCACTCTGGCCAAGCTGGAACAGCAGCGGGAGCAGATCGCCAGCCTGTAATCACCCCATTGATTAAGACCACAGCCCCGGCAAACGCCGGGGCTTTTTTATGGCGGCTGGACGAGGCAGCAACATGGCGTTTTCACACCCTCCCCTTTACCCTGAAAACAGCAGGATCACCGAGGGAGTTGTTCCATGAGAGTACGTCTTTTTATCTGGCTGACATGGCTGCTGGCCGGCTCTGTTTCCGCCGCCGACATCAATCAGGCCTTGCTCAAGGCCCATAATGCGGCCAGGGCCGAGGTCGGTGCCGCCCCGCTGACCTGGTCGGCCCGAGCCGAGAGCCAGGCCACCGGTTGGGCCCGGGTGCTGAGCCAGCGCTGCGATATCGAGCACAGTCAGGGGTCGGGTTTTGGCGAAAACCTGTTTATGGGCACATTGGGCTATTACGACGAGCTGGACGGGGTGAAGAGCTGGGAGGACGAAAAACGTTTTTATTCGGGCCAGCCACTCAGTCGCGAGCTGGTGCCCAGGGTTGGCCATTATACTCAGATGATATGGCCCGTCACCCGCGAGCTGGGCTGCGCCACCTCCACCTGCAATAACATCATGATACTGGTGTGCAACTACTATCCGCCGGGCAACTACCTGGGCGAGCCCGCCTGGTAGTGCCCGGCACGGGCGTTATTTGTCGACCTGGTTGCCGATCACCCCGCCGACCACGGCCCCGCCAATGGTGCCCACGGCACTGCCGTGGGTCAGTACCGAGCCGGCCACGCCGCCCACACCGGCGCCGATGGCGGTATTGCGCTCGCGATCCGACATATTGGCACAGGCCGACAGCCCGAGCAGCAGCACCATCACCACCGCGCCCGCCTTCACTTTGCCATGCATTACCATTGTTCATTACCTCTGTTCGCGCATCGGGCACACAACGCCCGGCTTCATCATTAAGTGTATGCCGAGGCCAGCCCGCCCGACAGCGGCGGACGGTCGCCCTGTGCAGAGCACTGACGCAGCAATTCAGGGCGCCAGCCACAACAGCCGCACCACCGCCACGTTGGCGATGCTCACCAGCAGCAGAAAACTGACGTAACTCAGCACCAGGTAACGAAAATAGTTGTGCCGGCTATGCTGGATCAGTCCCAGCTCCTGCTGATGAGCCCGGTGCGCCCGGGCAATCTTGCCAAACAGGGTCAGCTCAAAATGCATCAGCACCAGGCTTATCAGGCTCAGTACCGTACCCAGCAGCGGCGCTATCAGGATCCAACCCTTCAGCACCTGAGTGATTTCGGGTTTGAGATAGGGCACGGATCCTAGCAGCACCACGGCTATGGTGATCTGAAACAGCTTCTGCCAGATATGGTCATGGCGGTATTTGTATTCGTCCCACAACTGCATGTGGGGATCCGGCGGCGGATACATGAGTGTCTTCCCTAATCATGATTTACGCCACTATAACACGCCGGCAAGCCCCATCTCTGCATTCGTCGGCCGCGCCACATCACCACGCCGGTAATCGCAGACCCCCTCGGGAAAGACGGTGTTCAGCATGGCCATGTGGGGACGCATGTCGAGCCCGCCGTACAACCCCCGGACCACGGCCTCTTCCACCGGGATCAGGGCACACTGGAACAGCTCGCCGGTGAGCGGCGCACCAGCCACGTTGCGGGGCGAGCGAAACGCCGGGTAACGCTGCAGGCAGGCGCCAGTGTCGGCGTCCCCCCGCCAGGGGCCGTTCCATACGTCTTCGCCCTCGGCAATCAGCTCGCCGGTATCGGTCCAGCAGGCATCCACGGCACTGGCGGGCCGCTGTCCCGAGGTCAGCCACTGGTCCAGCACCTCAAAGGCCTTGTCGCTGGGGTTAAAGGGCTTGCCGCTTTGCCAGATCACCAGGTTGTCGGTGTTGCCACGAGCGGCCTGCAGGCGCAGCCACACCGACTGGGTAGCATAGGAGTGGTGCATGTCGAGCTGGGGGTCCAGATAATGACGGACATCGATCACCGGCAGGTCGATATTGCCCAGAAACACATGGCCGGAGCGATAGGCGGCGGCAATGGCATCGCGATTGCCCCGGCTGCGGGGTGCGGTTTTCACCAGATCGGCCCGGTTGCGCTCAAACACCCACAGTGGCACCGGGCTGCCCGGGGTTTTGCGCATGTTGTGATCACTCCAGATAGACACACCGGCCAGGTTGTCGTCACCGGTCAGCACCCAGAGCTTTTCCTGCACCATGTCGGCGGGCGGCTTCCAGCTGCCGATGTTGGCGTTGAGGTGGAAGAACTCGGCGGGCGAGATGTCACCCCGTTTCAGCGCCTCCAGCCCGTATTGCACCCCGGTGTTGTCGTGGGTACGGTTGGCGTAGCCGTTTTCATCCACACCATACACATGGGCCAGATCGTGCCAATGGCTGAAACGCTCCTTGGCCACGATTGCCGGCGAGTAGTAATGGGCGCGATGGGAGTAGTGCGGATTGTTGGTCAGAGGCGCCAGCCCGCGCCAGCTGTTGGAGCATTCGGTGGCTCCCGGTGGCAGCCCGGGCAGGCGCAGCCCCAGTCCGGCCATGCGCGCCCAGCGATAATATTTCTTGAACTCGTGCTCCACCTCGCTGCTGGCCGCCACTCCCATCACCAGACTGCGGTTTTCCTGCACTTCCCAGCGCTTGTTTTCCCGGGCGGTGACGTCGAAATAATATTCAAACAGCTCGCAGTCCAGGGCCCAGATGCTCTGGGTGATCATGTCCGGGTAGCTGTACTGGGGGATCAGGGCATCGAGCAGTCCCGGTTTGTTCTGGGCAAACAGATATTGCTGCACGGCGCCGCCGGAGCCGCCAATGCCGACGGTGTAGTCGGGCTTGCCGTAGCGGGCGATAAACTGAGCCTTGACCATTTCGGCGGTATTGGCCGCCAGCCACATGTTGTAGTGGTTGCTGGTCACGTTGCCGCTGGAGCCCGCCAGGGCATAGCCCTGGGCCAGCTGGGGGATCAGCCGGCTGCCCACCCGGCCCAGGCTCATCTTGCCCTGGCGCTTGCCGATACCGACGCCGCCCTTGAAATGAAAGATCAGCTTGTGGTTCCAGTAGGGGCTGTGAGTATCGGTAACCGGCTCGGTCGGATCCGCCAGCATGGCGAGCACGTAGATAAAGCGATTGATGGTGCCCTGCTCGACCCTGAGCACAAAGGGAATGCGCTCGCCATCCCGTTCGATCCAGTCCATGTCGGCGGGATAGTCGCCTGCGGGCAACCGCCGAAAGTCATCCTGGCCCTGAATGCGATAGTAATAGTCGAGGCGGGTTGGCAGCAGGCAGTCCTTGCTGTGACCCAGCAACTGTTGCTTGTTCTTGACGCCATTTTCCTCGGCGTAGACCGGGGTACCGATGCCGTCCTGGTTATCCACCAGCGGCTGGCCCAGGCCCGCCTCTTCGGTATTGCAGGAAAAGGGGTATTGCAGCGGCCCGAGGGAGGTATCGACAGGCCCGGTTTCACCCGGTTGCACCGGAAAATTGAAGGCGGACAGATCCAGCGGCACCAGGGAGGCATGAAGCCCGGTATAGGGCGGGCGGGGGTGAGCGGGATCATAGTCCGGCGGCAGGCTCTCCACCACCACCTCGGGGGGATCCGGCAGCAGGTGCCGGCCCAGGCGGGCCTGAATTTCACTGCAACCGGACAGAACCAACAGGAAGGGAACCAACAACAGCAAGACAGCGCGACCGGATAACATGGTACTCTCCTTGATCCATGCGTATATGGATCAAGCTTAGCCGAGCCGTCCGCGCTGCGCCGCCGGGGTTATTCCTCTTCGTCGTCCCCCTCGAAATAGGTACCCCAGCCGTCGTAGTCAATGCCGTATTTCTCGGCAATGGGCAGCAACTCTGCAATCTGTTGCATGATCTGCTCTTCATCGAGGGCGCTGTCAGCCACGGCGTCAAAGCACAGCAGGGTTTGGCCCCGCTCCAGGGTCAGCTCCTCGGCATCGGTCACCTCGTAGCCAGCGTTGAAACAGTCCACCGCGGCCTTTTCCAGTTTGGCGAAATACTGCCCGGAAAAGTGATGCTCTATGGTGTATTCGGCGTCGGGGTCACTGCCGTCGCTCAGCAGGGATTCAATAATGTCGCGGGTTTCGGCGCGCCAGTCTGGGGATTGGCTCATGATTCGGCTCCGGATTGAGTAAGGGTATCGGGACGGCGGGCTTCCCCGTCGAGGCGGGCAATACCGTCGGCAATCTGCTTGCGGCTCTGTTTGAGCAGGTCGCGCAGTTGCGACGGCTGGCAGTCACTCACGTCGATGGGCGGCATGATGTCGATCAGCACTTCACCGTTGTCCCAGCGGTTCAGATCCACCTGACCAAAATAGCTGGAGCAGGCGATGGGCACAATGGGCACGCCTGCTTGCAGGGCAATGTGAAAGGCGCCGGTCTTGAACGGCAGCAGCCCCTTGCCCTTGCTGCGGGTGCCTTCGGGAAACATCCAGATGGACAGCCTGCGGCTGCGGATTTTCTCCACCACCTTGCCAATGGTGCTGGCGGCCTTGGCCTTGTTTTCCCGGTTGATCAGCAAATTACCGCTGAGCCAGAACAGCGGGCCGAACAAAGGGATCCAGAACAGGCTGTTTTTGCCGATGGCCACGGTCCGGGGCGAGAGCACCCCCGGGTGGGTGATAATGTCCCAGTTGCTCTGATGGTTGGCGATGTAAATGGCCGACTCCAGTCCCTTGACGTGTTCACGCCCGCGCACGCGAACCTTGAGCCCGATCAGCGGACAGGCCAGGTGAAACAGACGGCCGAGCAGATAGACGTTATTCGGATGGCGGGGACGGACCAGGCACAGCAGAGTACCCAGTACGAAAACGACGACCATGGCCAGGCCAAGCAACAGTATCCGCAACAGCTTTAACATGAACAATCCTCGCAATTTGAGAGACGGCAGTATACTGACCGCCCCTCAAGGGAACAAGGCCGGCGGCCCGGCATCAGCCGTGGCCGCCGGGCCCCCGCTCCAGCCGAAAGCCGCTGACCGCCAGCTGCAGTTGCTCCGCCAGGCTGGCCAGTTCACGGCTGGCACTGGCGGTCTGCTCCGCACCGGCGGCGTTTTCTTCGCCCATGCCATGAATGCTGGTGACATTGCGGCTGATGTTCTCGGTGACCGAGGCCTGCTCTTCCACCGCACTGGCGATCTGGGTGTTCATGTCGTGGATCAGTTGCACGGCGGCACTGATCACTTCCAGCGCCCGCTCCGCCTCCCGCGCCCGCGCGACCGTCGCCTCGGCTCGCTGCCGGCCGCTGTCCATGGCGGTTCGGGCCTTGTCCGCATCGGCCTGCAGACGGGTGATGGTGGTTACAATTTCCTGGGAAGATTGCTGGGTTTGCTCGGCCAGGTTGCGTACCTCGGCGGCCACCACCGCAAATCCTCTGCCCTGCTCACCGGCCCGGGCCGCTTCGATGGCGGCATTGAGGGCCAGCAGGTTGGTACGATCGGCAATTTCCTGGATCACCTCAACCACGGTACTGATCTGAGTGCTGCTGTCGGCCAGGGACTGCACCACCTGGCCGGTGCTGCCAACGTCTTCCGCCAGATGCTGAATGTGCTCAACCGTCTGCAAGACCACCTGGCGTCCCTGCTCGGCGGCATCAAAGGCCGATTTCGCCGATTCCGCGGCCTGGGCGGTATGCTGAGAGACTTCCTGCACCGTGGCCGACATCTGATTGATGGCGGTGGCCACCTGCTCGGTGTCCTGCTGTTGGCGCTCCAGGTTGGTGCTGGTCTGCAGCGACACCGCCGAGGTTTCTTCCGCGGCCGAAGCCAGCCCCGAGCTCGACATGTTGATCTGGCCAATCAGCTCCCGCAGCCGCTCGGTCATATGCTGCAGACGGCCATATACCCCTTCGGCGTTGGGCATAAAGCGCAACCCGAGATCGCCGGCGGCAACGGCACCGGCAATGCGCTCCATTTCCGCCGGCTCGGCTCCCAGCGGCTGCAGCACGGCACGCCGCAGCACCCAGCCCAGCAACAGGCTGAGCACCACCAGCAACCCGGCCATGGCCACCATCACCGCCACCATGTTCTGTTTTTTCTGCCGGGCGCTGGCAATGTCCTGCTCCAGCCGAGCCAGCAACATGGAGATAAACCTGTCCACCGAATCCTGCAATACCGCCCGGTTCTGATCGTAGTGCTCATTGAACACCCGGCTCCAGGCCTCACGGCTCTGGCCCGCCTGCATCCGCTCGATGGCCTCGCCTTCCAGTTTGGCCATGGTGATCGTGGCCTGGCGCCCCTGCTCCAGCAGGGCCAGCTCCTGAGGCGTCAGCTGCATCCCTTTCAGCATCTGTTCATTGGACTCGGTGTGGCCGCCGGGCCTGGGCTTGCGCCCTTCGGTCATGGCCAGGACGCTGCGGTAGTGGTCCAGCTCCTGGCGGGAGGAAGTGGAAACATAATTACGAATACTGGACGTTAACTCGCTCGACAGGATCCGCATCTGGTTGACGGAGTTGAAGTTGTCATACTGCTTGCTCTGGGTGGCTTCCAGTTGGTTCTGGGCCTGCAGCAGAAAGAACAGTGTGCCTCCCAGGATCAGGGCAAAGCCCAGCGCCACCACGATAATCAGCCGAATAATGGCCCTCAGGGTCATACTGCCACCCATTTTCTTTCCCTTCCTCGCAACTGTGCACAATAAATGATACAGACGGCACAGGTTATGTTTTCATTTAACAAAATGAAACAAAAAGATTCACTCGAAACCTTTTCATGAAAGTGACGCGAAGAAAAGTAGAGGGTCAGCGGGCCCCTCCATAACGGCTGCCCGGCATCACGCGACCGGAATGGGGTGTTTCCTGGCGTAGCAGCCAGCTGAGCACCAGACTGCATAACACCAGCAGCATAAAGATAATGACCATGGCGGCCATGGCGTAGCGATGTTGCTGCCGCTCCTGCTCAATGTTGCGATCCAGCCGCTCCAGCAGCAGCCCGACAAACTGGTTGACCGAGCCGGTCACTACCTCGCTGTAGCTGTCGTAGTCGGGGTTAAACACCTTTTGCCGGGCCTGATGGGAGTGGCCGGCTTCGGTCAGCCGCAGGGCCTCGTCTTCCAGCCGGGCCAGGGTCAGGGTGGCCTGACGGGCCCGCTCCAGCAGGTTCAGCTCTTCCCGGGTCAGAGCCATGCCCCGCAGCAACTGCTCGTTGGACAGGGTCTTGCCGTTCACCCGGGCATGGCGGCCCTCGGTCATGGCCAGCACATGGTGATAGAGCGATAGATCCCGTTCGGAGCCGGTATAGGCATAACTGCGGGCCCGGGCACTGAGCTGCCCCGACAGCATGCGGATCTGATTGGCCGCTTCAAAATAGTCAAACCGGGTTTGCTGCGCCCGCTCCAGATCCCGCTGGGACTGCAACAACAGCCACAAGATCAGGGCCCCCATCAGCAACAGCGCCGGCACCAGCCACAGCGTCAGCCGCAGAGCTCCTCTGTGATACATATCCGCCTCTTTTTTATCCCGTTTTATTGTTTTTTAGTCCCCTGCTCTCGGGGCGAGAAATTATGGGCCAATTCACCCCGAAGTGGAACCGGGGCCAGGTCGCCCGAGGGGATTTGGCGCGATATGCTTAAAGTGACAGTGACAGCAGAAATATCGTTCAGCCAGGCTGTGACCTGCCGGACATCACAACAAAAAGCCGCCCGAAGGCGGCATTGATAGTATCCTAGTGGCCGGCTCAACTCAGCCGGCCATGGCACTGCTTGTATTTCTTGCCCGAGCCACAGGGGCAAGGGTCATTGCGTCCCACCTTCTGGCCTTCCCGCACAAAGGGCGCCGCCTCATCCTGAGGGGCCGCGCCGCTCTCGGCCAGCGGGTTCTCGGCCTCGGCGTGGCTGTAGCTCTGGGGCAGACGCTCGGCCGCCTCGCGGCGCTTGGCCTCGGCCGCTTCCACTTCTTCCTGGCTCTGCACCCGCACCCGGCTGAGAATGCTCACCACCTCGCGCTTGAGGTTGTCCAGCATCTGGGTAAACAGCTCGTAGGACTCGCGCTTGTACTCCTGCTTGGGGTTTTTCTGGGCATAGCCACGCAGATGAATGCCCTGGCGCAGGTGATCCATGGCCGCCAGGTGTTCCTTCCACAGGTTGTCGAGGGTCTGCAGCATCACCGAGGTTTCAAACTGGCGCAGCACCTCGGCGCCGACCACGGCTTCCTTTTCCTCGTAGGTCTTGCTGGCCGCTGCCAGCACCCGCTCCAGGATTTGCTCGTCGTGCAGCTTGTCGTCCTGCTCGAGCCACTCAGCAATGGGCAGCTCCAGGGCAAAGTCGCTCTGCAGGCGCTGCTCCAGGCCAGGCACGTCCCACATTTCTTCCAGGGACTGAGGCGGAATGTATTCGTTGACCACGTCGGTGAGCACGTCTTCGCGGATCACCGTGATGGTGTCGCGAATGTCACCGGAGTCGAGCAGCTCGTTGCGTTGCTCGTACACCACCTTGCGCTGGTCGTTGGCCACGTCGTCGAATTCCAGCAGGTTTTTACGAATATCGAAGTTGCGGGTTTCCACCTTGCGCTGGGCGTTTTCGATGGCCCGGGTTACCCAGGGATGTTCGATGGCTTCGCCTTCCTGCATGCCCAGCTTCTTCATCATGCCGGTGACCCGATCCGAAGCAAAGATGCGCATCAGGGCGTCTTCCATCGACAGGTAGAACCGGCTGGAGCCCGGATCCCCCTGGCGGCCTGCCCGGCCCCGCAGCTGGTTGTCGATACGGCGGGACTCGTGGCGCTCGGTGCCGATGATGTGCAGGCCGCCGGCGGCCAGCACGGCATCGTGGCGTTGCTGCCAGTCGGCCTTGATGGCGGCAATCTGCTCCGGGGTGACGCCCTCGCCCAATGCCTCGATTTCCGACTGCCAGCTGCCGCCGAGCACGATGTCGGTACCCCGGCCGGCCATGTTGGTGGCGATGGTCACGGTACCGGCCCGGCCGGCCTGGGCGATGATCTCCGCTTCCTTCTGGTGGAACTTGGCGTTGAGCACCTGATGCTTGATGCCTTCCTTGTCGAGAATGCCGGACAGCAGTTCGGAGTTTTCAATGGAGACGGTACCCACCAGCACCGGCTGGCCCCGCTCCACGCAGTCCTTGATGTCGGCGACGATGGCCTGGTATTTCTCCGGGGCGGTCAGGTATACCAGATCCCCCATGTCCTTGCGGATCATCGGCTTGTTGGTGGGGATCACCACCGTATCGAGGCCGTAAATATGCTGGAATTCAAAGGCTTCGGTGTCGGCGGTGCCGGTCATGCCCGCCAGCTTGTCGTACAGCCGAAAATAGTTCTGGAAGGTGATCGAGGCCAGGGTCTGGTTCTCGTTCTGGATTTTCACCCCTTCCTTGGCCTCCACCGCCTGATGCAGGCCCTCGGACCAGCGCCGGCCCGGCATGGTACGGCCGGTGTGCTCGTCCACGATCACCACCTCGTCGTTCTGCACGATGTAGTCGACGTTGCGCTCAAACAGGGTGTGGGCCCGCAGGCCGGCGTTGACGTGGGACAGCAGGGTGATGTTGCCGGCGGAGAACAGGGAGTCGTTCTCGTCCAGCAGGCCCATGCGCTTGAGCTCTTCTTCCACGAAGATCTGGCCATTTTCGGTGAGCAGCGCCTGCTTGTTCTTCTCGTCCACCGTGTAGTGGCCGTCACCGGTGTATTCCTCGGTGTCTTCCTTGTCCTGCTTCACCAGTTTGGGGATCAGGGTATCGATGCGTTTATACAGCTCGGAACTGTCTTCCGCCGGGCCGGAAATAATCAGCGGCGTACGGGCTTCGTCAATCAGCACCGAGTCTACCTCGTCCACCAGGGCGTAGTTCAGGGGCCGCTGCACCCGTTGCTCGGGCGAAAAGGCCATGTTGTCGCGCAGGTAGTCGAAACCGAACTCGTTGTTGGTGCCATAGGTGATGTCGCAGGCGTAGGCGGCCTGTTTTTCCTGATGACTCATACCCGGCAGGTTGCAGCCCACGGTCAGGCCCAGAAACTCGAACAACGGCCGGTTGCCTTCCGCATCCCGGCGGGCCAGGTAATCGTTCACCGTCACCACATGCACGCCCCGGCCGGTCAGGGCATTCAGGTACACCGGCAGCGTCCCGGTCAGGGTCTTGCCCTCACCGGTTTTCATTTCGGCGATCTGGTTGTTGTTCAGCACCATACCACCGATCATCTGCACGTCGAAATGGCGCATGGCAAACACCCGCTTGGAGGCCTCGCGCACCACCGCAAAGGCCTCGGGCAAAATCTGCTCCAGGGTTTCGCCCTGCTCCAGGCGGCTACGGAATTCTACCGTCTTGCCCTGCAGCTCGGCGTCCGACAGGGCTTCGAACTTCGGCTCCATGGCATTGATTTCGTTTACTACCTTGCGCAGTCGCTTGAGGGTTCTGTCGTTGCGACTGCCAATGATTCGAGTGAAGAGTTTGGTAATCATGCTTGGCCAATTGTGATGTTGAAAAAAGTCGCCCCGCGCGCCCGCGAGGCCATAACGATAACATTGCCGGGAAAAACGGTGTGCCCCCTGCAGCCGGCCCTGCGCTCTCGGCATTTCATCATGCAAATGTAACCCGTTGGGGCAGCGAGGAAAAGGCTCTGCCGGTGAATGTGCGGATCGGAAAGTATATGGTGATGACAGCGGCCGTATTCAAGGGGGCCGGCAAACACAATCGCCGTTTGCCGCCAGTGAGCGACACCAGGGCAACAACAGGGTGGCAAGCAACCGTGAAAAACAAAAAACACGCCGGCGCGGAGAGAGGCCGGCGTGTGAGCACAGGATCAGGCGGGCTGAAAGGCGGTGTCGTAGTAACGGATGGGCGACTCGGCGCCTTCGTCACCAAAGGTGACCATTTCCCAGGCCTCGGTCTGCGCCAGCAGAGCCCGCAGCAGGGTGTTGTTCAGGGCGTGGCCGGTCTTGTAAGCGCGGAACTCGCCCAGAATGCTGTGGTTGCACATATACAGGTCGCCGATGGCGTCCAGCATTTTGTGCTTCACAAACTCGTTGGGATAGCGCAAACCGTCTTCGTTGAGCACCTTGTAGTCATCCAGCACCACGGCGTTTTCCAGGCTGCCGCCCAGCGCCAGGTTCTGGGAATGCAGGTACTCGATATCGCGCATAAAGCCAAAGGTCCGCGCCCGGCTTAGCTCCTTCACAAAGGCGGCGCCGGAAAAATCCAGCACCAGATGCTGACTCTGGCCTTCAAACACCGGGTGCTTGAAGTCGATGGTCAGATCCATCTTGAAGCCACGGTGCCAGGGCCGGAATTCCGCCCACTTGTCGCCGTCTTCCACCCGCACCGGCTGCTTGATGCGAATGAAGCGCTTGAGCGCGTTCAGCTCGCGAATGCCGCCGGACTGCAGCAGGTAGATGAAGGGATGGGAGCTGCCGTCCATCACCGGCACCTCGGGGGCATCCACCTCGATATAGAGGTTGTCGATGCCCAGCCCCGCCAGGGCGGCGGACAGGTGCTCGATGGTAGACACCCGCACGCCGTCGTCATTGACCAGGGCGGTACACAGCATGGTGTCCTTCACCAGGTCGGCGTCGGCCCGAATCTCGACCTGCGGCTCCAGATCGGTACGACGAAACACGATACCTGTGTTGGCCGGCGCAGGAACAAAGCGCAGCTGCACCTTGTGGCCGGAATGCAGGCCGATTCCGGTGGCCTGCACGGTATTCTTGAGAGTTCGTTGTCTAATCATAGGATTGTCCGTCAGTCAGATAGCCCGATTCGAACCATGTTAAAATGGCCACATATCCTAACACGTTTTTACCCAGCCACGCCAATTCGGCGCGTTTTTCAGTCTGCCTGCTTGCGCAGGAAGGCCGGAATGTCCAGGTAGTCCAGATCGGTTTTCACCTGAGCATTGTCGCCGCCCACCGCCAGCTTGCCCGGCTGCTCGTCGTGGCCGCTGTCGGCCCGGCGCAGGCCGTTGTCGTCACGGCTGTTGCCGGATTTCACCAGGGTGATGTCGGGCTTGCGCTCGGCACCGATGCCGGTGGCCACCACGGTGACGCGCAGTTCGTCGGTGATTTCCGGATCCAGTACGGTACCCACCACCACGGTGGCGTTCTCGGAGGCAAAGGCCTTGACCGCGTTGCCCACGGTTTCAAACTCTTCGATGCTCATGTCGAGGCCGGCGGTGATGTTCACCAGAATGCCCCGGGCGCCGGCCAGATCCACGTCTTCCAGCAGCGGGCTGGAGATGGCTTTCTCGGCGGCTTCCTCGGCACGGTCTTCCCCGGTGGCGTGACCGGTGCCCATCATGGCGGTGCCCATTTCCCTCATCACGGTGCGCACGTCGGCGAAGTCGACGTTGATCAGACCCGGACGGGTGATCAGCTCCGCAATGCCCTGTACCGCGCCCAGCAGCACGTTGTTGGCGGCCTTGAAGGCGTCCAGCAGGGAAATGCCCCGGCCCAGCACCTTGAGCAGCTTGTCGTTGGGAATGGTGATCAGCGAGTCGACGTGCTTGGCCAGCTCGTTGATGCCCTGCTGGGCATAGTTCATGCGCTTCTTGCCTTCAAAGGCAAAAGGCTTGGTCACCACCGCCACGGTCAGAATGCCCAGCTCCTTGGCCACCTCCGCCACCACCGGCGCGGCGCCGGTGCCGGTGCCACCACCCATGCCGGCGGCGATAAACACCATGTCGGCGCCATCGAGCAGATCGCGAATGGCGTCCTTGTCTTCCAGGGCGGCATCACGGCCCACTTCCGGATTGGCACCCGCGCCCAGGCCTTTCGTAATGGCGCTGCCGACCTGCAGGGTGTGATGGGCGCTGGCGTTGCGCAGCGCCTGGGCATCGGTGTTGATGGCCAGGAATTCCACCCCTTCGAGGTTTTCCCGCACCATGTGCTCCACGGCGTTACCGCCGCCGCCGCCCACACCGACCACTTTAATGACGGCTTCCTGCTCGTGATCATTCATCAGTTCAAACATAGGATTAACCCTCTCTCCGCTTTGGTCCCGGCAAGCTCCCGCCGGAATTAAAATTCACCACGCAGCCAGTTGCCGACCCGCTTGATCAGGCCGCCCACACTGGACTTGCTGCTGTACTCCTGTTGAGGCATGGACTGGTGCTCCTTGCCGTACTGCAACAGCCCCACGGCGGTGGAATACACCGGCGTTTCAACATAATCCGATAACCCCTTGATGCCGTCGGGCTGGCCGATGCGTACCTGGCACTGGAAGATCTGCTCGGCACATTCCACCAGGCCTTCAATCTGGGCGGCGCCGCCGGTGAGCACCAGGCCGGCGGCCAGCTGGTGCTTGACCCCGGCCTTTTTCAGCTCGGTCTGCACCCGGGCCAGCTCCTGGTTGATCATGCCGAGCAGCTCGCTGTAGCGGGGCTCGATCACTTCCGCCAGGGTCTGGCGTTGCAGGCTGCGCGCCGGGCGCCCGCCCACGCTGGGCACTTCGATGCTGTCTTCCTTGCTCACCAGCCGGCTGAAGGCACAGCCGTGGCGCACCTTGATGGCTTCCGCATCCAGCGGCGGCGTGCCAAAGGCATAGGCGATGTCACTGGTGACGGTGCTGCCCG
Organism: Oceanimonas sp. GK1; assembly: GCF_000243075.1. NCBI lineage: Bacteria > Pseudomonadati > Pseudomonadota > Gammaproteobacteria > Aeromonadales > Aeromonadaceae > Oceanimonas > Oceanimonas sp. GK1. The sequence continues at coordinate 952,781 of NC_016745.1, read as the reverse complement.
CATAGGGGATCACCTTGGTATGGCGCAGCGCGCCCCCGGTGAACACCGCCATGTCCATGGTGCCGCCGCCGATATCCACTACGCATACACCCAGCTCCTTTTCGTCGTCGGTCAGTACCGCATAGCTGGACGCCAGGGCACTGAAAATAAGCTGGTCTACCCGCAGTCCCAGACGCTCCACGCATTTCTCGATGTTGCGCGCCATGTCGTTATGACAGGTGATGAGATGCACCTTGGCGTGCATGCGCACCCCGGACAGGCCGATGGGGTTCTTGATCCCCTCCTGAAAGTCGATGGAGTACTCCTGGGGGATCACGTGCAGCACCCGGTGCTCATCGGACAAGCGCACCGACTTGGCGGTGTGGATGACGTTGTCCATGTCTTCCTGGGTTACTTCCTCGTCCGACACCGGCACCATGCCGGTTTCGTTGCGGCATTCGATGTGCTTGCCCGACAACCCCAGGTACACGGAGGTGATCTGACAGTCGGCCATCATTTCGGCCTCGTCCACCGCCCGCTTGAGGGACTTGACCACCGACTCGAGATCGTTCACCCCGCCCTTGTCCATGCCCTTGGCGGCATGACTGCCGAGGCCAATGATGTTGAGATCGCCGTCCGGCAGCACTTCACCTACCAGGGCCGTAACCTTGGCCGTGCCGATATCAAGCCCGACGATCAGATTTCGTTCCGCGCTCTTGGTCATTCTCTTCGTCCTGCTTCCATCCCACTGCCAGTCCGGTATCGTAACGCAGGTCGAGATAAGCCACTCGCTCGCGCCCTACAATGCCCGGATAGACATTCACAAATCGTTTCAGACGGGCTTCGATGTCGTCCCGCCCCAGTATCAGCCTGACGCCGTCGTCCAGGGTCAGCTCCCAGGAAAACCGCGGCGTCAGGTGCAGCCGGCTGATGTCATAGCCCTTGGCCGCCAGCAGCGGCTGCAGCCGCCGGTATTCTTCCAGTACCCTGGCCGCTTCCTCGTCGGGCCCCGACAGGCTCACCAGTTTCAGTTGCCCCCGGTCGGCCTCAAACACCTCGCCATGGGTGTTGACCAGCGCCTGTTCGTTCCAGAACGCCGCCACCGGCTGCTCGACGATATATACCCGCAGGCTGTCGGGCCATTGCTTGCGCACCGAGGCCTGATAGACCCAGGGCAGCGCCTGCAGCTGCTGCTGAACCCGGTCCACCTCCAGGGTGAAAAAGTTGCCTACCTCGGGCAGGGCCAGCACCGACCGGCGCAGCTCGTCCCGCTCCACAAAACGGTGTTCGCCCTGAATGATCAGGCTGTTCACCGGCACCTGGTTGGCCGCCGTGGCCCACATCACCAACTGCCACAGCCCCCACAGCAGGGCGCCCAGCACCAGCAGGAAAAACACCAGGCCGGACAAAAAGCCCAGCCGGGTACGGGTGACCACGGCCTCGCTCATGTCAGTTTGCCATTCCCAGCACCTGCACCACCAGCTGGTCGAAATCCAGGCCGGCCACTCGGGCCGCCTTGGGTACCAGGCTGGTTTCGGTCATGCCCGGGACCGTGTTCACTTCCAGCAGCCACCACTGACCACCGCGATCCCGCATCAGATCGACCCGGCCCCAGCCGCTGGCGGCCACGGCATCAAAGGCGCGCAGGCACAGCTCCCCCAGTGCCCGCTCTTCCTCCTCGTCCAGACCGCAGGGGCAGAGATACTCGGTATCGCCCGACTGGTACTTGGCCGAGTAGTCGTAAAAGGTGTGCGGGGTGCGCAGACGAATGGCCGGCAGCGCCCGCTCGCCAAGAATGCTGACGGTGTATTCATCGCCGTCGATAAAACGCTCCAGCAGCACCTCGTCGTCAAAGGCAAAGGCGGCCTCGATGGCGGCGGCCAGTTCAGTGGCGTTTTCCGCCCGGGCCATGCCGATGCTGGAGCCTTCGTGAGACGGCTTGACGAACACAGGACCGCCAAAGCGCCCCATCAGCCTGTCGGCATCGGCGGGCTGGTACTGGTTACGGCGCACAATGTCAAAATCGGCGGTGGGCAGCCCCATGGCCCGCCACACCTGCTTGGTGCGGATCTTGTCCATGGCCAGGGCCGCCCCCAGCACTCGGGAGCCGGTGTAGGGAAGCCCCAGGTGCTCCAGCGCGCCCTGCAGGGTGCCGTCTTCGCCGCCCCGGCCGTGCACCACGATAAAGGCGCGGTCAAAGCCGTCTTCCTTCAGTTGCGCCAGCGGATAATCCCTGGTGTCGATGCCGTGGGCATCCACCCCGGCCCGCTGCAGCCCGGCCAGCACGGCGGCGCCGGAACGCAACGACACTTCCCGTTCGGCGGAGCGTCCGCCAAAGAGCACTGCAACCTTGCCGAATGATTCCATTACTGGCCTCCTTGCTGTTTCATCGCCTCAATGGACAGTCCGAGCCCGCCCAGCTTGCGCGCCAGGGCGCCCACATTACCGGCTCCCTGGGTCAGCACAATGTCACCGTCTTGCATCAGGTCGGCCAGCACCAGGGGCACTTCATCGGGGCTCGCCACATAAATGGGCTCCTGGCCCCGGCTGCGAATGGTGCGGCACAACGCCCGGCTGTCGGCGCCGGGAATGGGCGTTTCGCCCGCACTGTACACTTCCAGCAGGATCAGCACATCGCTTTTCGACAGTACGTCGACAAAATCCTCGTACAAATCCCGGGTGCGGGTATAGCGGTGGGGCTGGTAAATGGTCACCAGCCGGCGCTCGGGCCAGCCGGCGCGCACCGCATTCTGGGTGGCGCGCACTTCGCTGGGGTGGTGGCCGTAGTCGTCCACCAGCTTGACCCGGCCACGACCGGTGTCGAACTCGCCGTATTGCTGAAAACGCCGGCCCACGCCCTCGAACTTTTTCAGCGCCGCCAGTATGGCCGCGTCCTCGATGCCGTCCTCGCAGGCCACGGCAATGGCCGCCGCCGCGTTCTGGGCATTGTGCCGGCCCGGCAGGTTGAGCTGTACATCCAGGCAGCTGCCGTCGGGGCGGCAGACTCGAAAGGTGCTGTGATCCGCCTGCTGGTGAAAGTCCTCTACCCGGTAATCGGCTTCGGGATGAAAGCCGTAGGTCACGGACTGGCGGCCGATGCGGGGCAGCAGGCTGCGTACCACTTCATCGTCGATGCACAGCACCGCCAGACCGTAGAACGGCAGGTTGTGCAGAAAGTCGACAAAGGTACCCTCCAGCTTGCTGAAGTCGCCGCCGTAGGTATCCATGTGATCCGCTTCAATATTGGTGACGATGGACACCATGGGCTGCAGGTGCAGGAAGGAGGCATCGCTTTCGTCGGCTTCGGCGATCAGATAACGGCTGGTGCCCAGCCGGGCATTGCAGCCGGCGCTGTTGAGCAGGCCGCCAATCACAAAGGTCGGGTCCAGCTCCGCTTCACCGTAAATGCTGGCCACCAGGCTGGTGGTGGTGGTTTTGCCGTGGGTGCCGGCCACCGCCACCCCGTGACGAAAACGCATCAGCTCCGCCAGCATTTCGGCCCGGCGCACCACCGGAATGCGCAGATCCCGGGCCGCCAGCAGTTCCGGGTTGTCGGCCTGTATGGCGGTGGACACCACCACCACGCTGGCCCCGGCCACCTGCTGGGCATCGTGGCCCAGAAAAATGGTGGCGCCCATGGCCTGCAGCCGGTCGGTGACCGGGTTGTAGGCGATATCGGAGCCGGAAATGGCATAGCCCTCGTTGGCCAGCACCTCGGCAATCCCCCCCATACCGGCACCGCCGATGCCGATAAAGTGAATGCGTCTGACCCGTCTCATCTCCGGGATCATGCTTCTCAGTTTTGCCAGTTCAACCTTGGTCATGCCAGTCTCTCGTTTATTTCGCCAGGGCGCGCAGGCAGTTCGCCACCTGCGCCGCCGCATCGGTAATCGCCTGTTGCCGGGCTTTGTCGGCCATGTCCCGCAGCCGCTCACGGCTGCCGGCCAGTTGGTCCAGTTGCGCCGCCAGCACCGCCGGGGTCAGGGTGGCCTGAGGCATCAGCAGGGCGGCGCCCTCGTTCACCAATGCCTGGGCATTTTTGGTCTGATGATCGTCCACCGCATGAGGCAGCGGCACGAAAATGGCGCCAATACCCGCCGCCGCCACTTCCGACACCGTCAGCGCACCGGCCCGGCACACCACCAGATCGGCCTCGCCGTAGGCGGCGGCCATGTCGGTGATAAAGTCGCTCACCTCGGCCTGCACGCCCTGAGCCGCGTAGGCGGCACGCACCGCCTCGCTGTTGCCCTTGCCGCACTGGTGGCGTACCCGCACCGGGGCGCTCACTCGGGCCAGCGCTTCGGGCAGGGTATCGTTGAGAATTTTCGCGCCCAGGCTGCCGCCCACCACCAGCAGCCGCAGCGGCTGGGGTTCCAGGCCGATACGCTGTTCCGGTGCCGGCAGCGCCACCACCTCCGGACGCACCGGGTTGCCCACCACCTCGCCCTTGGCAAAGGCGCCGGGAAAGGCCATCAGCACGCGGCTGGCAATGCGCGCCAGCAGCCGGTTGGTCAGGCCGGCGGCGGCATTCTGCTCGTGCAGCACCAGCGGAATGCCCGCCAGTTTTGCCGCCACCCCGCCCGGGCCGGCGGCAAAACCGCCCATGCCCAGCACTACATCCGGTTGAGTCTGTTTCAGTATGTGGCGGGCCTGACGCACCGCATTGGCGACTTTAAAGGGGGCCGCCAGCAGCCGCTTGAGGCCATTGCCACGCACGCCGGCAATGCTGATGGTATGCAGCGGGTAGCCGTGGCTGGGCACCAGCCGGGCTTCCATCCGCTCGGCGGTGCCCAGCCAGTGAATGGTCCAGCCTTCCTGCCGCAGCAGATCCGCCACCGCCAGCCCGGGGAACACATGGCCGCCGGTGCCGCCGGCCATCACCAGCAAAGTTTTGTTGTCGCTCATAGTGCCTCCCGCTGTCTGGCCTGCATATGATCCCGGCGCCATTCAAAATCGATGCGCACCAGAATGGCCACGGCGGCGCTCATGACCAGCAAGCTGGAGCCACCGTAGCTCACCAGGGGCAGGGTCAGGCCCTTGGTGGGCAGCATGCCCGAGGCCGCGCCCACGTTGACCACGGTCTGAAAGCTGAACCAGATGCCGATGCCCACGGCCAGATAGCCTTCGTACTGGCGGCCGCCGTTCAGTACCTTCTGACCGATGCGCAGCGCCTTGAACGCCAGCCAGCACTGCAGCAACAGCACCATCAGCACACCAGTAAAGCCCAGCTCCTCGCCGAGAATGGCGAAGACAAAGTCGGTGTGCGCCTCGGGCAGGTATTCCAGTTTCTGAATCGAGTTGCCGAGCCCTTCGCCAAACCAGCCGCCCCGGCCAAAGGCCATCAGCGACTGGGTCAGCTGGTAACCGCTGCCAAAGGGATCGTCCCAGGGATTGAGAAAGGAAGTCACCCGCTTCACCCGGTAGGGAGCCATGGCGATCAGGCCCGCCACCAGGGCCATGCCCAGCATGACCAGGCTGATAAACTGGCCCATGCGGGCGCCGGCGATAAACAGCATGCCCAGGGTGGTGACAAACAGCACCACCACCGAGCCCAGATCCGGCTGCATCAGCAGCAGGAACGACAGCATGCCCATCACCGCCAGGGGCTTGAGAAAGCCCTTCCAGTGACCGCGCACCTCATCCTGCTTGCGCACCAGAAAACCGGCGAGGAAAGTGAACAGCGCCAGCTTGGCAATTTCCGCCGGTTGTACGTTGAACAGCCCCAACGCCAGCCAGCGCTTACTGCCGTTAATTTCGCGTCCGGCCACCAGCACCAGGACCAGCATCAGCAGCGCCAGGATCAGAAAGCCGGCGTTGCACTGCTGCCAGCGGGCCATCGGCACCTGCAATACCAATGCACTGAGAAACAGGCAAATCAGCAGAAAGCTGCCGTGACGCTTGACGAAATAAAAGGCATCGTCGCCCACCGCAATGCCCTCGGCGATGGAGGCGGACGACACCATCACCAGACCGATGGCCATCAGCGCCAGCGACAAAATCACCAGCTGGCGGTCATAGATATGGCCCTGGGACGGGCGCAGCAGCCAGTCGGCGCTAAAGGCGGGCAGCAGTTTCACAATGCCTCCACCAGGGCGGTGAAATGATCACCCCGGGCCAGGTAATTGGGGTACATGTCGAGGCTGGCGCAGGCCGGGGCCAGCAGCACCCAGTCACCAGGGGTGGCCTGTGTCGCGCACCAGGCCACCGCTTCGGCCATGCCGGCCACGGCATGAGTATTGGAGCCAAGCCGCAGCAGTTGTTCCTGGTCTTCTCCCAGGCAGGCCATGCCGGCAATGCGGCTGTTGAGCAGCGGCACCAGCGGGGAAAAATCCTGTCCCTTGCCCTGGCCGCCGGCAATCAGCCACAGCCGGCCGGACAGACCGTCGGCGATGCCGTCGATGGCCGCCAGGGTGGCGCCCACATTGGTGGCCTTGGAGTCGTTGATCCAGCGCACCCCCTGTTTCTCGGCCACAAACTGGCAACGATGGGCCAGACCGGCAAAGCGGCGCAGCACAGCAAGCTGGGCGGCACGGGGAATCCCGGCCTCGTCCGCCAGCGCCATGGCGGCCAGGGCATTGAGCTGGTTATGAGCACCGACGATGCGCAGCTCGCGTACCGGCAGTACCGGCTCGCCGTGCACCGCCAGCCAACGCTCGCCGCCCTGCTCGACCCGGCCATAATCCTGTTCGTTCAGGCCAAAGCTCACCGCCCGGCAACCGGCGGGCGGCCGGGTGTCAGCGTCTTCCCGGTTGTACACGCACAGCCCGGCGCCCTGATAGATGCCGAGCTTGGTGTCCCGGTAGTGGGCCAGGGAGTCGTAGCGATCCAGGTGGTCTTCACTGATGTTGAGCACGGTGGCGGCCAGGGCCCGCAAGCCGGGCGTGGTTTCCAGCTGAAAACTGGACAGCTCCAGCACCGCCAGCGCCAGGGAGCGTTCCAGCAGCTCCAGCGCCGGGGTACCGATGTTGCCGCCTACCCCCACCGCCAGTCCCGCTTCGGCGGCCATCTCGCCCACCAGGGTGGTGACGGTGCTCTTGCCGTTGGAGCCGGTAATGGCGATCACCGGGGCCGTACACTCCCGCAGAAACAGCTCGACGTCGCCGATGATCTCCACCCCGGCCTCGGCGGCACGGCGCAGCTCCGGCGTGGCCAGGGGCACCCCGGGGCTGGCGATAATCAGCTCGGCACCACAGAGCACCTCGGCGTTCAGGCCACCGAAATAACACTCCAGCCCTGCGGGCAACTGTTCGGCCCCCGGCGGCTGGGCACGGGTGTCCATCACCAGCGGGCGGATGCCCCGGGTCAGGCAGTGGCGCACACAGGACAGTCCCGTCTGCCCCAGTCCGATAATCACAGTGCGCGCAGGGATCATGGCGTTATCTCAGCTTCAGGGTGGCCAGGCCGGTGAGCACCAGCATCAGGGTGATGATCCAGAAACGAACAATCACCCGCGGCTCGGGCCAGCCTTTCAGTTCGTAATGGTGATGAATGGGTGCCATGCGGAAAATCCGCTGGCCCCGCAGCTTGTAGGAGCCCACCTGCAGGATCACCGACAGGGTCTCGATCACGAAAATGCCGCCCATGATCACCAGCAGGAATTCCTGGCGCACCAGCACGGCAATCACGCCCAGGGTCGCTCCCAGAGCCAGTGAACCCACATCCCCCATAAACACCTGGGCGGGAAAGGTGTTGAACCACAAAAAGCCGAGGCCGGCACCGACAATGGCGGTGCACACCACGGTCAGCTCGCCGGCATGAGCCACGTACGGAATGTGCAGGTACTCGGCGAAATTGACGTTACCGGTGGCCCAGGCCACCAGCGCAAAGCCCGCCGCCACCATGACGGTGGGCATGATGGCCAGGCCGTCGAGGCCATCGGTCAGGTTGACCGCATTGCTGGAGCCGACGATCACGAAGTAGCTGAGCACGATAAAGAACAGGCCAAGCTGGGGCATGACGTCCTTAAAGAAGGGCACCACCAACTGGGTCTGGGCCGGATCCTTGGCAATCCAGTACACAAAGCCCGCCGCCGCCAATGCCGCCGCCGACTGCCAGAAATACTTCCAGCGGGCAATCAGGCCGTCGGTGTTCTTGCGCACCACCTTGCGGTAGTCATCCACAAAGCCGATGGCGCCAAAGGCGCCCAGCACGAACAGCACCACCCACACATAGGGGTTGGACAGCCGGGCCCACAGCAGCACCGATACAAAGATGGCGATCAGGATCATCAGACCGCCCATGGTGGGAGTGCCAGCCTTGCTGAAGTGGGACTCGGGACCGTCGTTGCGCACCACCTGGCCAATCTGCAGTTGCTGCAGCCGGCGGATCAGCCGGGGGCCAATCCACAGGGAGACCAGCAGGCCGGTCAGGATGGAGATGATGGCCCTGAAGGTGAGGTAGGAAAAGACGTTGAAAAAACCGAAATGGGGAGTCAGCCATTCCGCCAGCCAGACTAGCATAGCTCTCCCTCCTGAATGGCCCGGACCAGCTGTTCCATCCGGGCACTGCGTGCACCCTTGACCAAAACCACCACCTTGTTGTGGGCAGCCAGCGCCGCTTTCAGCGCCGGCCACAGTTGTTGCTTGTTGTCGAAATGACGGCCCTGGGCCGCCGTGGCCGTGTCCTTGCTGTCACGGCCCACGGTGAGCACCGCATCAATGCCGAGCTGGCGGGCATGCTCGCCCACCTTGATGTGCATGTCGCGGCTGTAATCGCCGAGCTCGGCCATGTCGCCGAACACAAAAATACGATACCCGGGCAGGCTGGCCAGGGTATCGAGCCCCGCCAGTACCGACGCGACGCTGGCGTTATAGGTATCATCCAGCACCGTCAGCCCGGGTCGCATCCAGACCTGCAGCCGGCCTTTGGCCTGGTTAAAGGCGGCAAGACCGGTCGCAATCTCCTCCAGGCTGGCGCCGAGCTGCTCGGTACCGGCGGCGGCAGCCAGGGCATTGGCCACATTGTGCCTGCCGGGCACCGGCAACTGCACCTCTACCTCGCCCTTAGGCGTCAGCAGCCGGAACCGGGCGCAGCCGGCGCCATCCAGGGTCACCTGGCGGGCCTGGTAGTCGCGCCGGTCGCCGAAATACATCAGTTCCACCTGCTGTTTCCACAGGCTGCAAAAGGGACTGTCGCCGTTGGCAATGGCCACGCCACCGGGAACCAGACCGCTGTAGATTTCTCCCTTGGCCTGAGCGATGCCCTCCAGGGAGCCGAACCCTTCCAGGTGTGAAGCTTCCACGTTGTTAATCAGTGCCACATGGGGCTTTGCCAGCGAACTGGTCCAGGCAATTTCACCGATGTGGTTGGCGCCGAGCTCGATCACCGCGTAGTCGGTGTCGTGGGTCAGCTCGCACAGAGTCAGGGGCACCCCGATTTCGTTATTGAGGTTGCCTCTGGTGGCCAGCACCTCGCCCTTCTGGCGCAGTATGCTGGCGGCCATTTCCTTCACCGTGGTCTTGCCGCAGCTGCCGGTAATGGCCAGCACCCGGGCACCACTTTGCTCACGCACCAGGCCGCCGAGCACCCCCAGCGCCAGCCGGGTGTCGGCCACCCGGATCTGGGGCAGTTCGGAATCCAGCCAGCGCTCCACCAACAGGGCGGCCGCCCCCTGCGCCACCGCCTGGGCGGCAAAGTCGTGAGCGTCGAAACGCTCACCGGACAAGGCCACAAACAGGCAGCCCTCATCCATGGGCTGACGGCTGTCGGTGGACACCGCCAGAATATCGCGGTCACTCCCGCGCAGCTCGCCGCCGGAGGCCTCGGCCAGCCGGCTCAGGGAAATGGCAATCACCGGTCTGCTCCCAGCGCGGCGGCCAGCGCGGCGGCCACGGTTTCCCGATCGCTGTAATGTAAGGTCTGTGTACCCACTATCTGATAATCCTCATGGCCCTTGCCTGCTACCAAAATAATGTCCTGCTCGTTCGCTGCGCCCACGGCATAGGCAATGGCCTCGGCCCGGGAGTGAATCACCCTGGCGGTATTCGGTGCACTGAGTCCGGCCTGCATATCGGAGATAATGGCCGCCGGTGACTCGGTGCGGGGGTTGTCGTCGGTCAGGATCAGCTCGTCGGCGCCATTTTCCCCCGCCGCCGCCATCAGCGGCCGCTTGCCCCTGTCCCGATCGCCGCCGCAGCCCACCAGGCACCACAGCCGGCCCCGGCAGTGCAGACGCAGCGCCTGTAGCACCTGCTCCAGGGCATCCGGGGTGTGGGCATAGTCCACCACCACCAGCGGCTTGCCGGGGGCGGTAAAGGGCTCCATGCGCCCGGCCACCCCCACCAGTTTGGGGGCGGTTTCCAGCAGTCGCTCGAAGGACTCACCAAGCACCAATAACGCCCCCATGGCCGCCAGCAGATTGGCGACATTGAAACGGCCGATCAGGGGGGCGGATAATACACCATTCCCCCAGTCGGAGTTAATGGTCACTTTCACCCCGTCACCATAAAAATGCACCGTTTCCGCCACCAGCTGGCGGCCGGGAAAATCCGCCATTCGGCCGTGCAGGCTGTAGGCCACGGCGTCGGGGTAATGAGCCAGCCAGCGCCGGCCGTGAACGTCATCGGCGTTGATCACCCGGCCCTGGCGGCACAGTTCGAACAGGCCGCGCTTGACCTCACCGTATTCCGCCATGGTGCCGTGGTAATCCAGATGATCCCGGCTCAGGTTGGTGAACACCGCTACGTCAAAATCCAGCGCGGCCACTCGGTGCTGATGCAGGCCGTGGGAAGACACCTCCATCGCCACTCTGCGCGCACCGGCGTCGAGCATGGCCGCCAGCTCGGCCTGCACCTCCAGCGCCGAGCCGGTGGTGTTGACGGCAGGCCGAAGCCGGCCGCACAAGCCGTTGCCCAGGGTACCCATCACGCCGGTGGTGGTGCCCAGCAACTGGCTCCAGTGGGCGATCAGCTGGGAGACGGTGCTTTTGCCGTTGGTACCGGTCACCCCCACCAGTTGCAGTTGCCGCGACGGGTCGCCATAAAAGGCACCGGCCAGCCGCGACAGCTGCTCCGGCAGCCGGTACACGCCCAGCAGGCGGTGGTCCTGGGCATCCAGGCCGGCCGCTTCGGGGGTGTCGGCCTGATAGATCACCGCCGAAGCACCCCGCTCCAGGGCACTGCCGATAAACTGACGACCGTCGGTCTGATGGCCTTTAACGGCAATAAACAGGCAGCCGGGGGTGACCGCCCGGCTGTCGAGGGTGATGTGCTCAATGGCGATGGCCGGGGCCGCGTGGCCCAGGGGAATCGCCAGCTCTCTAAGTGTGAGGGACAACGGCTGCCTCCTGTCCTGCCAGCTGGAATTGTTCTTCGGTGGCCGCATCGGGGCGAATGTTGAGCAGTTGCAGGGCACCACTCATCACCTCGGCAAACACCGGGGCCGCCACCTGACCGCCGTAATACTGATCGCCCTGGGGTTCGTTGATCACCACCACCATGGCCAGGCGCGGATCGCTGAGCGGCGCCACGCCGGCAAAGAGGCCCACGTAATCGCTGCCGTAACCGCCGGCGATGGCCTTGCGCGAGGTGCCGGTCTTGCCGCCCACCCGGTAGCCGGCAATGGCGGCGTTGGTGGCGGTGCCGCCGGGGCGTACCACGCTTTCCAGCATGTTCAGTACCGCCTCGGCATGGCGGCGGGGGATCACCTGCTCGCCGCTGGCGGGCTGATTGCGTTTGATGATGGTCAGCGGATGGCGCTCGCCGCCGTTGGCCAGAATGGCATAGGCCTGGGCCAGCTGCAGTGGGGTGACGGTCACGCCGTAGCCAAACGACAACGTGGCCTGCTCGATGTCGGACCAGCGCCGGCGCTGGGGCACCAGGCCGGTACTCTCGCCCACCAGCCCCATGCCCGAGTCGATGCCCAGGCCAAAGCGATACAGGGTGTCGAGCAGCTGATCCGGGGTTTCTTCCATCGCCATGCGCACCATGCCCATGTTGGACGAGCGCTGCAGCACGGTTTCCACGGTGATTTTGCCCAGGTTGCGGGTATCCGCCACCCGTTTGCCCCCCAGCCGCATCCAGCCCGGGCTGGTGTCGATGATGGAGTCGGCTTGCACCACGCCGTTTTCCAGGGCGCTAACCACTATCATCGGCTTGAGGGTGGAGCCCGGCTCATAGGTGTCGGTCACCGCCCGGTTGCGGGCGCGAAAGCTCTGGTACTGGCTGCGGTTGTTGGGGTTGAACGAAGGCGCGTTGACCATGGCCAGCACCTCACCGGTTTTTACATCCAGCATCACCAGCGAGGCCGAGGTGGCCCTGTGGTATTCAAAGGCGCGTTTGAGGGAGCGGTAGGCCAGGGCCTGCACCCGCTGGTCGATGGTCAGTTCGATGTGGTTCGCTTCCCGGGCTTGTGCCACCACCCCCAGATCCTCAATCACTCGGCCCAGGCGATCCTTGCGTACCTTGCGTTCACCGGGCTGGGCGGTAAGCCAGTCGTTGAAGGCCCGCTCTATGCCCTCGATGCCGGCGCCGTCGATATTGGTCATGCCCACCAGGTGGGCGTTGATCTCGCCGGTGGGATAAAAGCGCCGCTCTTCCGGACGCAGGTGCACCCCGGGCAGGCGCAGCTTGCGAATGTAGTCGGCCACCGCCGGGGTGACCTGGCGCTGCAGATACACAAAGCGGCGCTTGGGGTCCTGCACGCGGGCCAGCAGGGTGTCGTGGGGCACGCCCAGCACTTCCGCCAGCGCCTGCCAGGCCTGCTGCTTGTTAAGGCTCTGTTCGGCATGGATCTGCTTGGGATCCGCCCACACCGCCTGCACCGGCACCGACACCGCCAGCTCTTCGCCGTTGCGATCCATGATCATGCCCCGTGAAGCATTACTGACCGCCGTGGAGCGCAGGGAGCGCAGATCCCCCTCCTGACGCAGCCGATCCGGCGAGATCACCTGGATCCAGGCGGCCCGGGCGAACAACGCAAAAAAGGCCAGCAGGATCACGCCGCAGGTAAAATAAAACCGCCCGCGGGCCAGCATCGGCTCCTTTTTCTGTTTTTTGCGCCAGCTCATGGTTGCATCACCAGTTTTTCCTTGCCCGGCTCGGGCCGCTTCATGCCCAGTTTTTCCCGGGCCAGGGCCTCGATGCGGCTGTGCTCCATCAGGGTGTTCTGCTCCAGCAGCAGGTTGCGCCATTCGATGTCGAGCTTGTCCTGCTCGGCCATCAGCTCGTTGTATTCACTGGTTTTTTGACGGGTACTGTGGGTCACCACGATCACCGTCATGGCCGACACCACGGTGATCATGGCCAGCCCCAGCAGCCATTTGTAACGCCACAGATCCCGCCCGATTTCCCGGGCCAGGTTGATGCGGCTTTCCATTACGCCGAGGTCTCCAGCCGCTCGGCCACCCGCAGCACCGAGCTGCGCGCCCGCGGGTTGGCGGCCACTTCCTCGGGCGACGGCTTTTGCGCCTTGCCCACGCTTTTCAGCAGCCGGCCACCGGCCAGCTGGGCCTCGGTCAGGGGCAGTCCGGGCGGCACTTCAGGGCCTTTTTCCTGCTTGCGAATGAAATGTTTGACCAGACGGTCCTCCAGGGAATGGAAACTGATGACCGACAACCGGCCGCCGGGGGCCAGCACCGTCAGGGCGCCATTCAGTGCCTGCTCGATCTCGTCCAGCTCGCTGTTGATGTAGATGCGAATGGCCTGAAAGCTGCGGGTGGCGGCGTGCTTGTTCTTTTCCTTGCTGGGGTTGACCCGGGCGATCATCTCCGCCAGCTGGCGGGTTCGGCTCCAGGGCGTAGTCTGCCGGTCGTGTACGATGGCCCGGGCAATCTTGCGGGCATGGCGCTCTTCGCCAAAGGTTTTCAGCACCCAGGCGATGTCGTCCATATCGGCATGGTTGAGCCAGTCGGCGGCACTCTGGCCGCTGCCGGGATCCATGCGCATGTCGAGGGGGCCGTCCTTCTGAAAGCTGAACCCCCGCTCGGCTTCATCCAGCTGGGGCGAAGACACCCCCAGGTCGAGCAGCACGCCGTCCACCTTGCCGGTCAGGCCCTCGGCCTCCATCATGGCGGCCAGACCGGAAAAAGGGCCGTGCAGTATTTGAAAACGGGAGTCATGAATTTGCTCGGCGACGGCAATGGCCGCCGGATCCCGGTCGATGGCCAGCAAGCGGCCATTCGGGCCCAGTTTCGACAGAATATGGCGCGAGTGGCCGCCCCGGCCAAAGGTGCCGTCGACATAGATGCCGTCGGGACGAATATTCAGACCGGCCACTGCTTCTTCCAGCAGAACGGTAATGTGTGCCTGTTGTTCACTCATTGTTATAGCGAAAAGTCCCGCAATCGTTCCGATGAGTCCCAGCCTTCCTCGGGAAGCGCCTGCAAATCATCGTTTATTTGTTGTTGCCAGCGGGGCTCGCTCCAGATTTCGAAACGATTAAGCTGCCCTACCAGCATGATTTTTTTATCCAGCCCCGCGTGCAACCGAAGGGGCGCCGGCACCAGAAAACGGCCGTTGCCATCCAGTTCACACTCGGCGGCATGCCCCAGTAACAGCCGCTGCAGGCGCCGCTCCTGGGGATGAGTACTCGACAGGCTGCGCAGGGTTTTCTCTACCAGCTCCCACTCGTTCAGCGGGTAAAGCAACAGACAGGGGTGGCTGATGTCGATAGTGCATACCAGCAAGCCATCGCATTCATCACGCAACGGCTCACGATATCGGGTTGGTATGGCCAGCCGCCCCTTGCTGTCCAGGCTGATGGCATGGGCACCGCGCAACATTCAGAGTCCCTGAAATTCTACTTTGTTCCACAAAGATCCACTTTTTCCCACCGCACCAAGTGTAAGGAGCGAATACCGGCATTTCAAGCAAGGAAATAGTTGCTCACGACAAAGGGCGCTGTTGACGACTCTGTTTAAAAACACCAACGGCGATTTGCCGTGAAAAGGCGAGAGACAAAGAAAAAATACGCGGAAGCCGGTGGCATAACGAAACAACGCAGCCTGATGGCTGCGTTGTGGATAAATAAGGTGAGCTGGCCTGTAAGCCGGGTTCTGTATCGGGCAAGCCCGATTGACAATCATTCCTCTAGGCCGGCAATCGCTCGCCGGCTCCAGCAACCTACCCGCCTCCAGCGCGGGCCGCGCCTGTAGGAGGCCTATTTGGTCTTGCTCCGGGTGGAGTTTACCGTGCCACGGACTGTTACCAGCCGCGCGGTGCGCTCTTACCGCACCCTTTCACCCTTACCTGTGCCCGAAGGCCATCGGCGGTCTGCTCTCTGCTGCACTGGTCGTGGGCTCACGCCCCCCAGGCGTTACCTGGCACCCTGCCCTGTGGAGCCCGGACTTTCCTCCCCCTCGCCCGTCTGCCAAAGGCACCACGACGAGGCAGCGATTGTCCGGCCAGCTCGGCGCGCAGTGTACCCCAGGCCGGCGCCGGGCGCCAGTCCCATTCAAATTGCACCTTCTGCAGGCTAAACAGTGGCCGGGATCTCATTTTGACGAATTACCGAGACAAGCTCTGGGGCCACGACCTGAAGCGCTTTATTATTGAGCATTCTCTTTCGGAACCCATCAAGGACGATGACCATGAAGATTGCCCACAAGGTCGGCTGGGCGGCGGCGGCCGTGCTGTTTTTAACCACAGGGGTGCTGTCGGTACTGCAGGCCACCCAGATGCGCGCCGCCCTGATGGCGCAAACCCGGGCCGGCATCATGGAAACCAGCGACACCCTGGCCCGCCAGATCACCGGCTGGCTCAACGGCAAGCTGCAGCTGATCGATCTCACCGCCCAGCAGCTGGATCGCCGGTTTGACAACGGCGAGATCAATGCCGCCTTTACCGATCCTGTGCTGGTGGAACAGTTCGACTCCATGTTCGGCGGACTGGAGAGCACCGGCGGACGGGCCATTACCAACGACGCCAGTTGGAACCCGCCGGCCGACTGGGATGCCCGCCAGCGTCCCTGGTATGACCAGGCCCGGCTGGCCCCGCGAGCGGTGCTGACCGAGCCCTATGTGATCGCCAGCAGCGGCGAGCTGATGATCTCCGCCGTAACCAAATTCACTCAGCAGGGGGAATTCCGCGGCGCCTTTGGCGGCGACATTCACCTTGGCGTGATTTCCGACGCCCTCAATACCCTCGACTTCAACCAGGCAGGCTATGCCTTTCTGCTGAGCGGCAAGGGCAATATCATTTCCCATCCCGATGCCGCCCTTAACGGCCAGCCGCTGAGCACCTTGTTTAACGGCAAAACCCCGGCCCTGGAAGCCACCCTGACCGAGATAAGCGGTAACGAGGCCGACCTGCTGGTGTCCTTTACGCCCCTGAACGGCCTCAGCGGCATGGACTGGTATATCGGCGTGGTACTGGATCGGGATACTGTGATGAGCGAGGTTGACAACCTTAACCGCCGGGCAGCAATAGGTACCTTTATCGGTGTGGCCCTTAGCCTGCTGCTGTTGGGCTTTCTGGTGCGTCATCTGCTGCGCCCGCTGGTGCAGTTGCACCAGTCACTGAAGGAGATCAACCAGGGCGAAGGGGATCTGACCCGGCGGCTGCCGGCCCGGGGAAATGACGAAATCACTCAGGTAGAGCAGGAATTCAACGGCCTGCTGCAGCACTTACAAACCCTGATCGGCGAGGTCAAGGGCAGTTCGCAGCAGGTAAAAGCCAGCGCCAGCCATACCACTCGGGAAGCCGAGCAGGCCGCCGGCCGGCTGCAGGAGCAATTACGGGAGTTGGATCAGCTGGCCACCGCCATGCAGGAAATGACGGTCACGGCCGAAGACGTGGCCCGCCACGCCCAGCACGCGGCCCAGGCGGCCACCGACGCCAGCCGGGAAACCGAAGACGGCGTGAGCGTGGTGTCATCGTCCACCAGCGCCATTCGCCGGCTGGCCGAGGACATGGACGAAACCAGCCTGGCCATCAACGAGCTGAGCCAGCTCAGCGGCCAGATAGAATCCATTCTGTCGGTGATCACCGGCATTGCCGAGCAGACCAACCTGCTGGCGCTCAATGCCGCCATCGAGGCGGCCCGGGCCGGTGAGTCGGGCCGGGGCTTTGCGGTGGTGGCCGACGAAGTGCGCTCCCTGGCCTCGCGCACCCAGGCGTCCACTCAGGAAATTCGCCAGATGATTGAGCGCCTGCAGCAGGGCGTGAGCCTGGCCGAGTCGCGCATACACCGAAGCCGTGACGCCGCCAGCCGCACCGCGGAAGAAGCGGGCGCCGCCAACGCGCTACTGACCCGCATTCGTGAGGCCATGACGCGTATCGACGACATGAACCTGCAGATCGTGACCGCCGCCGAGCAGCAAAGCGCCACCAGCGAGGAGATCAACCGCAACACCACCAACATTCGTGATCACGGCCAGGCAGTGGCGGATGGCGCCCGCCATCAGGTGGCACAGTGTGCCATCATGGAGCAACAGGTGGAACAGCAGGAACTGCGGCTGGGGCAATTCAGAGTTTAACCCGGCAATCAGCTCAGATTACCAACAGGAGGGCAAAGGGAGCTGCTTCACGACCGATCAAATGCAGGGGCCGAAAAATTGCTCCTGCATTTTCGGCATTCCCGCCATCCCTGGCGGTCAGATGCATTTGCCGAGCGACACAAGGAGGTGCTCGAAGCGTGTCGAGAAGCAGGCCCTTTGGTCGACGTTATGCGCTGTGGCAGACGATCTTCACATCGGATTATAAGCCGGCTTCCAGCCCGTATTTGTACAGGGCGTTCTTCTTCAAGCCGTGGATCTCGGCAGTCAGGGCCGAGGCCTTTTTCAGCCCCAGATCGGCGCTGAGCAGGGCCAGGGTTTTCAGCGCCGGCACCGGCAGGGCATCGGCGTCCGCCTTGTGTCCGGCCACCATCAGCACAATTTCGCCCCGGCAGCGGTTGGCGTCTTCCTTCAGCCAGTCGAGCATCTCGCCTGCCGGCAGGCCGTGAATGGTTTCAAAGGCCTTGGTCAGCTCCCGGGCCACCACCAGCCGGCGCTCTTCGCCCATCACTTCAACCAGCGCCGCCACTGTATCCAGCAGACGCCGGGGGGATTCGTAAAACACCATGGTTCTGGGCTCGTCCTTCAGGCTTTCCAGCTTGTCGTGACGGGCCTTGTCCTTGGCGGGCAAAAAGCCTTCGAACACAAAA
Source organism: Oceanimonas sp. GK1 (assembly GCF_000243075.1). Lineage (NCBI taxonomy): Bacteria > Pseudomonadati > Pseudomonadota > Gammaproteobacteria > Aeromonadales > Aeromonadaceae > Oceanimonas > Oceanimonas sp. GK1. The sequence continues at coordinate 934,721 of NC_016745.1, read as the reverse complement.
CGATCCGTGGGCAGGCCGGCCGCCGACAGCGCGGTGACCGCGGCACAGGGGCCGGGCAGCGCCACCACCTGAATGCCAGCCTCGCGACAGCGGTTGACCAGGTGATAACCGGGGTCGCTGATCAGCGGCGTGCCCGCATCCGACACCAAGGCGATGCTCTTACCGTCCAGCAACCGGTTCACCAGCTGCTCCGCCTTGTGCTGCTCGTTATGGTCGTGCAGCGCCCAGGTAGGGGTGCCAATCTGATAATGGGACAGCAGTTTGCCGGTATGGCGGGTGTCCTCGCAGGCAATCACATCCACCTGGCGCAGGGTATCCAGCGCACGCTGGCTGATGTCACCCAGGTTTCCGATGGGGGTGGGCACAATGTAAAGGGCGGCGGCCTGGTTCATGATGACTCCTGTGCAAGCAATTGTTTCACCGTCCCGGCCCGATTACACTTAGGACCAGAATGACTCAGCATGGGAAATAAGGGATTGGCAACTCAAACTCAATGGGCCAGTGTAACACGACTGCTGTTTACCCTGGTGCTTTCATCGGTTCTCGCCGCCTGCGGGACCGGGCTCATGCAGCCCGCCGTCACGCCCGAGCCGGCACCGGACATGTTCAGTCCCCTTGACCGCGCAGCCGAGCAGTATTCGGCCCAGGCCGAGGTCGCCAGCGGAGACGACGCCTTTGCCTGGCGAGTACTGGCCATCCGCGCCCAGCTGCAGCAGGGCAACACCGCCGACGCCAGAGCCCGGCTCAACAACCTGCGCAATGCCGCCTCCCTGTCCCAACAGCCGGTGCTCACTCTGCTCGACGCCGCCGTGCTGCTGACGGAGCAGCAACCGGGAGCCGGTCTGCAGCGGCTGCAGAGCATCGACGCTCAAGCCCTTGCCCCCTCCGCCCGGGCCTACCTGTGGCTGTTGCAGGCCAACCTGTACGAGCAACAGCAACAGCCGCTGGAAGCCGCCCTGGCCCTGATTGCCCGCCATGAGCTGCTTTCCGGCCCCGCCCAGGGCAACAACCGCGAGCGCATTCACCGGCTGCTGAGCGCGGTGCCCGCCGCCAACCTGCGCCAGGCCCAGAGCGAGCAATATTCCGCCGAGGCCAATGGCTGGTTCCGGCTGATGGCCATCCTCAACGCCACCGGGCAGCCCGAGGCCCAGCGCAACTGGCAGTTGCAGTCCTGGAGCAACAGCTATCCGGAGCACCCGGGCCGGGCCTACCTGCCCGACACTCAGGCGGTGGCGCAGCAACAAGACTTCAACCCGAGTCACATCGCCGTCCTGCTGCCCCTGTCCGGCCGCCTGGCCGAGCAGGGCGAAGCCATTCGCAACGGCATTCTCAGCGCCGGTCAGGGCCAGTCTGCCCGGGTCAGCTTTTTTGACACTCAGGGGACCGAGATGGGTGCCCTTTACCTGCAGGTGATGCAGGCCGGCGCCGACTTTATTCTGGGGCCCCTGCTCAAGGAAAACGTGGACGCCCTGCTCAAGCAGGACCCGGCCATTCCGGTGCTGGCTCTGAACCAGCCCGCCTATCAACCGGAGCTGGCCGGCTTCTATTATTTTTCCCTGTCCCCCGAGGGCGAGGCCGCCGACGCCGCCCGCCGCATCTGGGACGACGGCCACCAGCAGCCGCTGGTGTTCGCGCCGGCCAACGAGCTGGGTCGCCGGGTGGCAGCGGAGTTCAACCGTCAGTGGCAGGCCCAGAGCGGCCGCCCCGCCATCCTGGCCTATTTCAGCAACCAGGCCGGCATCGAGGCCGACGTGCGCCGGGCCCTGAGCAGCCGCCCCGCCGCTGCCGGCCCGGGGCTGCCAGTGAATGGCGGCACCCCCTTGGGCGCGGTGCCGGAAGCCCGCGCACCGGACTCGGTGTTTATGGTCTCCAACGCCGCCGAAACCCGCTTTATTCTGCCCTATTTCGACTTTGTGCGGGACAGCCGGGCCGGCCGCCTGCCCACCTATGTGATCTCCCGCAGCTACATTCCCGCCGGCGAAGCCCCCATGGGAGAGCTGGCCGGATTACGGCTGGCGGACATGCCCTGGATGTTTGACGGCTCGCCCCAGCTGAAGGAGGAGGTGCTGGCCCTCTGGCCCGATGCCAGCTCCGCCTGGCTGCGGCTGTTTGCCCTGGGCTATGACGCCAGGGCCGTGGTGATGCAACTGCCGGCGCTGCGCCAGGGGGCGCCGGCGGTGCCGGGACTGACCGGCGAGCTGACGGTATCGCCCGCGGGCGTGGTACAGCGCCGCCTGGAATGGAGGGAATACGTCAATGGCGACTGGCTTTCCATCGAACAGCAAACCGGGCCACAATAAACGCGCCCATGGCGCCCTGTATGAACGCCGGGCCGAAGACTACCTGCGCACTCAGGGATTGCTGCCGGTGGCCCGTAACTACCAGTGCAAACTGGGCGAAATTGACCTCATCATGCGCCAGGGAAAAACCCTGGTGTTTGTGGAGGTGCGTTATCGCCAGAATCGCCGCTTCGGCGGGGCCGCCGTGTCGGTAACCACCACCAAACAGCAGCGCCTGCGCCGTGCCGCCCTCAGCTATCTGCACATGAAGGGGCTGAACGAAGCACATCAGCCCTGCCGTTTCGATCTGGTTGCCTGCGACGGCGACCAGCTCAACTGGATACCCAACGCCTTTTAAGGAGCCTCATGCAGGAAGAAATCAAAGCCAGCTTTACCGAAAGCATTCAGACCAAAATCGCCGCCGCCGAAGCCCTGCCCGACGACATTCTGGCCGCGGCGCAGATGATGGTGATGTGCCTGCTCAACGGCAACAAGCTGCTGGTCTGCGGCAATGGCGGCTCCAATGCCCTGGCCCAGCTGTTTGTCAGCGAGCTTATCAACCGCTATGAAACCGAACGTCCGGCCCTGCCGGCAATGTGCCTGACCCTGGATACCAGCAGCATCAGTGCCATTGCCGTGGATCATCACTTCGACGACGCCTATGCCCGCCAGATACGAGCCCTGGGCCAGGCCGGCGACGTGCTGGTGGTGATTTCCACCAGCGGCCACAGCCGCAACCTGATCAAGGCCGCCGAGGCGGCGCTCAGCCGGGACATGACCATAGTGGCGCTGAGCGGCGGCGACGGCGGCGAGCTGGCCGGCCTGCTCGGCCCCAACGACGTGGAAATTCGAGTGCCAGCCTTGCGGGCACCGCGCATTCACGAGGTAAACCTGCTCACCCTGCACTGCCTGTGCGATCTCATCGACCGTACCCTGTTTCCCAGCCAGGAGGACTGACTGCATGAACAAGACAGTGATCACGCTGCTGACTTCCCTTGCCCTGCTGCAGGGCTGTGCCGGCCTGGTGGCCGCCGGCGGCGCCACCAGCGCCAACATGATCACCGACAGGCGCACCTTCGGCACCCAGATCGGCGATCAGACCATGGAAATGCGCGCCTTGCACCGGCTCGGGGAAGAAAAGCCGATGTGGAATGAGAGCCGCTTTGCGGTGATCATCACCAACGGCAAGGCCCTGCTGATCGGCCAGACTCCCACCGAGGCCTACCGTGCCCGGGCCGAGGCCATAGTGCGTGAGGTGCCCGGGGTCAGGGAAGTGTTCAACGAGGTGCGCATCGGCCCGCCCCTGACCCTGGCCCAGCAGAGCAGGGACACCTGGCTGACCTCCAAGGTCAAGAGCACCCTGCTGGCGGAAAAGAACATCGACGGCACCAAGCTCAAGGTGGTCACCGAAAACACCGAAGTATTCCTGATTGGCCTGGTCACCCGCAAGGAGGCGGACATCGCCGTGCAGCTGAGCCGTAACGTGGCTGGCGTGTCCAGGGTGGTCACCGCCTTTGAATACGTCCAGGATGCGCCCTGAAACGTTAGACGTTAGACGTAATAAAAAACGCAGCCCGTGGCTTAATGCCGTTCACTTAAGGTGAGCGGCATTTTTCTTTCTGACCGGATAGGTGTTTTTGGAAGCTTTCAGCACTCTTGGATAACTTCGTTCTCGTTTCCCCTCCAGCTTGAACTGTTTGGCCTGTTTCTCTGGGGCAAATACCTCTCTTGGCAAGTTGCCCGGTGCCACACTGGGCAGCTGGCTCAGCTTGAAGATGATGTAGGACGAGGCTTCCCTGAAGCTCAGCTGATTCGGATAGGTCGCCGGTAACACTCGAGCCATCAAGATCATTTTGTAGCGGATAAGGTTGTAGGCCAGCAGCACACCCCATAACTCCTGGTGTATCAGCTCCGGCAACTGGCTACGCAAGGTGAAGCGACTGTCCAGCAGGTGCTGCTTCATTTCTCGATAGCCCAGCTCGATTTCCCAGCGATGGGCATATAAATCCACAATATCCCGACCCGGATAGGCCATGGCATCGGTCAGAGAGGTCAGGATATGAACGAGCTTTCCCTTGACGGTTTTACTCAGCAGTCTCGCTTCCAGCGTCTCCGATAAGTCGGGCCACTTTTTTCTTGCCTGCGGGCTGGGGGTCAACCGCACCAGTTTGTCATCGCGGCCCAGGTTGCGCACCACCTCATACTGCGTGCCTTTACGCAACGGCAGCAACCAGTGCCGTTGCTGCCCTTGTTGCCAGGCATGCAGCAACCCCAATGAGTAGAACCCTTTATCAAACAGCGTCAGGCTATGGTCCGGTATGCTCGGCAGCAAGCGGACCGCCAGCTGCATTTCATTGACCGCGACGCTGTCAAAGGCGCTGTCCACCAACAAATGGCTGCTCAGCTCCATCAGGCACACCATGCGCACCTGGGGATAAGCGGCGTCCGTGGATTGGTTGGCGGTGCGGGCAAAGGCACCGGCATTCGGTGGTGAGTCCGGAGTGCGCCAGACTACGCCGTCAACACCATACAGGTTCAGTCCGCTCCAGTGCGGATGCTGAGCCTGCGCATGCCAGTTGGCACTGGTTTGCCTGAAGATATCGCGCACCACGTCGCTGCCCAGCTTTTTACGTGCTTGTGTGACCGCGCTGCGCACCACCGAGTCGACTTCTTGTGGCAGGACGATATCCAGCTTATTGATGAGCTGGCGTACGGAATCGCCACGAAACAGCGCCATGCCAATGACTGCCCAGACCATGGCTTCCATCGGAAGTTTGCGCTTGCGCACCGTCGCCACCCCGTTTGAAGCCAGACAAGCTTGGATTATCTCGGGGTCGAGCACCTCAGCCAGGCTGTGAAATTCAACGGTGCGATTGAGGGAGGTGCGAGCCAGTGCGTCAGAAAGCAGCATAAAAAAATCCGATGACCTGTGATCATCGGATTTTGATCTTCTGAGCGGGATCGTCAAGCGATTTGGCTTAACTGATCGGCATTAAGCCCGTGGCTGCGTTTTTTATTACTTGATGACCTTGAGGTTGGGCCGTCCCTTTTTGGGGGCAGGCTGGGCCGGCTCCATTTCCGGCGGCACCGGCTCATCGTCTTCCCGACTGGCGGCTTCCAGCCAGGTCTCGTAGGCCGGCTCCGGCGGAAAGAAGGTGCCGGCGCCGTTTTCCCGGGCCTGAATGGCCACCACCGCCGCCATGGGAATGTACACCTGCAGCGGCTGGCCGCCGAAACGGGCATTGAAGCTGACCGCCTCGTTGTCCATGTGCAGGCCGACCACGGCGCTGGGCGAGATATTGAGCACGATCTGGCCGTCGTTAACGTACTGGCGCGGCACTTCGGTATGGGGCACCTCGGCGTTCACCAGCAGGTGCGGGGTCAGTTCGTTGTCCAGCAGCCAGTCGTAAAAGGCCCGCAGCACATAGGGCCGGCTGGGGGTCATCTCGTCCATGGTCACACCTTGCCGCCCATGTCGCGCTCAACTTCGGTGAGCGAGGCCTGGAAGGAGTCACGCTCAAACAGACGAACCATGTAGGCCTTGAGCTCCTTGGCGCCACGGCCGGACAGCTCAATGCCGAGGGACGGCAGCCGCCACAACAGCGGGGCCATGTAGCAGTCGACCAGGCTGAACTCTTCACTCATGAAAAAGGGGAATTCGGCAAACACCGGCGCAATGGCCAGCAGGGCCTCACGCAGCTCCTTGCGGGCCTCGTCGGCCTTGTCGCCACGCTGAATGCGCGCCACCAGTGAATACCAGTCCTGATCGATGCGGTGCATCATCAGCCGACTGTTGCCCCGGGCCACCGGGTACACCGGCATCAGCGGCGGATGAGGAAAGCGCTCGTCCAGGTATTCCATGATGATGCGAGATTCATAAAGCACCAGCTCCCGGTCGACCAGGGTCGGCACCGTACCGTAGGGGTTCAGCTCCAGCATGTCCTCGGGCAGGCTGTCAGGCTCGACCTGGCTGATCTCCACACTGACACCCTTCTCCGCCAGTACAATGCGCACCTGGTGGCTGTAGATGTCATCCGCCCCCGAAAACAGCGTCATAATGGAACGTTTGTTGGCCGCAACTGCCATTGAATCCTCCAGAAATCAAAAATGGAACGGCAATGGAAGCAGTATACCCCCATTGCCGTTCACCTGTTCAGCTTAGACGACGTCTACTCAGTGTACGTCCCGCCAGTACTCTTTCTTCAGCAGGTAGGCAATGACGAAGAAGATAGCCAAAAAGCCCAGTACCCAGTAGCCGAGGCGCTGACGCTCCAGCTTGACCGGCTCACCGGAATACACCAGGAAGTTGACGATATCCAGCACCGCCTGGTCGTATTCGCCGGCGCTCAGCTCGCCGTTGCCGTCCGCTTCAATGCCCACCGGAGTGACCACTTCCACACCGTCAACGGTGCGGGTTTCGGTTTTCAGATGAGCGCTGCCCTGCAGCGGTTCCAGCACATGGGGCATGCCCACGGACGGGAACACCAGGTTGTTCACCCCAAAGGGACGGCTGTCGTCCTTGTAGAAGGAACGCAGGTAGGTGTAGAGCCAGTCGGCACCACGCACCCGAGCAACCAGGGTCAGATCCGGCGGCGCGGCACCAAACCAGTTGGCGGCATCGGCTTCCGGAATGGCGTTTTCCATCAGCTCACCGATGGCCACGCCGGTGAAGTTCAGGTTGGCCTGCATCACGTCTTCCGGAATGTCCAAATCCTCGGCCACCCGGTTGTAACGCTGGTACTGGGTGCTGTGACAGCCGGCACAGTAGTTCATGAACAACTTGGCGCCGTTTTGCAGCGAGGCCTTGTCGGTCAGATCATAGTTCGCCTCGTCGAGGTGAACATTGCCGCCGGCAGCAAAGGTCAGAGCCGGCAACAGCGCAAACAATGCAACAACTATCCTTTTCATTTGAACGTTACCCTCTCTGGCAGCGGCTTGGTTTTTTCGTTTTTGCTGTAGAAGAACAACAGCACGAAGAAGGCGAAATAGCCGAACGAAGTCACCTGGGCCAGCAGCGTCAGTACCGGCGTGGACGGCAGCGCGCCCAGAATGCCTAGAATAATAAAGCAGATCACGAACTGAGCGATGTTCAGCAGGTGCAGCTTGCTGCGGTAGCGGAAGGAACGCACCTTGCAGCGATCCAGCCAGGGCAGCACGAACAGCACGGCAATGGACAGGCCCATCAGGATAACACCCATCAGCTTGTCGGGAACCGCCCGCAGAATGGCGTAGAAGGGGGTGAAGTACCAGACCGGCGCAATGTGCTCGGGGGTCTTCAGGCCGTTGGCCGCTTCAAAGTTCGGCGCTTCCAGGAAGTAACCACCGCCTTCGGGCATGAAGAAAATCACAAAGGCGAAGAAGAACAGGAAACCGGCCACACCGACAATGTCTTTTACGGTGTAGTAAGGGTGGAAGGGAATGGCGTCTTTCGGCCAGCCGTTCTCGTCCTTGTTTTTCTTGATATCGATGCCGTCGGGGTTGTTGGAGCCCACTTCGTGCAGGGCAACAATGTGCAGGAACACCAGGATCACCAGCACCAGCGGCAGGGCAATCACGTGCAGCGCAAAGAAGCGGGTCAGGGTGGCGCCGGAGATCACGTAGTCGCCCCGAATCCACAGGGTCAGATCGTCGCCGATGACCGGAATGGCCCCGAACAGCGAGATAATCACCTGAGCACCCCAGAACGACATCTGGCCCCAGGGCAGCAGGTAGCCCATGAAGGCTTCCGCCATCAGCACCAGGAAGATCAGCATGCCGAACAGCCACAGCAGTTCGCGCGGCTTCTGATAAGAGCCGTAGATCAGTCCCCGGAACATGTGCAGGTAGACCACCACGAAGAAGGCGGAGGCACCGGTACTGTGCATGTAACGCAGCAGCCAGCCGTATTCCACGTCCCGCATGATGTACTCGATGGAGGCGAAGGCGCCTTCACCGGAGGGGTTGTAGTTCATGGTCAGCCAGATGCCGGTCAGGATCTGGTTAACCAGCACCAGCATGGCCAGGGAGCCAAAGAAATACCAGAAGTTGAAGTTTTTGGGCGCGGGATACTGACCTACGTGCTTGTTGTAGGTCGCCGTCATCGGAATGCGCTCGTCGATCCAGCTTACGAGTTTACCCAGCATGATGTTAGGCTCCTTCCTTGTCTTCGCCCACCAGAATGGTGGCGTCGTTGACATAGTAATAAGGGGGAATGACCAGGTTCAGCGGAGCCGGAACCCCCTGGAACACACGGCCGGCCATGTCAAACTTGGAACCGTGACAGGGACAGAAGAAGCCGGCGCTGACACCCTGCACCTGCTCGCCGAAGCTGTCGGGCAGGTAGGTCGGCGAACACCCCAGATGGGTGCACAGGCCCACGGCCACAAACACCTCGGGCTTGATGGAACGGTAGGCGTTCTGGGCGTAATCCGGCTGTTGCGGCTGCTCGGAGGCAGGATCCCGCAGCTGGTTGTCATGCTGGGGCAGCCCGTCCAGAATTTCCTGGCTGCGACGCACAACCCACACCGGCTTGCCCCGCCACTCCACCCGAATCAACTGACCGGGCTCCATTTTGCTAATGTCGACTTCTACCGGCGCACCGGCGGCTTTCGCCTTGGCGCTGGGGTTCCACGATGCTATGAAGGGCACAGCGGCAAAAGCAGCTCCGACCCCACCCACAACTGTGGTTGACCAGGTCAGAAATCTGCGGCGACCGGTATCAACTGGCGCATTGCTCATCCAAAAACTCTCCCATTTGGTCTCCGCGCATTTATTTTTCGTTCCATGCATTGATACTGCGATGTGGCAACCGCGGCGGATATCATGGTTTCAATTGCCACAAAAAAACCCGGAAATTCTAATGAAAAGCGCGGTCTTTTACAAGGACGGCCAGAGTGCCCAAGCTCTCATATATGGCGCCACAACTTGTTTCAAATCAATATCTAAGCAACGAGTGATTGATGCGTGAAAACCGGCTCTACACAATAAAAAAGCCCGGGTAAACCGGGCTTTTTGATATACAAGACTGCTGTCCCAATTAACGCTTGGAGAACTGGGGACGCTTACGCGCCTTGTGCAGACCAACTTTCTTACGCTCAACGCGACGGGCGTCACGGGTCACGAAGCCGGCCTTGCGCAGAGCACCGCGCAGGGTCTCGTCATACTGCATCAGGGCACGGGTAATGCCGTGACGGATGGCGCCAGCCTGACCGGAGATACCACCACCGGCAACGGTGATGTACAGGTCCAGCTTTTCGCTCAGCTCGGTCAGTTCCAGCGGCTGACGAACCACCATGCGGGCGGTTTCACGACCGAAGTACTGATCCAGTGAACGCTGGTTGATAACGATGTTACCGCTGCCCGCCTTTACGAATACGCGCGCAGTGGAGCTTTTGCGACGGCCGGTACCGTAGTATTGAGTTTCTGCCATTTGCCTAATCCCGCCTTAGATGTCAAGTACTTGAGGTTGTTGCGCAGCATGGTTGTGCTGGCTGCCCGCATAGACTTTCATCTTGCGGTACATGGCACGACCCAGGGGGCCGCGGGGCAGCATGCCGCGTACGGCAGACTCGATAACCATCTCGGGCTTGCGGTCAATCAGCTTTTCAAAGCTGATGGACTTGATGCCACCCGGAAAACCGGAGTGAGAGTAGTAAATCTTGTCCTGGGCCTTATTACCGGTTACCTGTACCTTCTCGGCATTGATCACGATGATGTAGTCACCGCAGTCAACGTGAGGAGTAAATTCCGGCTTGTGCTTACCGCGCAGGCGGCGGGCGATCTCGGTGGCCAGACGACCCAGAGTTTTGCCCTCTGCATCAACAACATACCAGTCACGCTTGACGGTTTCTGGCTTAGCAACAAAAGTTTTCATGGATGAACCCAAATTACTGAAAATGAATCCTACACTTGCGCACATGCGCAAAACACGACCAGACCCCCTACCCCTTCGAGTAGCTGTCTGCTTACTGTGATGCCACCTTATCGGCGGCTGTGTAACGTGGGCCGGGCGATTATAGGTAAAGTTGCCTTAAAAATCACCTGCTAATTTCAATGCCCGTTGAAACCGGCCGGCTCGCCCGCCCTTTCCCCCGACCATGCCTCGGACCGGGGCGCATATTGTGACTAAGGAAGGTGCTCTCTGGCAAGATATTCATGGGACTGCATTTCGGTCAGCCGCGACAGACAGCGCCGGAACTCGAAATTGAGCCGCCCTTCCCCGTACAACTGCTCCATGGGCACCGCCGCCGAGATAATGAGTTTGACGTGGCGTTCGTAGAATTCGTCCACCATGGCGATAAAGCGGCGGGCGGCATCGTCGGTGTCCAGCCCCATGGGCTGGACGTCCGCCAGCAGCACACTGTGGTAGCAGCGGGCCAGCTCGATATAGTCGAGCTGGGAGCGGGCGGTGCAGCACAGCTCGTTAAAGCCGATGTAGAGCACGCCATCCCCCTCGGCAATGGTGGCCAGTTGGCGGTGGTTGATCTCGATATCGGCGCCCCAGCGCCCCGGCTCGTTGCTCAGGCGGGCAAAATACTGCTCCAGGTTGGCACTGGCCTGAACGTCGAGCGGGTAGTGATAAATTTCCGCCTGCTGCAGGGTGCGCAGCCGGTAATCGGTCCCCGAGTCCACATTGACCACCTCGCAGTGGGCCTTGATAAGCTGGATGGCCGGCAGAAAACGGGCCCGCTGCAGGCCGTTGCGGTACAGCTCGTCGGGGGGAATATTGGAGGTGGCCACCAGGATAACGCCATGACCGAACAGGTATTCAAACAGGGTGCCGAGGATCATGGCGTCGGTGATGTCGGACACGAAAAACTCGTCGAAACAGATCACCCGGGCGTCCCGGGCCAACCGCTCGGCCACGGTTTTCAGCGGATCCGCCTGCCCCTTCAGGCTTTGCAATTCATCGTGCACCCGCACCATAAAACGGTGAAAGTGCACCCTGAGCTTGCGTTCAAAGGGCAGACAGTCATAAAAGGTATCCATCAGGTAGGTCTTGCCCCGGCCCACGCCGCCCCAGAAATACAGCCCGCGAGCCGGTGCTGCGGGCACCTCGGGGCGACCGGTGAGCCGCTGCCACAGGCTGGGCCTGGGAGGCTCGGCCGGCACCGCCGTGAGATCGTCGTACAAACGCTGTAAATGGGCCACCGCTTCGGCCTGGGCCGGGTCGCGCACAAAATCGGAACGGGTCAGATCCGCCTGGTATTTACTGCTCGGGGTCATGGCAATCACTGAATGAACGCAAGGGCCGCCAGTGTAGCGAGGCGGGTTGGGACAGGGCAAGGAATGGCCGGCAGAGGCTTGATCTTCCACACAAAAACCACAATTAATGAAAGCAGCACCATTTGACACGCTGGCACGGAACTCCGCTCACGACGGCGAGTCTGAACAAGCAATTTCCGGCATTTATCATTTGAACAGTTAGGAGCATATGCATGAAAGGTCGACTCCCCCTGGTTTCCGCCCTGGCCCTGAGCATGGGGTTCGCCGCCCTGCCCGCGGCCCAGGCCGCCCTGCCCTTTGGCGCCGGTAGCGAGATCAACAGCCTGGCTCCGGTGGTGGAAAAGGTCAGCCCCGGCGTGGTCAATATCTCGGTCTCCGGCAGCAAGATCAGCCGCCAGGTCCTGCCCGAGCCGTTCCGCTTTTTCTTTGGCCCCAACGTGCCCGGCGAGCAGGTGCGCGAGCGCCCCTTTCAGGCCCTGGGCTCCGGGGTCATCATTGATGCCGACAAGGGCTATGTGATCACCAACAACCACGTCATCGACGACGCCGACAAGATCCTCATCACCCTGACCGACGGTCAGGAATACGAAGCCGAGCTGATCGGCACCGACCAGCAGACCGATATTGCCCTGCTCAAGGTGGATGCCAAAAACCTGGTGGAAATTGACTTCGCCGACTCCGACAAGCTCAGGGTGGGGGATTTCGCCATCGCCATCGGCAACCCCTTCGGCCTCGGCCAGACCGTGACCACCGGCGTGATCAGCGCTCTTGGGCGCACCGGGCTCAACGTGGAAAACCTGGAAAACTTCATTCAGACCGACGCCGCCATCAACTCCGGCAACTCGGGGGGCGCCCTGCTCGATCTGGATGGCAAGCTGGTGGGCATCAACACCGCCATTCTGGGCCCGGGTGGCGGCAACATCGGCATCGGCTTCGCCATTCCCGCCAACATGGTGAAAAACCTGGTGGATCAAATTCTGGAATACGGGGAAGTGCGCCGGGGTGTGCTGGGTGTGATGGGCGGCGAGCTGACCTCCGAGCTGGCCCGCACCTTTGGCTACCGCAGCCAGCACGGCGCCTTTGTTAGCCAGGTACTGGAAGACTCCGCCGCCGCCAAGGCCGGACTCAAGGCTGGGGACATCATCATCAGCCTGGACGGCAAGCCGATCCGCTCCTTTGGCGAGCTGCGCGCCAAGGTGGCCACCATGGGCGCCGACCGCACCGTCAGCCTGGGCCTGTTCCGGGACGGCAAGGAAAGCACCGTGGACGTCACCCTGGACCGGGCCAGTGAGCAAAGCCTGTCGGCCAACACCCTGCACCCGGCACTGGAAGGCGCCTCCCTGGCCAACAGCGAGCGGGGCGACGCCGTGCGCGGGGTGCGGATCACCGAGATCACGCCCCGCTCCCCCGCCGCCATGGCCGGCCTGGAGGAAGGGGACGTCATCATCGGCGTCAACCGTCAGCGGGTCAGAGAGCTGGGCGAGCTGCGCAAGATCATCGAGGCCAAACCGGAAGTGCTGGCCCTGAACATTCAGCGCGGCAACTCCTCCATTTACCTGGTACTGAGATAACTCCCTGACACCAAAGGGAGTCTGCCGCCGGCAGCACTCCCTTGGCCTTTCCTTTATGTTATGCTTGGTGGATTCAACAGCCACCGTCTCATGCCATGCGGCCAGCCACTCTTTTCAAATACAGTCTTCAGGGCGTGCTCTACGGCGTACTGATGGCCGTGCTGCTGTTGCTGCTGTTTCCCCAGCTGCGTACCCAGTCCATCGAACACTGGTGGCGTAATCCCCAGGCCGGCATCACCAGTTTTGCCTACGCCGCCGCCCGGGCCGGTCCCGCCGTGGTCAATATCTACACCCGCAGTTTTCAGCATGGCGGCACCAGCCCCGAGCTGAGCGCCACCGGCCTGGGCTCGGGCGTGATCATGTCGCCGAGGGGCTATGTGCTCACCAACTACCACGTGATCGCCGAAGCGGATCAGGTGATAGTGGCGCTGCAGGATGGCCGCATTATCGCCGGCAAGGTGATCGGCTTTGATGTGCCCACGGATCTGGCGGTGCTGAAAATCGACGCCGACCGGCTGCCGGTCATTCCCCAGAGCGAGGATCTCGCGCCCCAGGTGGGCGACATCGTGCTGGCTATCGGCAACCCCTACAACGTAGGCCAGACCATCACCCAGGGGATCATCAGCGCCACCGGCCGCAGCGGCCTGTCGAGCATGGGGCCGGACAGCAACGGCCGCCAGGATTTGCTGCAGACCGACGCTGCCATCAATGCCGGCAACTCCGGCGGCGCCCTGGTCAATGTGTATGGCGAACTGGTGGGCATCAATACCGCTTCTTTCCAGAGCGTGGCCCACCAGGAAAGCTATGGCATCAGTTTTGCCATTCCCTATGCCCTCGCCACCCGCATCATGCAGGATCTGATCGCCAACGGTCGAGTGATCCGGGGTTACCTGGGCATTGGCGGCGCCGATATTCCCCCGGTCATGGCCCGGCTGCTGAACCTGGAAGAGCGCGCCGGCATCTATGTGGACAGCGTCAGCACCAATGCGCCCGCCGACAAGGCCGGCATTGAAAGCGGCGACGTGCTGCTGGCCATCAACGGCGAGGAGATCGCCAACACCCGCCAAGCCATGGACATGGTGGCGGAAACCCGGCCGGGCACGGAAATTCGCGTGACGGTGCTGCGGGAAGGCAAGATCCTGACCCTGCCGGTACAGATCGAGGAAGATCGCCGCTTTCAGCGACTGAGATAAAAAGAGGGATTAGGGATTAGGGATTAGGGATTAGGGATTAGGGATTTGGAGTGGCCCCGATAAAGTAGACACTTAAGTTAAGCGGCAGCTGCGTAGGCATTGGGAGTTATTCCTCCCAGCGCCATGTGGCGCCGCACTTTCGGGTAATACTCGTCCGTATAATACCGGACTTCATCTGCCATTTCGTCTCTTCCGAGCATTCCTAATGGATGTGTCCATTCCTTCTTGAGCAGCGCGAAGAAGCTTTCCGAACAGGCGTTATCCCAGCAGTTACCTCGCCGAGACATGCTGATGGTGATTCCCCGTGTAGTGAGCCATCTCATCACCTCTTCGCTGCGATACTGACTCCCCTGGTCAGAGTGGAACAACAACTGTGTCCCATCTGGCCGCTGATGTTGCCATGCCTGCTCAAGGGCCTCCAGCACCAGCTGGGCGCTATTGATGGCACCCATGGCTCGGCTCACCACGCGACGTGTACCCAGGTCCAGGACTACTGCGATGTAGAGCCAGCCTTCGTGGCACCGGATTTGAGTAATATCTGATACCCAGACTCGATTTGCCGCACCAACCGAGAAGCGGCGATTCAGCAAGTTCGGTAGCACAGGCAAGAATGATGTCGGCTTTTGATACCCTGCTTTAAGAGCCGTGCATGAATGGTAACCAGCGTCTCTCAGCAAGCGCTGAACCTGGTTCTTGCCGCAGCAGAACCCGGCATCCCGTGCTTCCAGCCACAGCTTGCGATAACCCGGCACATTCTTCTGTTGCCTGGCTCGCTCGAGCAGGAAGGTTTTCAGAGTTTGTCGCTTGATGACACGTTCTCCCGGAGCATGCTGACGTGCTCGCCAACGATAATATCCCGCTCGTGACACATTGAGTACTTCACACATTATCGAGACCCGCCAGCGTTGACTTCGGTGAGCCTCGATAAAGGCAAACCTTACTTGCTGTGCTTGGCGAAGTACTCTTGCGCCTTTTTTAGGATTTCGTTCTCCAGCTCTTTTCGTTCAAGCAGCTTCTTCAGTCGAGCATTTTCACGCTCCAGATCCTGCAAACTTTTTTCTGGTCCGATGTTTTCAACTGCTTTGTCAGATGATTTCTTGGTCATGATCCACTCTCTGCGCCAGCGACTCAATTGGTTAGGATGGATCCCGAGTCTGCCAGCAAGCTGAGCTTGTGTCTCTGTGGTGGATAGCGAGGCCTCGACGGCCTCACGTTTGAATGCATCGCTAAAGTGACGGTGGGGTTTGTACTTCATAACACCTTCTCATTAAATGAAGGTGTCTACTTTTTTCGGGCCAGTCCAATTAGGGATTAGGGATTAGGGATTAGGGATTAGGAAAGCGTAAGAATTAAGAATGGGGCTGGAAACCAGGCCAATCCCCAGTCCCCAGTCCCCAGTCACGGGGCTTAGCCCTTGATGCGCTCTATGTTGCCGCCCAGGGCGGACAGCTTGGCTTCAATCACTTCATAGCCGCGATCGATATGGTAGATGCGGTCCACTATGGTGGTGCCCTCGGCCACGAAGCCGGCCAGCACCAGGCTGGCGGAGGCACGCAGATCGGTCGCCATCACGGTGGCGCCGGTCAGTTGCTCGGTGTCACCGCAAATGGCCATGTTGCCGTTGAGCTCGATGTGAGCCCCCATGCGGTTCAGCTCGGGCACGTGCATAAAACGGTTTTCAAAGATGGTTTCGGTCACCTGGCCCACGCCCTTGGCCACCGCATTCAGCACGGTGAACTGGGCCTGCATGTCGGTGGGAAAGGCCGGATAGGGCGCGGTCTTGATGTCCACCGGCTTCAGGGTGCGGCCGGTCATGTCCAGGCGGATCCAGTCCTCGCCGGTTTCCACCAGGGCACCGGCTTCCCGCAGCTTCACCAGGACCGCTTCCAGCAGGTGCGGATCCGTGTTGCGGCAGGTGATGTCACCGCCGGTCACGGCCGCACCCACCAGGAAGGTGCCGGTTTCAATGCGATCCGGCTGCACGCTGTAACTGCCGCCGTGCAGGGCCTCGACGCCGTCGATGATCAGGGTGTCCTGGCCAATGCCCTGAATGTTGGCGCCCAGGGCATTGAGGAAGTGGGCCAGATCCACCACTTCCGGCTCCCGGGCGGCGTTTTCGATAATGGTGCGCCCTTCCGCCAGCACCGCCGCCATCATCAGGTTCTCGGTGCCGGTCACGCTGACCATGTCCATCAGGATATGGGCGCCCTTGAGGCGACCGTCGACCCGCGCCTTGATGTAGCCGTCTTCCACCTTGATGTTCGCGCCCATCTGTTCCAGGCCGTGAATATGCAGGTTGACCGGGCGGGCACCGATGGCACAGCCGCCGGGCAAAGACACATCGGCCTTGCCGAATTTGGCCACCAGCGGCCCCAGGGCCAGGATGGAGGCGCGCATGGTGCGCACCAGCTCGTAGGGCGCAATGTGGCTGTTGACCGCGCCGGCCAGCACGGTGACATCCCCGTTGACCTTGACGCTCACGCCCATGGAAGCCAGCAGCTGCAGGGTGGTGTCCACGTCCTTCAGCCTGGGCACGTTGGAGAGCTGCACCGCCTCGTCGCACAGCAGGGTGCCGAACAGTATCGGCAGAGCCGCGTTTTTGGCGCCGGAAATGGTCACCTCACCGGCCAGCCGGCAGGGGCCCTGAATTCTGAATTTGTCCATTCGCGCTCCTGTCAGGACGGCATGATGAATTTGCGCTCCCGGGCCCACTGCTCGGGAGTGAAGGTCTTGACGCTCAGGGCGTGAATGGCGTTCTGGGCAATCAGGTCCATCAGCGGACCGTTGATGGCCTGCTGGCGCTTGACCCGGCTCATGTCGGCGAAGATGCCGGACACGGCGATCACCTGAAAGTGATCACCTTCGCTTTTTACATACAGCTCGTCCAGCTCCAGGGCCTCGCGCAGCCGGCGTTCTACTTCGTTATTCAGATCCATGTTGGCTCCGGGAATCGGTGTTGGCCAGCTCGAACAGCGAGCTGACTCCATATAAATCGGCAAGAGGATAAAAGCTGTCGGGGGGAGAGCCCAGCGCCAGCCGCTGATCGCGGGCCGCCAGGGCCTGGCTCCACTGCACCAGCAACGCCAGCCCCACCGAGTCGATGCGCTCCACCCCGCTCAGATCCGCCGTGGTCTCGGCAAACAGGGTATCACGCTCCGCCCACCAGGCAGGCAACTGCTCCCGGGTCAGGGGGCGGGTCAGTTTCATTGGGCGGTGTCCAGCGGGGTTACCGGCTTGCTGGTCAGCTCACGCAACTGGCCGCTGACCGCATCGATGCCCTTCTGGCGAATAAGGCCACTGAGCTCCGATTGCTTGGCGGACAGCAGGCTGATGCCTTCGGCAATCATGTCAAATACTTTCCATTCGCCGGTGCGGCTGTTTTTGCGCAGCTTGAATTCCAGCTTGATTTCGGGCTTGTTCGGCTCCAGTACCGTCACCGGCACCGTCGCCAGCTTGTCTTCCGGCCCCACCGCGCCCTTGCCGATGTTGACGGTCTGCTGACGGTAGGCGGCCAGGGCGTCGGCATAGGTCACCACCAGGTAATCGCTGAAGGCGTCGACAAAGCGTTCGCGCTGCTCGGCGGTGGTCTGGTTGAGCTGGCTGCCAATCACCCGAAAGGCGGAAAAGCGCACGTCCACCGCCGGCAGCATTTCTTCCCGCACTATGGTGCGCAGGTGCTCGGGGTTGGATGAAATTTCATTCTGTTCCCGCTCCAGCCGGTCAAAGGTGCGCTGGGCCACCTGATCCACCAGCACGTAAGGATCGTTCGCCGCCAGGGCCGGCATCGCAAACAGGCCGGTCAGCACCAGCAGCCAGGACATCAGTCGTGTTTTCATGCTTCCTCCTCGGCACAACGCCGGTTCAGTCTTTACCGATGGAATAAATAAACTTGCCGATCAGCTCTTCCAGTACCAGGGCGGACTGGGTGTCGGCAATGGTGTCACCGTCCTTGAGCATGCCAATGCCCATCTCCTCGTCGGCAAAGCCCGGGGTAATGCCCAGGTACTGCTCGCCCAGCAGGCCGGAGGTCAGAATGGCGGCGGTGCTGCTCTCGGCAAACTCGCCCGCCTCCCGGTTCACCGCCAGGGTCACCACCGGCACCTGAGTGCCGCTGTCCAGAGTGATGTCGGCCACCCGGCCCACCACCACGCCCCCCACCTTGACCGGGGAACGTACCTTGAGGCCTCCGATGTTGTCAAAACGGGCATAGAGGGTATAGGTTTCACCCTGACCATTGACGTTCACGCCGGCCACCTTGAAGGCCAGCAGCAGCAGGGCGCCGATGCCGGCCAGCATAAAGCAGCCGACGCTGAATTCCAGTTTGCTGTATTTCATTATCGCTTACCCGAACATGATGGCGGTGAGCACGAAGTCGAGCCCCAGCACCGCCAGAGAAGAATGAACCACGGTACGGGTAGTCGCCTGACTGATGCCCGCCGCCGTGGGCCTGGCATCAAACCCGTTGAACAGGGCAATCCAGGTGACCACCAGGGCGAACACCAGGCTTTTGACAAAGCCCTGCATGATGTCTTCCTGCCAGTCCACCGCCGCCTGCATGGCAGACCAGAAGCCGCCTTCGTCCACCCCCAGCCAGTCCACGCCCACCAGCTTGGCGCCCCAGATACCGATCATGTTGAACAGAAACGCCAGCAACGGCATGCTGATAAAGCCGGCCCAGAAGCGGGGCGCCACCACCCGGCGCAGTGGATCCACCCCCATCATTTCCAGGCTGGACAGCTGCTCGGTGGCCTTCATCAGGCCCAGCTCGGCGGTCAGGGCAGAGCCGGCCCGGCCGGCGAACAGCAGGGCGGTGACCACCGGCCCCAGCTCCCGCAGCAACGACAGCGACACCAGCGGTCCCAGGCTGCCCTCGGCACCGAAGTCCACCAGCACGTTATAGCCCTGCAGGGCCAGCACCATGCCGATAAACATGCCCGACACCAGGATGATCAGCACCGACTGGACGCCGACCACGTGCAATTGCTGTACCAGCAGTGGAAAGTGCTTTTTCGGCTGCGGCCGCCCCACCAGGGCGTGGCTCAGCATAAAACCGGCCCGGCCCAGGGCGGTGAGACCGGACACCCCCTGGCGGCCGAGACGGCCAATCACGTCAATCAGCATAAGCCAGTGACTCCCTGTAGTCCGGGGCCGGGTAATGGAAGGGCACGGGCCCGTCCGCCTCGCCCCGCAAAAATTGAATCACCTGGGGATCCTGATGGACCCGCAGCTCCTCGGGAGTACCCGCGGCAATCACCTTTTTATTGGCGATGATGTAGGCGTAGTCGGCGATGGTCATCACCTCGTCCACGTCGTGGGTCACCACGATGGAGGTGAGCTGCTGGGCCCGGTTGAGCTCGGCGATCAGCCGTACCAGTACGCCCATGCTGATGGGATCCTGCCCGGCAAAGGGCTCGTCGTACATGATCAGTTCCGGATCCAGGGCGATGCTGCGGGCCAGGGCCGCGCGCCGGGCCATGCCGCCGGAGAGCTCAGACGGAAACAACTGGGCGGCCCCGCGCAGGCCCACCGCTTCCAGCTTCATCATCACCAGGGTGTGAATAATGGCTTCCGGCAGGCCGCTGTGCTCGCGCAGGGGAAAGGCCACGTTGTCAAATACCGACAGGCCGGTAAACAGGGCGCCACTCTGAAACAGCATTCCCATGCGCCGGCGCACCTCGTACAGCCGGCGGCGGCCCAGGGACGGAATCGACTCGCCGTCAAAGCGCACCTCGCCGCTGTCGGGCTTGATCTGACCGCCGATCAGACGCAGCAAGGTGGTTTTGCCAATGCCGCTGGGCCCCATGATGGCGGTGATCTTTCCGCGCGGAATGTCCATGCTGATGCCCTCGTAAAGAGTGCGATCACCATGGCTGAAGCAAAGGTCCCTTATCTCGACAAGGCTTTGACTCACGCTGTGTCCCCGCAAAAAAGAAAGGATTGTAGGGGTTCGGCCGAATATCGGCAACCGAATGACACCGAATTTGCGCCACCCTCTGACCCAGGAGACTCAGGACTCAACGCATCAAGCCGGTCGCTTCTCGGGCCGGGCTTTTCTATAATGGCGCCGCCTCAGTGTGGAGAAAGCCATGTCAGCAGAATTTGATTATCGTACCACCGCCCGTCGTGTTCTCGATATTGAAAAGGCGGCCCTGGACGGCCTTTATCAATATTTGGATGAGTCCTTCAATCGTGCCTGCCGGCTGATGTTTGACTGCCCCGGCAAGGTGATTGTCACCGGCATGGGCAAGTCGGGCCATATTGCCAACAAGATTGCCGCCACCCTGGCCAGCACCGGCACCCCGGCCTTTTACGTGCACCCGGGGGAAGCCAGCCACGGCGACCTGGGCATGATCGACAGCCGGGACGTGGTGCTGGCCCTGTCCAATTCCGGGGAAAGCGAGGAGATCATCGCCCTGCTGCCGGTGCTCAAGCGCCGCGGCCTCAAGCTGATCTGCATGACCGGCAAGCCCGAGTCCACCATGGCCCGGGAGGCGGACGTGCACCTGTGTACCCGGGTCGAGCAGGAAGCCTGCCCCCTGGGGCTGGCCCCCACCGCCAGCACCACCGCCACCCTGGCCATGGGCGACGCCCTGGCGGTGGCACTGCTGGAAGCCCGCGGTTTTACCGCTGACGACTTCGCCCTCAGCCATCCGGGCGGCGCCCTGGGCAAGCGGCTGCTGCTGCGGGTGGCGGACATCATGCACAAGGAAGAGCGGGTGCCGAAAGTCGCCCTCGATACCCTGGTGATTGAGGCGCTGCTGGAAATCGGCCGCAGCGGCATGGGCTTTACCGCCGTGGTCGACGCCGAAGGCCGGCTGGCCGGCATCTATACTGACGGTGACCTGCGCCGCACCCTGGATCACAAGATAGATGTGCACCACACTCGCATCGCCCAGGTGATGACCCGCAGCTGCACCACGGTGCCCGCCGGCATGCTGGCGGCGGAGGCGGTCAAACTGATGGAAGAGAAAAAGATAAGCGGCCTGCTGGTGCTGGACGAGGAACGGCGCCCGGTCGGGGCCTTTAACATGCACGATTTGCTGCGCGCGGGAGTGATCTGATGACGGTACAAACCCTGTATGGCGCCGTAACCAAAGAGGTCTGGCAGCAACTGAAAGCGGTTCGCCTGCTGATCTGCGACGTGGACGGCGTGCTGTCCGACGGCCTGATTTACCTCGGCAACGAGGGCGAGGAATACAAAAGCTTTTGCACCCGGGACGGCTTTGGCATCAAGGCGGTGCTCAATGCCGGTATCGAGGTGGCGGTGATCACCGGGCGCAGCTCGCGCATCGTCAGTGACCGCATGAGCGCCCTGGGCGTGCGCCACATTTACCAGGGCCAGAGCGACAAGCTGCACAGCTACGGTGAACTGCTTGCCCGCCTGGAGCTCGCGCCGCAACAGGTGGCCTACATCGGTGACGACGTGGTGGACTTGCCGGTAATGCAGGACTGTGGTCTGGGCGTGGCAGTGGCCGATGCCCATCCGCTGGTGCTGCAGCGGGCCGGCTACACCACCCGCACCCCGGGTGGCCGGGGCGCGGTACGGGAACTGTGCGATCTGCTGCTTGATGCCCGTGGCACGCTGGAGCAGGCCGAGGGCATGAGTATATGAGCCGCCAGACCTGGCTGTTTGGTGCCTTGTTCGTGGTGGCCCTGGCGGCCTGGCAATGGTTTGGTAACGACCGCCGAGCGCCGGTCAGTGAGCAGGACTTTCAGCCGGACTTCGTGGCCACCAACCTGACCAGCATACAGTACAACCGGCTGGGGCTGCCCTACCGGGGCATGCAGGCGGAGCATGCAGAGTACTACGAGTCCCTGTCCATGACCCTGATGAAAAAACCTGTTATCTTGCTTTATTCCCCCGATGGCCAGCCCCAGTGGCGGCTGAGCGGGAATGACGGCACCATCAACACCGGCGACAACGCCGTACTCACCGGCAACGTCGTCGGCAAGGGGCTGCAACCGGATGCCCTGGTGGAAACCCTGACCACCGAATATCTGGAAATGGACTTTATCAATAATCGGCTGCGCTCCAACCAGAGGGTGCGGCTGGAAAGCCCGCAATACCAGGCGGAAGGCACGGGCCTGCGAGGCAGGCTGGATCAACAAACGGTGGAATTACTGAATGAAACCCGGGCAACTTATTTCAATCCTTAGTCTTGGTGGCCTGCTTGGCCTGGGTCAGGCACAGGCCAGAGACAGCGATTACCGCCAGCCGGTCACCATCGACGCCGGGCGTCAGCTGGTGGAGCTGGCCGACAACAAGGTCACCTTTATCGACCAGGTGGTGGTCAAGCAGGGCAGCATTGACGTGCGCGCCGACGAGCTGGTAGTGATCCGCAACGAGCAGGGGCTGCAGTCGATGACCGCCAAGGGCAGCCCGGCCACCTACCAGCAAGTGCTCAACAACGGTCAGCCGGTGCATGCCGAGGCCCGGGAAATTCACTATGACATGCGCGCCCGCACCATCACCCTGGTGCAGGACGCCAAACTCAAGCAAAACGACAACATCGTCACCGGTTACCGCATTCGCTACTTTATCGACAAGGAGCAGATGGAAGCCGAAAGCCAGGGCGGCCAGGATCGCGTGACCACCATCTTCCTGCCCGAGCAGGTGCAGGACCTCGATAACCAGGATCAGAACTAAGCATGGCGATACTGAAAGCGCGCGGGCTACAGAAAAGCTACAAGGGCCGCAAGGTAGTGGCCGACGTCAGCCTGACCGTCAACACCGGCCAGATCGTGGGTCTGCTGGGCCCGAACGGTGCCGGCAAGACCACCTCTTTTTACATGATAGTGGGCCTGGTGCAGCGGGACGCGGGCAGCATTACCATCGACGATCAGGACATCAGCCACGAGCCGATGCATGTGCGCGCCCGGGCCGGCATCGGCTACCTGCCTCAGGAAGCCTCCATTTTTCGCCGCCTGAGCGTGGCCGACAACCTGATGGCGGTCTTGCAGACCCGCAAGGATCTGAATGCCGACGGCCGTAACGAAAAAATGGAGCAGCTGCTGGAAGAGTTCAACATCACCCATATTCGCGACAGCTTAGGCATGAGCCTGTCCGGCGGCGAACGGCGACGGGTGGAGATCGCCCGGGCACTGGCGGCAGATCCGCGCTTTATACTGCTCGATGAACCCTTTGCCGGCGTGGATCCCATTTCTGTCATAGACATCAAGAAGATCATTCTGCACCTGAAGGAACGGGGTCTGGGCGTGCTGATCACCGATCACAACGTGCGCGAAACCCTGGACGTATGCGAAAAGGCCTATATTGTCAGTCATGGCCATCGGATTGCGGCCGGGACCCCGGCGGAGATACTGGCCAACGAACAGGTCAAAAAGGTCTATCTCGGCGAACAATTCAGCCTTTGACGGCACCGCGACGCGGTTGATTAGGAAGGACGTTGCAACGAATGAAGCCCACTCTTCAGTTACGCCTTGGCCAACAGCTGACCATGACCCCCCAGTTGCAGCAGGCCATTCGCCTGCTGCAACTGTCCAGCATGGAACTGCAGCAGGAAATCCAGATGGCCCTGGACAGCAACCCGCTGCTGGAGCAGGAGGAGCCGGACAGCATCAAGGTCGACGACAACCGCAACGAAGAGCAGATGGCTTCGGATACCGCCATGGAGCGCAACCAGCTGGGTGAAGATCTGCCCATGGACACCAGCTGGGAAGAGGTGTACACCGCCTCTCCCGTCAGCGGCGGCGCCGGCCTGCCGGAAGGGCTGGAAGACACCGTCTACCAGGGTGAAACCACCGAAAGCCTGCAGGACTACCTGATCTGGCAGATGAACCTGACCCCCTTCAGCGAGACCGATCAGGCCATTGCCCTGGCCATTATCGACGCCATCGACGATGCCGGTTACCTTACCGCCGATATCAACGACTTGCTGCAGGCGGTGTCGGCGGACGAGCTGGACATAGAGGCGGACGAAGTGGAAGCCGTGCTCAAGCGCATTCAGCACTTCGATCCCGTCGGCGTGGCCGCCCGCAGCGTGCAGGAATGCCTGTGCATTCAGCTGGACCAGTTTCCGCCCGACACCCCCTGGCTGGCCGAGGCCCGCAACCTGCTGCTGCAGCACATGGACCTGCTCGGCAACCGGGACTATCGCAGCCTGCAGCGCAAGACCAAACTCCGGGAAGAGGAGCTGCGCGCAGTGCTGGCCCTGATCCAGCAGCTCGAGCCCCGCCCCGGCAGCAGCATTCTTCAGGGCAACTCCGAATACGTTATTCCCGACGTGGTGGTCACCAAACGCAGCGGCGCCTGGGTGGCGGAGCTCAACCCCGAGGCCATGCCCAAGGTACGGCTCAACCAGACCTATGCGGCCCTGGCCAACAAGCCCAGAAACAGCGAAGACGGCCAGTTTATTCGCAACCATTTGCAGGATGCCAAATGGTTCCTCAAAAGCCTTGAAAGCCGAAATGAGACGCTGCTCAAGGTTGCCAATTGTATTGTTGAACAACAACAGGCATTCTTTGAGTATGGAGAAGAGGCCATGAAGCCCATGGTGCTGAACCATGTGGCGGAGGCGGTGGAAATGCATGAGTCCACCATTTCCCGGGTGACCACCCAGAAGTTCATGCACACCCCCAGAGGCGTGTTTGAACTCAAGTACTTCTTCTCCAGCCATGTGGGCACCGACGATGGCGGTGAGTGTTCTTCCACGGCAATTCGCGCCCTGATCAGAAAACTGGTCGGGGCCGAAAACCCGGCCAAGCCGCTGAGCGACAGCAAAATTGCCCAGCTGCTGGCCGACCAGGGGATCAAGGTGGCCAGGCGGACCATCGCCAAGTACAGGGAGTCACTGGCCATTCCCCCTTCCAATCAGCGCAAACGCCTGGTTTAAAGGCAACGACAGAAGGAAGACGTTATGCAAATTAATCTGACTGGACACCATGTCGAAATCACCGATGCACTGCGTGATTATGTAAACAGCAAGTTTTCCCGGCTGGAACGCCACTTCGATCACATCACCAATGCGCACGTCATCCTCAATGTGGAAAAAATGCAGCAGATTGCCGAGGCCAAGCTGCATGTCAGTGGCGGTGAGCTGTTCGCCAACGCCCAGCACGAAAACATGTATGCCGCCATCGATGGCCTCATCGACAAGCTGGATCGCCAGATCATCAAACACAAAGAGAAGCTCAAGCAAAAGTAACCATGGAAGTCGCCGACATACTAAGCAGGGACTGCACCCGCAGTGCAGTTCCCTGCACGAGCAAAAAACGTGCTCTGGAAATCATCAGCGAGCTGGCTGCCGACCACCTCAATATCGGCAGCCAGTCGCTTTTTGACTGTCTGCTGGCCCGGGAGAAAATGGGCAGTACCGGCATTGGCAACGGCATCGCCATTCCCCATGGCCGGATCGGTAATGACAACAAGGCGACGGCCGTACTGCTTACCTTTGCCGAGCCAGTGGAGTTCGATGCCATCGACAATCAGCCGGTCGGTCTGGTGTTTGCCCTGCTGGTGCCGGAGCAGGAATGCAAACAGCACCTTAAAACCCTGTCGCTGATCGCCGAGAAGCTGAGCAACAAGCAGGTCTGCCGGCAACTGCGTCAGGCCGGCAGTGACGAAGAACTTTATCAAATCATGATTTCAGCCTGAGGAGCCAAGATGCAGCTGGTGATTGTCAGTGGCCGTTCCGGGTCGGGCAAGACAGTGGCGTTGCGGGTGCTTGAGGATCTCGGCCACTACTGCGTCGACAACCTGCCGGTGGCACTGCTGCCGGAGCTGGTGCGTCTGCGCCAGGACAAGCCCGGGGCCGTGGCCGTGAGCATAGACGTACGCAACCTGCCCGACAGTCCCGAGCAGCTTGAGGCCTTTCTCGCCGAAGTGCGGGCCATGGACGACGTGCAGCTGTCCAGCTTCTTTATCGACGCCGACAACTCGGTGCTGATCCGTCGTTTTGGCGACACCCGTAGGCTGCATCCCCTGTCCCGCCACAGCCTGACCCTGGACGAGGCCATTCGCGAAGAAACCCACCTGCTGGCGCCGCTGTCGTCGGATGCGGATCTGCGCATCGACACTTCCGCCTTGAGCATTCACGATCTCAGCGAGATCATTCGTGAACGCATTCTCGGCAAAAAGGAAAAGGAGCTGAACTGGGTGTTCGAGTCCTTTGGCTACAAATACGGTGTGTCCAAGGACGCCGACTTCGTGTTTGACGCCCGCTTTCTGCCCAATCCCCACTGGATTGCCGAACTTCGCCCCTATACCGGCCAGGATCAACCGGTGGCCGACTACCTGGGCAGCCAGCCGGAGGTGATGAAATACCTGTGGCAGCTGGAAAACCTGCTGATCACCTGGATGCCCCACCTGGAGCGCAACAATCGCAGTTACGTCACCGTGGCCATCGGCTGTACCGGCGGCCAGCACCGCTCGGTGTTCATCGCCGAACAACTGGCCCGGGTCTTTACCCAGTTGGGCAAAAGCGTGCAACTGCGCCATCGTACCCTGGAAAAACGCCATGCCGAAAATTGAACGCGACCTGCAGATCGTCAATAAACTGGGGCTGCATGCCCGGGCCGCCATTCAGCTGGTGCAGCTGACCCAGCAATTCGACGCCGAAGTGACCGTCTGCAACCAGCACAAACAGGCCCCCGCCAACAGCGTGATGGGACTCTTGATGCTGGAAACCGCCCAGGGGCACGCCATTCGCGTGGTGGCGGAAGGGCCGGATGCCCAGGCGGCCATGGACGCCGTGGCCCGGCTGGTGGCAGATCGTTTCAACGAGTCGGAATAACCCTCAGCCGGACACCGAATGACAGAGCCCGCAGAGCAAAGCAGCACCCCGGATCATCTGGAAACCATTACCCAGGCCCTGAACAGCGGCATGTTCGTGCACGTACGCCGCATGCTGCAACAAATGCGCCCGGGGGACGTGGCCTGGCTGCTGGAATCGTCTCCTTCACCCAGCCGCAAGGTGCTGTGGCAGCTGATCGATCCCGACGACTACGGCGAGATCCTGGAAGAGCTGTCGGAAGAGGTACGGGACGGCATCATTCGGCTGATGGAGCCGGAAAAACTGGCCAGCGCCCTGGAAGACATGGAGTCGGACGATCTGGCCTATGTGCTCAGGGATCTGCCGGAGCAGCTGTTCAATCAGGTGCTCACCGAAATGGACGAGCAGGACCGGCACCGGGCCGAGCTGGCCCTGTCCTACCCGGAAGACACCGCCGGCTCGCTGATGAACACCGAGTTCATTACCCTGCGCCCGGACGTTACCATCGATGTGGTGCTGCGTTACCTGCGCCGCCACAGCGAACTGCCGGAAGGCACCGACACCCTTTATGTGGTGGATCAGCACAACCGCTTGCTGGGGGATATCTCCCTGGCCAGCCTGGTGGTGCAGTCCCCCACCACCACGGTGGCGGAAGCCATGGACACCACGGTAGAAGCCATTCCCCTGACCATGACCGACACCGAGGTGGCCAACCTGTTTGAGCGCCACGACTGGCTGTCGGCCCCGGTAGTGGACGACAGCAACCAGTTGTTGGGCCGCATTACCATCGATGACGTGGTCGATATTATTCGCGAGGAAGGCGAGCACTCCATGATGGGCATGGCCAAGATGGACGACGACGAAGACACCTTCGCGCCGGTGCTGATCAGTGCCCGCCGCCGCTCCATCTGGCTCACCGTCAACCTGGGTACCGCCCTGGTGGCGGCCAGCGTGTCCAACATGTTCGAAGAAACCCTGTCGCAGCTGGCCACCCTGGCCATTCTGATGACCATAGTGCCGTCCATGGGCGGCATCGCTGGCAATCAGACCCTGGCGCTGGTGATCCGGGGCATGGCGGTGGGCCATATCGGTGACAGCAACGCCCGCTGGCTGCTGACCAAGGAAGCCCTGGTGGGCCTCATTAACGGCATGGTGTGGGCCCTGGCCATCGCCGTTGTGGTCAGCCTGTGGAAGGGCAGTTGGGAAATCGGTCTGGTGATCGCCGCCGCCATGTTTATCAACCTGTCGGTGGCGGGCCTGGCCGGCGCCAGCATTCCGCTGGTCATGAAGCGCTTCAATATCGACCCGGCCCTGGCCGGCTCCATGGCGCTGACCACCATCACCGATACCGTGGGCCTGCTGTCTTTCCTGGGGCTGGCCACGCTGATCCTGCTGCACTGAAGCGGGAAGCCAGAAGCTGTTCAGGAGTTAGCTGTAGGCGCCGCTTTAGCCGGCGCAATACCGCAGACCAGCCGACACATCCAAAGCCTGTTGCACAGGCTCTGCCGGCTAAAGCGGCAGCTACCACAACCCCAGTTGCCAGAAATGCCAAGGGCCGCATATGCGGCCCTTCTTACAGCTGACAGCTTATGGCTTACAGCTGGGTTTTACTGTCCGGCTATCTTCATATTGTCGATCAGCACCGAGCCGGTATGCAGGCTGGAGCGGGTTTCCACGTCGGTGCCGATGGCCTGAATGCCGGCGAACATGGTTTTCAGGTTGCCGGCAATGGTGATCTCTTCCACCGGGTAGGCAATTTCGCCGTTTTCCACCCAAAAGCCGGCGGCGCCCCGGGAATAGTCGCCGGTCACGATATTCACGCCCTGGCCCATCATCTCGGTCACCAGCAGGCCGGTGCCCATTTGTTTCAGCAGCTCATCAAAGCTCTGGCCGCTGCTCGATACCGTCCAGTTGTGAATGCCACCGGCATGGCCGGTGACCGGCAGCCCCAGCTTGCGCGCCGAGTAGCTGGTCAGCAGGTAGGTCTGCAGCACGCCGTGCTCAATGATATTGCGCTCAACGGTGCGCACCCCTTCATTGTCAAAGGGCGCACTGGCCAGCCCCTTGTTGAGGTGGGGCTGTTCGTGAATGGAGAGCCAGTCGGGAAAGAGCCGCTCGCCGCAGGCGTCGAGCAGAAAGGACGACTTGCGGTAGAGGTTGCCGCCGCTGATGGCCATTACCAGGTGACCGAACAGGCCCGCCGCTACGTCCGGATGAAACAGTACCGGCGCCTGGGTAGTGCCGATCTTGCGTCCGCCAAGGCGCCCAAGAGTGCGGCTCACCGCTTCGTCGGCCACCCGCTCGGGGGCCCACAGTTCGTCAAAACGGCGGGCCGAGGTGTAGCCGTACTCCCGTTGCATGTCGCCGTCCTGCTCACCGATCAGCACACAGCTCATGCCGTAGCGGGAGCCGGCGTAGCCCTTGATAAAACCATGGCTGTTGCCGTAAACCCGAATACCCACATTGGCGGAAAAACTGGCGCCGTCCGACTGCTTGATGCGCGGATCCCGGCCCAGCGCCGAACGCTCGCAGCGCAACGCCAACTCCATAAAGTCATTCGGATCCATTTCCCGGGGAAAACACAGCTCAAGCTCGGGGGCCTGCCAGGCCAGCTGGTCGGCATCGGCCAGACCGGCGCAAGGGTCGGCGGTGGTGTAACGGGAGATGTCCAGGGCCGCCGCCACGGTACGGGCAATCGCATCGGGACGCAGATCCGAGGTAGAGGCCGAGCCCTTGCGGCCGTCCCGGTAGACGGCAATCCCCAGGGCGCCATCCTTGTTGAACTCGATGTTCTCCAGCTCGGCATTACGGGTGTTGACCGACAGCCCGGTCTGCTTGCTGATGGATACTTCCGCCGCCTCGGCCCCCAGGCGTTTGGCGCTGTCCAGCGCCTGCTCTACCGCCAGTTCAAGCTGGCGCTGTTCGGTGTGAATCTCTTCGGGAGTCATAATGAATTCGCTGGTTCCGTTTGCAGTTAGCATAACAGACCCCTGCGCCCCTTGGGAGAAGCTGGTAGAATAATCGCAACTAACGATTTGCAAGAGAAATGCCATGCGCCATCACGACGACCACCCGGACCACGACGACGACATCGAGTGGGTCAGCAAAAGCGAAATGAAGCGGGAAAGCCACGCCCTGCAGCAACTGGGCATGGATCTGGTCAAGCTCAAGCCAAGCGATCTGGCCAAGGTGCCCCTGGACGATGAGCTCAAGGATGCCATTGCCCTGGCCCACAAGCTGGCCAACAAGCGTGAGGCCCAGCGCCGCCATATGCAGTTTATCGGCAAGCTGATGCGCAGCCGGGACGTCACCGCCATTCGCGAGGCGCTCAACGCCTTTGATCAGAAAAGTGCCGTGGCAAACGCCCATTTTCACAAGCTGGAGCAATGGCGGGATCGGCTGATCAAGGAAGGCGACAAGGCGGTGAACGCTCTGGTGGCCGAGCATCATCAGCTGGATCGTCAGAAGCTGCGCCAGCTGGCCCGCACCGGCCGCAAGGAGCTGGCCGCCGGCCTGCCCCCCAAGGCCTACCGGGAGCTGTTCCAGTACCTGAAGGAAAACCTGACGTCCTGACGGCAGCAGTGTGCCGCTGCGCGGCCACTGGCGGGCAAGCGGCCCCTATTCAGGGACAGACCCGCGCTCCAGACCACAACGCCGGCAATATGCCGGCGTTGTTGCTTTCAGCGAAAGCTTACTGAGTGCCGCCGACCGTCATGCGATCCAGCTTGAGGGTCGGCTGGCCCACCCCCACCGGCACGCTCTGGCCATCCTTACCGCACACCCCCACGCCGGCGTCCAGACTCAGATCGTTACCCACCATGGACACCTGGCTCATGGCCTCGGGGCCATTGCCGATCAGGGTCGCCCCCTTGAGGGGGGCGGTCAGTTTGCCGTCCTCAATCAGATAGGCCTCGGAGGCGGAAAACACGAACCGGCCCGAGGTGATGTCCACCTGGCCACCGCCAAAGTTGGGGGCGTAAATGCCCTTTTTCACACTGCGAATGATCTCCTCCGGCGGGGTCTGGCCGGGCAGCATATAGGTGTTGGTCATGCGCGGCATGGGCAGGTGGGCGTAGGACTCGCGCCGGCCGTTGCCGGTGGGCGCCATGCCCATCAGCCGGGCATTGAGCTTGTCCTGCATATAGCCCTTGAGCACGCCGTTCTCGATCAGCACGTTATAGCCGCTGGCGGTGCCCTCGTCGTCGATGGTCAGCGAGCCGCGGCGGTTGGCCAGGGTGCCGTCGTCCACTATGGTGCACAGACTTGAGGCCACCTGCTCGCCGATACGGCCGGAGTAGGCGGAAGACCCCTTGCGGTTGAAGTCCCCTTCCAGGCCGTGGCCCACCGCCTCGTGCAGCAGTACGCCGGGCCAGCCGGCGCCCAGTACCACCGGCATGGTGCCGGCGGGGGCGTCCACCGCCTCCAGGTTGACCAGGGCCTGGCGCACCGCTTCCTTGACATACCCCAAGGCCCGGGGCTGGCCGTCGATCTCTTCCAGAAAGTAGTCGTAGCCAAAGCGGCCGCCACCGCCGCTGCTGCCCCGTTCGCGCCGGCCATTGCGCTCCGCCAGCACCGAGCAGTTCAGTCGCACCAAGGGGCGCAGATCCGTGGCCAGGGTACCGTCGGTGGCCAGCACCAGCACTTCTTCATACACCCCGGAAATGGAGGCAATCACCTGGGTCACGGCCGGCTCCAGGCTGCGGGCAAAGGCGTCCATCTGCTGCAGCAGGGCAATCTTCTGCTCCCGGCTCAGGCTGTCGAGGGGGTTCAGCGCCGAGTAACGGGCCACCACCGGCTGAGCCTTGCCCACCTTGAAACGGCCGTCGCCACCATGGGCGGCAATGCCCCGGGCGGCACTCACCGCCTGATCCAGGGCGGCGGCGGTGAGCTCGTCGGAATAGGCAAAGCCGGTCTTTTCACCACTGACGGCGCGCACCCCCACGCCCTGCTCAATGTTGTAACTGCCATCCTTGACGATGCCGTCTTCCAGTACCCAGGACTCGTGCACGCTGTTCTGAAAGTACAGATCGGCAAAGTCGATCTGGTGGCGGCTCAGCCGCGCCAGCTGGGCGTCGAGCAGGGCCATGTCCAGCTCGTTGGGCACCAGCAGGCTTTGATTGATCTGTTCAATACTCATTGGTTATCTCTCCACACCGCTCGCAGGCGGGCATGTTGGGCTACCGGCATTTGCCGGCGCACGCTGTCGAGGCGCGTGTTATCAAGGGTGGCCACGATCAGGCCTTCGCCCTTGGGCAGGCAGGCACAAATTTCGCCCCAGGGATCCAGGATCACCGAGTGGCCCCAGGTCTGCCGCCCGCCGGCATGGTCGCCAACCTGGGCGGCGGCCAGCACATAGCACTGGTTTTCAATGGCCCTGGCCTGCAGCAAGGGCAGCCAGTGTGCCTTGCCGGTGACCTGGGTAAAGGCCGCCGGCACCATTAAAATATCGGCGCCCCGCTCGCGCAGGGCGCGATACAGCTCGGGAAAGCGCAGATCATAGCAGATCGACAGCCCCAGGCGGCCAAAGGGACTGTCCACCACGCACAGTTCATTACCCGGGCTGAAACTGTCCGACTCCCGGTAGCGGCCATGGCCATCGGCCACGTCCACATCAAACAGGTGCAGCTTGTGGTAGCAGGCGACCCGCCTTCCCTGATCATCATACACCAGGCAACTGGTGTGCAGTTTGTCGCAGCCCTCTATACGAGTGGGCATTGAGCCCACCACCAGCCAGATGCCACGGCGTTGTGCCTGATCTGCAAACCAGTCCTGTATGATCCCTTCCCCCAGCGGCTCGGCCACCCGCGCGACCGCCTCGCGACCACCAAACACCACGGCATTTTCCGGCAGCTGCACCAGCAGCGGCCGGGTGGCGGGCAGGCGCTCCAGCAGGGCTTCAATCCGTTCCTGGTTGGCGGGCCAGTCGGCGCCGGCATTCAGTTGCAGGGCTACCAGTTCCATGTATTACTCCTTGTCGGTTTGCGGCAGGCGTATGCGGTTGCGCTCCCGGCCCAGTTCGCTGACTTGCGGGCTGGCCAGGGGGCCGCTCACGCCGTAACGAATACGGGTAAATACATCTACCACGGGCCCCAGCACCTTGGACAGGGCCAGCACATACAGGCCGGTGACCGGGGTCACCGCAAAGGCCGCCAGTACCGGCAGGTTACCAGTAAGGTTGGGGGTGAAGTCAAAACGGTAGTCCAGCCGTTCCGCCGCCAGATCCACTCGCCCGCGTCCGGCCAGATCCCCGGCGGCCCCTTTCAGCAGAAAATCGTCATTGTGCAACACGCCGTTGCGAAACTCACCGGTGGCGGTAATGCTGTCGAAATAAAACCCTTGCTCAAACACATCGCGAAAATCCAGCCGCAGGCGGCGCAGCACCGACTCCATGCTCAGTACCGACAACAGGCCGGCCCCCTTGTCGCTGACCCCGGTGAGCACGCCGGCGCCGGTCTCCACGCTGACCGTCCCGTTCAGGGTGCCCGGCGCTGGTTGCCAGGGCAAGCCGGGCCAGGTCAGTTCGCCCTCCAGCAGCGCCTGGGTATCCCGAAAAGGCGAGGGCTGGCCCATGGCCTGCCACAGCGCCTGCAGCGACGGGGTGCCCCCCTGCCACTGCAGCCGGCTGATGTCGCCACTCTCATGCTGCAGCCAGCGACCCTGGG
Organism: Oceanimonas sp. GK1; assembly: GCF_000243075.1. Lineage (NCBI taxonomy): Bacteria > Pseudomonadati > Pseudomonadota > Gammaproteobacteria > Aeromonadales > Aeromonadaceae > Oceanimonas > Oceanimonas sp. GK1. The sequence goes on along the minus strand of NC_016745.1, from coordinate 901,081 downwards.
CGCGGCCCTGCAACCGGGGGCCGTCCAGCCAGAGATCGTCGAGCTGCACGCCGTTTTCCGCCGTCAGCGGGGTTAATTGAAACCCGGTCTTGCCCAGGGCCAGATCGCGCCAGCGGCAGTCTTCGCAGCGGAACACCAGTGCCGGTATCTGCCCCGGGGAAAGCCGGCCCACCGTGGGCCCGGTCTCAGGAAGCCGGGGGGCCAGCCACAACCGCTCAAAGCGGGCGGTAACCGGCTCACCATTCCCCCAGGCAAGCTCGCCTTTTGCCTGCTGGGCATTCACTGCCAGCCGGTGGCGCCCCGCCTCGGCGGGGGTCAGGGTCAGCCGCAGATCGCTCAGGGGCTGATGCCACAACTCGCCACCATCGGCCCGAATGGCGGCCCGGTAGCCTGCCGGCCAGCGCAGCAACCGCCCCGAAGAAGGGGGCTCGCCCTGACCACCGCCCAGCAGGGCCAGCCAGTCATCCAGTTTCAGCTCCGCCAGATGCGCTGCCACATCCAGTGGCGCCCGGGGCGGCCGGGCCACGGCGCCGCCGGCATTCAGCCACAGCCGCTTGATTTCAGCGCCGCCCGCGGCAAAGGCCAGCCGGACCTCGGCATCAATATCCGGAGCAAGGCTCACCTGAGCCTTTGCCTGAGCGGTGTCGCCGGACAGGCTCAGACGCAGCGGCCGCTCCCGCTGGGCGTCCTTGCCCAGCGGGGTAGGCAGCCGGCTGCCCAGCCCCGTCAGCTCAGAGCCGAACTCGGCGTCGTAATTCACCCTGCCCTGTTCCAGCCGCAGTTGAATATCCCCCCGCCAGCCGGCTTCCCCGCTCAGGCCGCCAAGCACGGGCTGCGCCCGGCTCAGGGCGGCCCCCTGCAGCCGGCCCGCCAGGCCGATGTCGGCCCGGTAACCGGCCTCGGTCACTCGCCCCCGATAATCCACCCGCAGCGGCTGGCCCAGCCATCGGGCCTGAAGCTGCTGTAAATCTGTCTGCTTTTCATCAAAGGTGAGGGTGCCGCTGACTCCGGTCAGGGGCATGGCCAGGGGCGTGACCAGCACCTCGTTGCCGGCAAAGTTGACCTCGCCGTTCACTCCCACGGGCCCGCCGGAAAGAGGAATGTCGAGGCCAAGCCGGCCGGTCAGCGGCCCGGACACCTGCACCTGCTTCAGGGTGGTGCCCACCGAGCCGGCCAGGGGGGAATTCTGCAAGTAGGCGGTGACCGCCTCGCCGCCCCCGCCAATGCCGGCATCGAGTGTCAGCCGGGCACTGCGGTTGAGGGGGACGATGCGGGCGTCGATGTTTTCCGCCCGGGCCTCGCCCAGGCGCCCGCTCGGCCCCGTCATGAACAGGCCGTCGTTTTCAAACAGCAAATCGAGATCGAGAGCCGTGAGCGGCTGCCAGCGGGGATCAAAGCGGAATTCGGCGTCGCGCAGGGGCACCCGGGCCTGAAAAAGGCCCGAGCCGTCGCGGTAAGGAAACTGATTGAGCCGGCCATACCAGAGCACCTCGGCATGGTCGGCATGGCCGGCACGAATGGCGCCCTGCAGGTAATCCACCAGCCGCGGCCCCATCACCGGTTCCGGCAGGTAGGATCCGGCCTGGCCGGCCCGGTGCAGATCCACCCGGGCCGAGGCGCTGAGCAGGGGCGACTGGCCCGCCGCCAGCTGCAGGCTGAACCAGGCGTCCAGGCTTAAATCGTCTCCGTCCAGCTCCAGCCGGTCGCTCCATAGCCACCAGCCATCGGCGCGCTGTTGCCACTGCAGCCCGGCGGCGAGCCGCTGTATCGGCCAGTTGCCGCGAAAGGCCTTGTCCCATTGCCAGTCGGCCGGGGCCGCCTGCTCCAGAGCCAGACGGCCGTGATCGGCGGCCAGCACAAAACGGCCGTTAATGCCCCGGGTTTGCGGCGCCCAGCCAAAGGCCCGCGTGCTGACGTCATGGAGCTCGCCGTCCAGCCGCCAGTCGCTGCCGTCGGTATTGGACTCAAAACGCAGCCCGGAAAGCTGGCCACCGGGAGCGATACCGGCGAGCTGGCGGGCAGCCTTTGGCCAGTAGTCTTCACCCCACTGGGCCAGTAAGGCCAGATCGGTAAAGCTGAGTCGATCCAGGTAGCCGCTGAGGCGATCGCCCTGGCGGTCGAGCTGCACCCGCCAACTGGGCCAGGCCTCGCCGTCGACGCTGATGTCGATGTCGCCGCTGGCCAGCTGCCAGCCACTGGCGGTGGGCTGCCACTGCAGGCGTCCGCCGTCCACCGCCACGGTATGCTGCTCGCCCCAGCCGGCCCGGTTGCGCCCCAGGCTGAGCAGGGCCGTGTGCAATTCTCCCTGCTGCCACTCCAGCCAGGCCTCGAACGACAGCTCGGCGGAGACACTGTCGTCGGCGGGCCGTACCCGGGCCAGCACCGGACTGGCGTCCACGCCGTCGGCCTGCAGGTAGATACCGCCGCTCAGGTTATCGAGCTCGCCTTCTAGCCGGCCCTTGAACAGGAACTGCTGGCCGGCATCGTCACCAAAACCGAGACGCCCTTCCCCCTGGTGTAGACCGGGGCCGTTGTGCCAGCGTAGGGCGGGAATGTGCAGCGTCAGCAGCGGCCTGCCGGGGCTGGCCAGCTCCAGTTGCGCATCCACCAGGGTGAGCCGCTCTACCCCCTGCAACGCCAGGGTGCGCAGGACATGGAGATCGGGAGCATTGCCCTCACCGTTTTCTGCCGGCTGCAGGGGCAGCCGCAAACCGTCGAGGGTGACCTGATTCAGCACCGGTCGCCACTGGCGCAGGCTTTGCCACAACTGCATGTCGATCAACGCGCGACGCAGGGTGAGATCCGGCTGGGCCGGCCGCTGCAGGCGGACCTGTTCCAGCACCAGCACGGGGCCGTAGTCCTGCCAGTCCAGCCCCAGGCCGCCGATATTCAGGGTCAGGCTGTGCTCGCTCAGCAGCCGGTCGAGCCACTGCTGCTGCAGGGTGGCCAGCCAGGGCGGCCCGAAGCGCAGCAGGGTGACCAGCACCGCCAGCACCACGGCGCCGGCGGCCAGGCCGAACCAGGCCCAGCTCAGACTGCGTCTTAACACTACATCATTACCACGTCGAACTGCTCCTGATTGTACAGGGGCTCACTGTTGACCCTGACCTGCTTGCCAATAAAGACTTCCAGCTCGGCCAGCATGTGGGATTCGTCCTCCTGCAGGGCGTCGGCCACGGCGGTGGAGGCATAGACCACGAACTTGTCGGCATCGTAGGCCTTGTTGACCCGCAGTATCTCCCGCAAAATCTCGTAGCTCACGGTTTCCACGGTTTTCACCCGGGCCCGGCCGTTGCACTCGGGGCAGGCATCGCACAGCACGTGCTCCAGGCTCTCCCGGGTACGCTTGCGGGTCATCTCCACCAGCCCCAGCTGGGAAAAGCCGTTGACGTTGGTCTTGGCCCTGTCCTTACTTAGTGCCAGCTCCAGGCTGTGCAACACCCGGCGCTTGTGATCCTCATCGTACATGTCGATGAAGTCGATGATGATGATGCCCCCCAGGTTGCGCAGCCGCAGCTGGCGGGCAATGGCCTGGGTGGCCTCGATGTTGGTGTTGAAGATGGTCTCTTCGAGGTTGCGGTGGCCAACAAAGGCGCCGGTGTTGATGTCGATGGTGGTCATGGCCTCGGTCTGATCAATGATCAGATAGCCCCCCGACTTGAGCTCCACCTTGCGATCCAGCGCCCGCTGGATTTCGTTTTCCACGTCATACAGATCAAAGATGGGCGCATTGCCCTGGTAGTACTCGATACGCCCGGACAGTTCAGGCACGAACTCATCCACGAAGGTACGCAGGGCATCGCAGGTTTCCCGGGAGTCGACCCGAATGCGATCCAGCTCGGCGCCGACAAAGTCGCGCACAATGCGAAACGCCAGCCGCAGATCCTCGTAGAGCATGGAGCAGGACGGGTACTTGCCCCGGCGCTCCTGGATCTTGCGCCACAGCCGCTTGAGAAAGGCGGCGTCCTGGGCCAGCTCCTGCTCGCCGATGCCCTCGGCGGCGGTGCGAATGATAAAGCCGCCCTGCTCGTCCACATGCTCGGCGGCCAGGGCCTTGAGCCGCTCCCGCTCCTGCTCCGAATCAATGCGTTGCGACACGCCCACATAGGCACTGCCGGGCATGAATACCAGGTAACGGGACGGCAGGGTAATGTCGGTGGTCAGGCGGGCGCCCTTGGTGCCGAGCGGGTCTTTCACCACCTGCACCATGATGTCCTGGCCCTGGCGCACCAGCTCGGCAATGTTGCCCGCCTGAAAATGGGCCTGCTCGCGGGTATCCACGCACTCGGTGTGGGGCACGATGTCGGAGGCGTGCAGAAAGGCGGCGCGCTCGCCGCCGATGTCCACAAAGGCCGCCTGCATGCCGGGCAGCACCCGGCTGACTTTGCCCTTGTAGATATTGCCGACAATGCCGCGCCGGGTCTGGCGCTCGATATGCACTTCCTGCAGGATACCGTTTTCCACCAGGGCGACCCGGGTCTCCGCCGGCGTCATATTGATAATCAGTTCTGCAGACATGTAGGCTCCGCCAGTCTGGATAGAGAATGTCCTAAATTAACACAGAATGGCGGTGTTCCGGAGCCCGAATCAGCCGGTCACCACGCCCCCGCGGTGCAGCAAAGCTTCGGTTTCCACCAACGGCAGGCCCACCACGGCGCTGTAACTGCCGTTGATGCGCGACACAAAACGACCACCCAGGCCCTGTATGCCATAGCCCCCGGCCTTGTCAACCGGCTCGCCGGTACGCCAGTAACGGTCGATGTCGGCATCGCTCAACTCACGAAAGGTCACGGCCGTGGTCACCAGCACCACCTCGCAGCCGGCGCCGCCGGCGAGGGCCATGGCGGTCATCACCTCGTGGGTGCGCCCCGACAGCCGGCGCAGCATGGCCTTGCCGTGAGCCTCGCTGTGGGGCTTTTCCAGCACCTCGCCGTCCACCACCACTATGGTATCGCCCCCCAGCACCGGCAGCGGCTGCGGTGCCAGTGCCGCCCCGGCCAGGGCCTTGCTTCGGGCCAGTCGCTGCACATAGTCGAAGGCCGCCTCACCCGGCTGCTGGCGCTCCTCCACTTCCGGGCGCACCAGTGCAAAGCACACCCCCAGCTGGGCCAGCAGTTCACGGCGGCGGGGCGAGGCGGAGGCCAGGTACAGGGCAAGGGTCATGACAGCTCCTCAGGTCAGGGCAAACTGGCGCCGGCACTTGCGCAGCAACAGGAAGATCCAGGGCCAGAACACCATGCTGCTGACGATGGACCAGAAGTAGTGGTAATCCACCTGAATATCCCGGTGCAGGTAGGCGGTCCAGAAGATCAACAGTTTGTTGAGCATCACCAGGCCACCCACCACAAAGGCCTGCTGCCACACCGAGTAATTGCGCATGCGCTGAAACTGGGACGCCGCCAGGTACACCGGAATGACCAGCGCCAGGGCGCGCACGCCGAGCACCGAGCCCAGCAGCAGGTCCAGCAGCAGCCCAGCCACAAAGGCGGTGCCCACGTTGGCCCGGTGCGGCAGGGCAATGGCCCAGTAGATCAGGGTGATCAGCAGCCAGTCGGGCCGAAACGGCGCGATCAACTCCGGCAGCGGCAAAATCGACAGCATCAGCACCAGCGCCAGGCTGAACATGATGCCCAGCCGGCTGCGCAAGGGAAAGGCGCTCATGGCGAGTCCTCGCTGGATGTGGGGGCCTCGGGCTCGGTGACCCTGGGCTCGGGCCACAGCAACAACAGGTAACGCACCCGGTCGAGGGCGGCGAAGGGGGTGATGCGAATATCGGCAAAGGGCTGGCCTTCCTCGTACCCTACATGGGTGACCCGGCCCACCGGATACCCCTCGGGAAAGCGCCCGGCCAGGCCGGAGCTGAGCAGCACGTCGCCTTGCTGAATATCGGTATTGCGGGTGATGTTGTCGAGCACCAGCCGGTCCAGCCGGCCGCTGCCGCTGGCGATGGCGCGAATGTCGTTGCGCGCCACCCGTACCGGAATGCCATGGCTGATGTCGGTGATCAGCAGCACCCGGCTGGTGGTCTGACCCACGGACGTCACCTGGCCGACCACCCCCTGCTCGTTGAGCACCGGCTGGCCTTCAAACACCCCCTGCCGGCTGCCCTTGTCGATCACCACCTGGTGGGAAAACGGATCCGTGTCCACCGCCATGATCTCCGCCACCATGCGCCGGGTATCGTACTGCACCGGCGAGCCCAGCAGCTCGCGCAGGCGCTGGTTTTCCTGCTCCAGGTGACGCAGCCGCAGCAGATCGTCCCGCAGCAGGAACAGCTCCCGCTCCATGCGCTCGGTCAGGTTGAGCAGCGCCCGGCGCGACATCAGCTGGGTCGAGGCGGAGTCCAGCAGCACCCGCGGGCTGTTGGCCATGTACTGCAGCGGGCTCACCAGGGAGTTAAGGTAAAGCTTGATGTCGGTAAAGGACTGGTAGCGGCTGTCCGCCACCATCAGGGCAAGGCTGGCCAGCACCGCCAGGGTCAGGCGAATGGGCAGGGATGGTCCGCGACCGAATATGGGTTTCATCAAGGCAGATCGGGCCGGTCACCCGGCCCGGTTCATCAGTCGTAGTGGAACAGGTCGCCGCCGTGCATGTCGATCATCTCCAGGGCCTTGCCGCCGCCCCGGGCGACACAGGTCATGGGATCATCGGCCACCACCACGGGAATGCCGGTTTCTTCCATCAGCAGGCGGTCCAGATCCCGCAACAGGGCGCCACCGCCGGTCAGTACCATGCCCCGCTCGGAAATGTCGGAAGCCAGCTCCGGCGGGGACTGCTCCAGCGCCACCATCACGGCGCTGACAATGCCCGACAGCGGCTCCTGCAGCGCTTCCAGGATCTCGTTGGAGTTGAGGGTAAAGCTGCGCGGTACCCCTTCCGCCAGGTTGCGGCCCCGCACTTCGATTTCCAGTACCTCGTCCCCCGGGTAGGCGGAGCCCACCTCGTGCTTGATGCGCTCGGCGGTGGCTTCCCCGATGAGCGAACCGTAGTTGCGGCGCACGTAATTGATAATGGCCTCATCAAAGCGATCGCCCCCCACCCGTACCGACTGGGAATAGACCACGCCGTTGAGCGAGATAATGGCCACTTCGGTGGTCCCGCCACCGATATCCACCACCATGGAGCCGGTGGCTTCGGATACCGGCAAGCCGGCGCCGATGGCCGCCGCCATGGGCTCGTCGATCAGGTATACCTCACGGGCGCCGGCCCCCAGGGCGGACTCCTTGATGGCCCGGCGTTCCACCTGGGTGGAGCCGCAGGGCACGCACACCAGCACACGGGGGCTGGGGCGGAAAAAGTTGTTGTCGTGTACCTGCTTGATGAAATGCTGCAGCATTTTCTCGGTAACGTAAAAATCGGCGATCACGCCGTCCTTCATCGGACGAATGGCGGCGATATTGCCGGGCGTACGCCCCAGCATCTGTTTGGCGGCATGGCCGACGGCGGCAACGCTCTGGGCCGAGCCGGCTCTTTCCTGGCGAATGGCCACGACGGAGGGCTCGTTCAGAACTATGCCCTGATCCTTGACGTAGATAAGGGTATTGGCCGTCCCCAAATCGATCGACAGATCGTTGGAAAACATGCCTCTGAGTTTCTTGAACATATGCTGAAGGGGGTCCTGGGTTGAGAAACCGGAAAATTCGGCTAACTTTACCAACGCAACCGGCCCCCCGCAAGGCGCAACCCCGGTGAGGCCGGTCACGAACGAATACGAGTTTCAATAAATCGATAAGTTCCTTACACTTGCGCCAGAACTTTCATTTTCACTGTTTTTCCGTGCTTTCACTGCATCGCTGGCAACACTTGTACGGGCGGGCCGGCACCGCCGTTCTGCAACCGGTACAGCATTCACTGCTCGAGCTCTACGGGCTGACCCTGCACATCAAGCGGGACGACCGGCTACATGCTTTTATTTCCGGCAACAAGTGGCGAAAACTTAAATATGTGTTGCGCCAGGCGCTGTCTGAAGACGCTGCCGGCCTGCTCAGCTTTGGCGGTGCCTGGTCAAACCATTTGCACGCCCTGGCTGCCGCCGGCCACGCCCTGGGGCTGCCCACCGCAGGCATAGTGCGGGGCGAAGCCGAGTATGCCGGCAACCCGACCCTGAGTGATGCTCGAGGCTGGGGCATGCAGCTTGAGTTCGTGGACCGACAAACCTATCGGCGCCGCCACGATGCGGACTTTCTGGCCGGCCTGGCCGCCCGTTATCCGGGTTTTTACCTGATCCCCGAAGGCGGCAGCTGCGAGCTGGCCCTGCCCGGGGTGGCCGAGCTGTGGCAAGAGCTGCCCGAGTGCGATGAACTGATCCTGCCGGTCGCCAGCGGCGGTACCCTGGCGGGGCTGCTCTCGGCCCGCCCCGCCGGCACTCAAGTCACCGGCTATGCGGTACTGAAAGGCGAAGGCTGGCTGGCCGATACCGTGCACGGGCTGTATGGACCCGCGGCCGACGATAACGGCTGGCAGCTGCGGCTGGACCATCACGGCGGCGGCTATGCCAGGTGCAGTGCCGAGGACAACGTCGCCATCACCGCCTTGAGCGAGACACTGGCTGTGCCGCTGGAGCCGGTGTACAGCGGCAAGGCAATGCTGGGGCTGTTTCGGGATATCGAGGCCGGCCATTATTCACACGGCCGCCGGCTGGTGTTTCTGCATACCGGCGGTTTACAGGGGGCCAGAACCTGCCTCTAACTCCAAAACCAACGAGAAGGACAAGGGAGCTCTGATTCACGACCCTCTGCGCCATGGATGGCGCAGCGGAGCCCCCATGGACGGGTTTACGGCGAGTCGTGAAGCAGAGTCCCTTGGCATTCAACTACACCAGCGCAAACCGCTCGGGGCAGGAGAAGTAATAGCCCTGGCCGGCGTGCACCCCCAGCTGTTGCAGGCATTGCCATTCCGCCTCGGTTTCCACCCCCACCGCAATCACCTCGGTGCGGTTGCCCATGCAGTTGCCCAGCAGGCTGCGCACCGCCATCTGGTTATTGGGTTTCTTTTCAATGTCCCGCACCAGGCTGGGATGCAGCTTGAGATAATCGAGCTCGTAATCCTTGATGTATTGGGTGCTGACCACGTCCTGGCCGGCATGATCCACCGCCAGTCCGCAGCCCAGCGCCTTGAGCGCCCGCAGCGGCTTGACCAGGTCCTGGAAATGACGGCTGACCCCGGCTTCCGACAGCTCGATCACCAGATCGTTGAGCAGTGCCTTCGGCAGCTGGATAAGCTCAAACACCAGCCAGCGATGAAAGCCCCGGTTGAGCAGGCTGTCCACCGACAGGTTGATGGCCAGGGTGGCCCGGCGGTCGCTTTCCTGCAGCAGGGTCAGGCAGCGCAGCATGATGCTGCGATCCAGCTCCTGCAGCAGGCCGCATTTTTCCGCCATCGGCAGAAAGTGCCCCGCCGCCAGCTCCCGGCCCTGCTCATCGCGAATGCGCGCCAGCAGCTCCAGGCTCTCCGGCTCACGGCCCCGAGCGCGATAAATGCCCTGGCGGTCGAGCAGCACCGCGTCCTGCTCCAGCACCCGGCCCAGCAGGGTGCGCCAGCGTACCGTGCCCTTGCCGCTGCTCTCCTCGGTCAGGCCCTTGTAATACATGAAATAACCGTCGCCGCCCTGCAGGGCGGCGCTGCGCAGGGCCAGCTCCGCCTCTTCCTCCACCTGGTGCAGTTGCTCGCCAAAACGAAAGCACACACCTCCGATAAACAGGGTAGGGTCGCGCACCGTATCGGGCCAGTGCAACCGGCGCAGCAGCTTCATCACCTGACGGGCCGCGTCCAGCGCCTCGCTTTCCACCAGGTTGGGAAACAGCAGGGCAAAGGTGTTGCCGGTATAGCGGGCCTGCAGGGCACCGGGATAACGCCGGATCAGGTGCCCCAGGTACACCGAGGCCGAGCTCAGCAGCTCATCGCCCCTGTCGTGGCCCAACTTGTGGTTGATGTGCTCCAGGTCCTGCAGCTCCACCAGCAGCAGGGCGCCAGAGTGGCTGGCGGAGTCGTTGAGCGCCGCTTCCAGCCGGTTGTCGAAGAAGATTCGGTTGCCGATGCCGATCTTGCGGTCGACAAACACATTGGCGCGAATGAAGGTATCGAAGCGGCTGCGCTCCTTGCGCGCTTCCTTGAGGTCGCTCATCAGCTTGTCCAGCGCCCGGCTGGCGGCCTGGGGCCATTCCTCCCGCGGACTGTGCTGCAGCATGCTGAGCCGGCCAGCCAGGATCAGCCGGCCGCGCTGATCGAGCAATTCGGCACCGCGCAGCTGGCGGCGAAACCAGCGCAGGCTGAACAACAGGCCAGCCAGCACCAGCATGATGGCACCGGTCAGCCCCGATACCGCCGCCAGCGAGCTGTCGATATGATAAAAGGGCGGACGCAGTACCAGCCGAACCGACAGCCCCGGCTCGCCTGGCAGGACGCGCCGGTACTCCCGGGACACCTCATTGGCAGACAGCGGCTGGCCCTGGCGGTAGCGGTACTGCTCCGCCGCCTCGTCCTGCACCGTAAACTCGATGATGTCGTTGATATCGAGCAGCGCCGGCAGCCAGCGCTCCAGGGCGGGTTGCTCTGCGCTGCCGCTCTGCCAGGCCTCGTCGACCATGCGCACCACGGCGTCGACCTGACGCTGCTGGTAGGCCACGCCCATCTGATAGAAACTGATGCCGGCGCCAACCAGAACCATCAGCACCGCCGCCAGCACACAGAGGGTGATGGTGGTAATAAACTGATTGGTGAATTTCATTCGCTGTCCTTGCCACCGAGCGCGTGCCGGCACGTCCTGTTGATGATCATTAAAGATTCAGATGAACCCTTACCCCGCCTTTGTTCAGTATCGTTCAGTTTGAACGGCGCCCCCAAACGGCAAAAGGCCCCGCCTGAGCGGGGCCTCGAGCATCGGCGCTTCCAGCTTAGAACGGAATGTCGTCATCAAAGTCCATCGGCGGCTCGTTGTACACCGGCTGGCTCTGGGGTTTGGACGCCGGCTGCGGCTGGCTCTGAGGCTGCCCCTGAGACGGGTTGCCATACTGGGGCTGGCCACCCTGCTGGCCGTACTGGCTGCCGCCCTGCTGCTGACCCCAGTTGCCCTGCTGGCCACCGCCCTGCTGGCCCTGATTCCAGCCGCCCTGCTGCTGGCCACCACCCTGAGGACGACCGCCCAGCATCTGCATGGTGCCGCCCTGATCCACTACCACCTCGGTGGTATAGCGATCCTGGCCGCCCTGATCCTGCCACTTGCGGGTTTGCAGCCGGCCTTCCACATACACCTGCGAGCCCTTGCGCAGGTATTCGCCGGCAATTTCGGCCAGCTTGCCGAAAAACACCACCCGGTGCCATTCGGTGCGCTCACGCTGCTCGCCACTCTGCTTGTCCCGCCAGGTTTCGCTGGTGGCCAGGGTGATGTTGGCGACGGCGTTGCCGTTAGGCATATAGCGCACTTCGGGATCCTGACCCAGATGCCCGATCAGGATGACTTTGTTGATGCCTCTATTGGCCATAACTTGCTCCGTACTCACAGGTTGACCAGGCGTTTGGCCTGATCCAGTTCAAAAATGTTGCCATCTACCTTGAGGTAGGCGGCGCTTTCATCGGGAATGATCAGCGCCTCGTGCACCCCCGGCAGTGCCATCAGGCGCTGCAGCAGCTGACTGCGGGCAGACTCCGTTTCCATATTACCACCGATGGGCAGAATATGAGACCGTACCCGGCTCACATTGGTCATGCCCGCCGACAGCCAGAACCACAACACCATGGTCAGCGCCACCAGTAAAAATACCCCCGAACCGCCTAGTTGCTGGAACAGGGCGCCCCCCAGCACGCCGCCGAGAAAGGCGCCGAAAAACTGGCTGGTGGAGTAGATGCCCATGGCGGTGCCCTTGCCGCCCGCCGGCGCCAGCATCGACAAAAACGCCGGCAGCGAGGCTTCCATAAAGTTGAAGGCGGTAAAATACAGCACCATGGCTACCGCCAGCAGCCACAACTGGCCCTGCCCCAGGGCCATCAGCACCAATGCCACCATCATCACCAGAATGGAGGCCTGAAACAGCAGCTTGTTCATGTTGCGCCGGGCGCCAATGATCAGAAAGGGAATGATCAGCACAAACGACAGCATCAGCGCCGGCAGATACAGCCACCAGTGATGTTCCGGCACCAGGCCGGCGTCTTTCAGGGACAGCGGAAACGCCACAAACACCGCCGTCAGGGTCATGTGCAGCAGCAGAATGCCAAAATCGAGCCGCAGCAACTGCTTGTCTTTCAGCAGCCGGCCCAGCAGCTCGGGGGCGGCGGTCACGTCCCGGATCTGGCCCTTGCTCACCGAATCCGGCAGCATAAAACGCACCATCACCATGCCCACCAGCGCCAGCAGCGCCGTGCTCCAGAACACCCCGGACAGCCCAAACAGCGCCGCCAGCAAGGGCCCCGCCACCATGGCCACGGCAAACGACAGGCCGATACAGACGCCGATAATGGCCATGGCCTTGGTGCGGTTTTCTTCCCGGGTAATGTCGGCGGCCAAGGCCAGAATGGCGCCGGCAATGGCACCACTGCCCTGCAGCACTCGGCCAGCCACCACGCCATAGACCGAGTCGGACAGCGCCGCCACCACCGAGCCGGCGGCAAACAGCCCCAGGCCGGCATAGATCACCGGCTTGCGGCCGATGCGGTCCGACAGCCAGCCGGCGGGGATCTGCAGCAGCGCCTGGGTCAGGCCGTAAGCGCCGATGGCGATGCCCACCCACAGGGGCGAATAGCCTTCCAGGCTGTCACCGTACAGGGCAAACACCGGCATGATCATGAACAGGCCCAGCATGCGCATGCCAAAAATGCCCGCCAGGGTAAAGGACGCCCGTCGCTCCCGCGGGCTGAAGCCTTGCTGATCGCTCATGAATGATGGTTCCGCAGTCATTGTTCACAAAGGAGCGGCAGTTTAGCACGGAGCGCCGGTCGAGATTAATCCCTCTTGTTGCGCTCTTGGCTGGCTATTCATCCAGTGCCATACTAGCCGGTCTGGTTTAAAACTTGGTCAAGCTGCAGATGGATAAAATCGACGTTCGCGGAGCCCGCACCCACAACCTGAAGAACATCAGCCTGGAACTGCCCCGGGACAAACTGATCGTGATCACCGGCCTGTCGGGCTCGGGCAAGTCATCCCTGGCCTTTGACACCCTCTATGCCGAAGGCCAGCGCCGCTATGTGGAGTCGCTCTCCGCCTACGCCCGCCAGTTTTTGTCCCTGATGGAAAAGCCCGACGTCGACCATATCGAGGGGCTGTCGCCGGCCATTTCCATCGAGCAGAAGTCCACCTCTCACAATCCCCGCTCCACCGTGGGCACCATTACCGAAATTCATGACTACCTGCGCCTGCTGTTTGCCCGGGTGGGCGAGCCCCGCTGTCCCACCCACCACCTGCCGCTGACCGCCCAGACCATCAGCCAGATGGTGGACAAGGTGCTGGAGCAGCCCGAGGGCAAGCGGCTAATGCTGTTGGCGCCGGTGGTGCGCAACCGCAAGGGGGAGCACAGCAAGCTGCTCGACAACCTCTCGGCCCAGGGCTTTATTCGCGCCCGCATCGACGGCGAAGTGTGTGATCTGTCGGATCCGCCGGCACTCGAATTGCAGAAAAAACACACCATCGAAGTGGTGGTGGACCGCTTCAAGGTGCGGGACGATCTGCAGCTGCGGCTGGCCGAGTCCTTTGAAGCGGCGCTGGAGCTGTCCGGCGGCATCGCCTCGGTGGTGAGCATGGACGACGAGCACGAAGATCCCCTGGTGTTTTCCGCCAACTTCGCCTGCCCCGAGTGCGGCCACTCCATCGCCGAGCTGGAGCCGCGCATTTTCTCCTTCAACAACCCGGCGGGGGCCTGCGAGCAGTGCGACGGCCTGGGCGTGCAGCAAATCGTCGACCCCGACAAGGTGGTGTCCAACCCCGAGCTGAGCCTGGCCGGCGGTGCCATTCGCGGCTGGGACAAGCGCAGTTATTACTATTACCAGATGCTGAAATCCCTGGCGGAGCACTACGACTTCGATCTGGAGGCGCCCTTTGAGAGCCTGTCCGGGCCGATACAAAAAGCCGTGCTGTACGGCTCGGGCCGCACCAGCATCGAGTTCCGCTACATGAACGACCGGGGCGATGTGCTGGTGCGCAAGCACCCCTTTGAGGGCATCATTCACAACATGGAGCGCCGCTACCGGGAGACCGAGTCCAACTCGGTGCGGGAAGAGCTGGCCAAATACCAGAGCAACCGGGCCTGCCCCGGCTGCGGCGGCACCCGGCTGAAGGAAGCCGCCCGCCATGTGTTTGTGGCGGATCACAACCTGCCCCGGGTGTCCGACATGGCCATTGGCGAGGCCCATGCCTTTTTCACCGGACTGCAGCTCGCCGGGCAAAAGGCGCAAATCGCCGACAAGATCCTGAAGGAGATCATTGAGCGGCTGGGCTTTCTGGTCAATGTCGGGCTCAACTACCTGACCCTGTCCCGCAGCGCCGAAACCCTGTCCGGGGGTGAGGCCCAGCGCATTCGCCTGGCCAGCCAGATCGGGGCCGGCCTGGTGGGGGTCATGTACGTGCTCGACGAGCCCAGCATCGGCCTGCACCAGCGGGACAACGAACGACTGCTGGCCACCCTCACTCACCTGCGGGATCTGGGCAATACCGTGATCGTGGTGGAGCACGATGAAGACGCCATTCGCGCCGCCGATCATGTGCTCGACATCGGCCCCGGCGCCGGCGTGCACGGCGGCGAAATCGTGGCGCAAGGCACCCCGGCGGAGGTGATGGCCAACCCGGATTCCCTTACCGGCGCCTATCTGTCGGGACGGGAATGCATTGCCGTGCCGACGCAACGCACCCCAGTGGGCGAGCACTGGCTGAAACTGGAAGGGGCCAGCGGCAACAACCTCAAGCAGGTAGATCTGGAACTGCCCCTGGGGCTGATGACCTGCGTCACCGGGGTATCCGGCTCGGGCAAATCGACGCTGATCAACGACACCCTGTTTCCCCTGGCCCACCGGGAGCTGAACAAGGCCACCGTCAGCCAGCCGGCGCCTTATACCGCCATTCACGGCCTGGACAAGCTGGACAAGGTGGTGGACATCGATCAGAGCCCCATCGGCCGCACGCCCCGCTCCAACCCGGCCACCTACACCGGCATTTTCACTCCTATTCGCGAGCTGTTTTCCGGCACTCAGGAGGCTCGCTCCCGGGGCTACAAACCGGGCCGCTTCTCGTTCAACGTCAAGGGGGGGCGCTGCGAGGCCTGCCAGGGCGACGGCATGATCAAGGTGGAAATGCACTTCCTGCCCGACGTTTACGTGCCCTGCGATGTGTGCAAGGGCAAGCGCTACAACCGGGAAACCCTGGAGATCCAGTACAAGGGCAAAAGCATTCACGAGGTGCTGGAGATGACGGTGGAAGACGCCTGCGCCTTCTTTGCACCGGTGCCGGCCATCGCCCGCAAGCTGCAAACCCTGATGGACGTGGGCCTGTCCTACATTCGCCTGGGGCAGTCGGCCACCACCCTGTCGGGGGGCGAGGCCCAACGGGTCAAGCTGGCCCGTGAGCTGTCGAAGCGGGACACCGGCCAGACCCTGTACATTCTCGACGAGCCCACCACCGGCCTGCATTTCCACGACATTCAGCTGCTGCTGACGGTGCTGCACCGGCTGCGGGACCACGGCAATACGGTGGTGATCATCGAGCACAACCTGGACGTGATCAAAACCGCCGACTGGATTGTGGATCTGGGGCCGGAAGGGGGCAGCGGCGGCGGCCGCATTCTGGTGGCCGGCACCCCTGAAGCGGTGGCGGAGCATCAGGACTCGCACACGGCCCGTTTTTTACGGCCTATGCTGAATGGGCGCTAGCCGATAAAGGAGTCAGGGAATGACCCGTATCTCACTGCCCTACCTGTTTTTCTGGTGTTTTGCCGCCTGGGCCCTGGGCGGCATGCATTTTTTCATGCACAACCCCGGCGGCGCCGGCCTCTACCTGCCGTTCAACATGACCGGCTGGATACTGGTCTCGCTGATGATTGGCCTGGGGCTGTGGCAGCTCACCCTGAACCGGATGGTGGTGTGGACGCCCTTCCACCTGGGCTGCTGGCTGGCCTTTGCGCTGCTGCTGGTGCCCCTGCTTTACCCCAATGCCGAACTGGCGGACCGGGCCCTGCCCCGGCTGGCGGGGCTGGCGGGCGGCCTGCTGTTCTGGTTTGCCCTGTTGCAATGCCGCTTTGATGAACACGGCCGCTGGCGCCTGCTCTATGTGCTGCTGGCGGCAGTCAGCCTGGAAATGCTGCTGGGGCTGGTGCAGTACTACCTGCTGGGCCCGGACAACGGCATGGGCTACAACACCAAAACCAACCGCCCCTATGGCATTTTTCAGCAACCCAATGTGATGGCCAGTTTTATGGCCACCGGCCTGATGCTGGCCTGGTTTTTGTGGCAGGAAGACCGTCGCCCCCTGCCCGCCCTGCGCCGGCTCTGGCTGGGAGCCGTGCTGGTGACCACACCGCTGCTGCTGGTGGTGTTGCAGTCCCGGGTGGGACAACTGGGTGCCCTGGTGGGGGTATTGCTGTTGCTGCCCCTGAGCTGGCAGCGGAGCCGCCGCCACACCCTGATGCTGCTCGGCCTGGTGACCCTGGGCATCGCGCTGGCATTGATCTCCATGGCGCTGGTGGACGGGGTGCAACGGGGTGCCGACATTTACAGCGATCCGGGGGTGCGCAAGTACTACTGGCAGCAAAGCCTGGCGCTCATTGCCCAGCATCCCTGGGTCGGCGTGGGCTACGGCGACTTTGAGCGGCAGTTTATGGAGTTTTACGCCGCCCAGCGGGAACATCTGGCCGGGTTGCCACCGATGGAACCCAATCTGGATCACCCTCATAACGAGCTGTTGTTCTGGGGCGTGGAAGGGGGCCTGCTGCCGGTGCTGGCCATCATCGGGGTGGCGCTGATGTTGGTGCGGGTGCTGTGCCGGGCGCCCTGGCGCCAGGCCCTGGCCCTGGCGGCGCTGGTGTGGCCCATTGCCCTGCACAGCCAGACAGAGTACCCCTTCTACCACTCCCTGGCCCACTGGGTCACCCTGCTGGTGTTGCTGTACTGGATTGACGGGCGGCTGCAGCCCCCTCGGGAAACGCCCTATCGCCACCGGCTGCTGGCCCGCTTTAGTGCCCTGCTGGTTCCGTTGCTGGTGGTGGCTTTTATGGCCACCGGCCTGCAGACCGCCCATGTGATCACGCAATACGAGCGTGCCGGCAGCAAGGAGCCAGCACTGCTGCAGTCGGCCCTCAACCCCCTGGCCTGGCTGGGCCGGGTGGAATTCAACGCCATGTCGCTGCAGCTGACGCTGGCAACGGCCCGGCAGGATGCCGCAGCGCTGCAGGCCTACCTGGACTGGGGGCAGGCATTCGTGCGCCACACGCCCCGGGCCAGCGTGTACCGCAACATGGTGCTGGCGCTGCATCGGCTGGAGCGCCCCGAGGAAGCGCAGCGGCTGCTGCAACGGGCCCGCGACTTCTACCCGAAAGACACCACCCTGGCTGACGACAGCATTCAGCGGGCACTGACGGCGCCCGCTTCCGCGTTGGCAAAGGCCGCCGATGCCTGAACAAAGCGCACCCGGAACAGCCGGGGCCACCACTTGCCGGTGAGGTAAAACTCACCGGTATCGGGATTGTGAGCAATGCCGTTGAGCACCGCTTCCCGGTGCGCAACCCGGCCGCTCAAGGGCAGCAGGGGGGCGGCGTCGATCACCCCGTCCACCTCGCCGCTGGCCTTGTGAATGCGCAGAATGTGCGCCTTCTTCCAGACATTGGCATAGATATATTCTCCCGCGCAGGCCAGATCGTTGATCCGGGACTGCGGCCGCCCCTGCAGGCGCACGGTCAGCCGCTGTTGCAGGGCAAAGTCGGCCGGGTGGCGCCGCTGCAGGGTGGCCGAGCCGTCGCTCATCCACAGGCTGTCACCGTCAAAGCACAGGCCCCAGCCTTCCCCTTCGTAGGAAAACGCGGTTTCCAGCTCAAGTTCTGGCAGGCGCCAGACCAGGGCCAGCCCTTCCCGCCAGGTCAGCTGCACCAGTTGCTCCCCCACCCGGGCCACTCCCTCGCCAAACAGGCTGTCGGAAAGCCGGGTCTGCCGGTCGGCCTCGCCGTTGCGCGTACTCAACCGCCGCAGGCTGGACTGGCCGTAAAGCCCGGTGCTTTCAAACAACTGGCCGTCGTGCCAGGTCAGGCCCTGGGTAAAGGCATTGATGTCATGGGGCAGCACCTCCAGCACCTGCACCGTCAGCCGCTCCACCGCCGCCACCGGCGCGCTCAGCCAGAGCATCCCCCACAGCCACCAGCTGCACCGGTTCATTCCGCCGCGGCCTCCCCAAAGGCCAGCAGCCAGCGGGCCAGTTCCGGCGCCAGCCGGTCGGCGGCCCGGCCCAGCGCGGCCACGGCGGCATCCGCACTCAGGTTATCCAGGGCTTCCCGCTGCTCGAAACGCCGGCTGGCCACAATGCGCCTGTCGGCGGTGCGCAACAGCCGGGCATCATAGCGAATGACCGCCTCTCGCCGGTCCGCACTCAGATCCACTTCAAAGGCCCGCAAGGTGCCGGCCAGCTCCCACTCGGCCCGGGCTCCGTCGTCTTCATGGCTGAGAGCGTCAAACTGCGCACTCCGCCACAGCGCATCCAGCAGCCAGTCCTGCCACAGCTCGGGCAAGGGAGCCGCCCAGCGAGCACCGCCGTAAGCCTGGTAGGACTGCTGCTCGGTCAGCACCAGCAGCCGGTTGCCGTTCAGCACGCCCGTACTCTGAGGCCGCACCAGGCGCAGCCCCTTGAGCGGCGGCGCCTGCTCGTGCAGGGCCAGGCTGGGCGGGGGCAGCCGGTAGCGGCTGACCGTTTCCGCCGGCGGCAGCACCGAACAGCCTGCCAGCCCCAGCAGGGCCATCATCCACACACACCATTTGTTCATGGTTGAAACTCCTCCATGGGTTCTCGCTCCAGCAGCGTACCGGCGGGATCCTGCTCCAGCTGTCGGGCCAGCTCGCCTAGGGATCTCAGGGTTCGGCGCAGCTCCCGCAGCGCCGGCTCCAGCTCGGCCAGCCCCTGCGCCCCCGCCTCCAGCGCCGGTTGCTGTTGTGTCAGCAGCCGCTCTAGCCGTTCGCTCAGGCGCTGCAGGCTGGCGGCGGTGGCGGCGGTATCGGCCAGCAGGGGCTCACCGTGGCGGGCCAGCTGCCGATCGAGGCGCGCCAGCAGGGTATCCAGCCGAGAGGCGGCCGTGGTCAGGGAAACCACGCCCTCGCTCAGGGTGCCCTGCTGTTGCGCAAGGGTGGCGGTCACGCTGTCGAGGCTGCCCAGGATCCGGCTCACATGGGCGGCGTTGGCCGGCGTCAACAGCCGGTTGGCGTTGTCGAGCAGGGTGTTCAGGCTCAACATCAATTCTTCACTGCTGACCCGCAACCGGGCCAGGGGCGATGGCTCGGCCCGGATCACCGGAATGTCGTCGCGTCCGTCCGCCAGCAGCGGACTCGACGGAGAGCCATGGCTGAGTTCGATATTGGCGGCCCCGGTAATGTTGGCCAGGGCCAGCCGGGCCCGAGTGTCGGTTTTGACCGGCGCATCGGCGGCAATCCGCACCCGGGCCCGCACCTGGCGCGGATCCTGCGGGTTCAGGGTCAGGCTTTCCACCTCGCCCACGCGAATGCCGCTGTACTGCACCGCGCTGCCCACCGACAACCCGGACACCGGCTCGCTGAACAGAATGTCGTAACGGCGCAGCTCCCGCTCGTCCCCGATCTTGGCCAGCCAGAGGGCAAAGACCAGGGCCGCCGCCGCCGTCAGCAAGGTAAAGAGGCCGATCAGCACATGATGGGCTCGGGTTTCCATGTTTACTCCTCGTTGCCGTGGGCGGCGCGCCGGGCCGCTCTGCCCCGCGGGCCGTGAAAATAATCCTGAATCCAGGGATCCTCGGTGGCGGCCACCTCGTCCAGGGTGCCCGCCGCCTGCACCCGTTTTTGCCCCAGCACCGCCACCCGGTCACAGCAGGCATAGAGGGTATCGAGATCATGGGTGACCAGCACCACGGTCAGCCCCAGGGCGTCGCGCAGGGTCAGCAGCAGCCGGTCAAAGGCCGCCGCCGACACCGGATCCAGGCCGGCGGTGGGTTCGTCCAGAAACAGGATTTGCGGATCCAGCGCCAATGCCCGGGCCAGGGCCGCCCGTTTGACCATGCCACCGGACAGGTTCGCCGGATAACGCCTGCCCGCCAGCGCCGGCAGCCCGGCCAGCGCCAGCTTGATGTCCGCCAGCTCGCCGGCCCGCTCCCGGCTGAGGCCGGCATGCTCCACCAGCGGCAGGGCGATATTTTCCAGCACCGTCAGGGAAGAAAACAGGGCGCCGCTCTGAAACAGCACGCCCATGCGTCGCTCAAGCCGGCTGCGTTGCGCCGCCGGCAGGGTCAGCAAGTCCTGCTGCCACAGCCGCACCTCGCCGGCATCGGGGCGGTGCAGACCAATGATGGAGCGCAACAGCACCGATTTGCCGCTGCCGGATCCGCCCACCAGGCCGAGGATCTCCCCTTCGTTCACGTCCAGATCCAGACGATCATGCACCACCTGGCTGCCAAAACAGTTGCGCAGGCCCCGCACCCGAATCATGGCCCCGCTCACCAGCCCATCTCCATCAGGAACAGGGCGGCGATGGCGTCGAGCAGGATCACCACAAAGATCGACTGTACCACGCTGGAGGTGGTGTGCTCGCCCACCGACTGGGCGCTGCCCGCCACCTTGAAGCCTTCCAGGCAGCCAATCAGCGCGATCAGTACCGCGAACAGCGGCGCCTTGCCCAACCCCACCAGCAGGTGGCGCACCGGCACCTCCTGCACGATGGCCAGGTAGCGCGCCGGGGCGATGTCCAACGACAGCAGGCCCACCAGGGCGCCGCCAAACAGGCCGCTGATGATGGCGATAAAGGTCAGCAGCGGCAGGGTCAGCAACAGCGCCAGCAGCCGGGGCAATACCAGCAGGGCGATGGGATCCAGCCCCTGGGCGCGCAGGGCATCCAGCTCCTGGTTGACCTTCATCGAGCCCAGCTGGGCGGTAAAGGCGCTGGCGGTGCGGCCGGCCAGCAGAATGGCGGTCAGCAACACGCCAAACTCGCGCATAAAGCTGTAGGCCACCAGATCCACGGTGTAGATGGTGGCACCGAAGTTTTCCAGCACGGTGGCCCCGAGAAAGGCCACCACGGCCCCCACCAGAAAGGTGAGCAAGGCCACTATGGGCACCGCATTCAGGCCACACTGCTGCATCTGCGCCACCAGGGCGGTAAGGCGCCACTGGCCCGGGCGCAGCACCAGCCCCAGACCGGTGCTCAGAGTCAAGCCGGTGAAACCGAGCAGCAAGCGCCCCTGCCGCCAGCCCGACTGCATCCCGGCCCCCAGCCGGGCCAGGCCGTCGCTCCAGCGAGTCTCGGGGGCGGGTGCCGGCTCCCGTCCGCTCATGGCCCCGGCCACCGCCAGCAACAAGGCCCGCTGGCCATCGGTCAGGCCGGTGGCGTCCCGGGCCAGCGCCAGCAACGGCTCCCCCAGCCGCTGCCACAACAGGCCGGCGCCGGCGGTGTCGAGCCGGGTCAGCCCGCTGCCGTCCAGCGTCCTGATGTCCCGGGCTGGCAGGGAAGCCAGCCCGGCGTCAAGCCGGTCGTGATGAGCCAGGGTCCAGTCGCCGCTCAGGCACAGCCGGCCTGCGCTCAGCTGCCAGCCGCGCTCGTTATCGCTCAATACAGACCTCCTTCCTCGGTAAGCATGTGCATCAGCCGGCTGCGGGTCACCAGCCCCCGGCCCCGGCGCACCGGCACCAGAAAACCGGCGCCGCCCTCCCCCTGCAGAATGCGCAGCGCTTCCAGCAGCGACATGTCCCGTTCCAGCCGTTTCAGCCGCTGGGCGGGAGTGAGCAGTGCCGTCAGGGTTTCCGGGGTCATGGCGGGTTCAAGTTGTGACGGGTTGAGCAGGTAATAGCCCTGCTCCCGCTTGACCACCAGGGCCTTGGCATCGGTGCGCGGCGGCGCGCCTTCCCCGCTCCACTCTACCAGGCTCATGTCGGCCAGCTCCGACAGGTAACGCTGGGCCAGGGCGGTGCGCAGCGGATGGGTCTGCAGCTCCCGGCCGCGGACGCGCAATTGGGTGATCACCAGGGACGGCAGGTGAAAACCGTGCTGGCACAACAGGTTGGCCCCCAGTACCACCACCATGGCCGGCAGCATGGCCTCGGCACTGAGGGACAGCTCCAGCACGGTGGCGATGGCTGCCAGTGGCGCGTGCAGCACGGCGCTCATCATCGCCGCCATGCCCAGCAGCGCATACAGCGCCGGATCCGATGCACCAGGGAGCAGGGTACCGGCCACCCCACCGGCACAGACGCCCAGCATCAGGGTGGGGGCAATCTGGCCGCCGGGCACGCCCAGGCCGATGGCCGCCGCCGTGGCCAGCAGCTTGGCCCCCAGTATGCCCAGCAACAGCAGCCAGGGCAGCTGGTTGCCGAGCGTGGCATTGATGGTGTCGTAACCGGATCCCAGGATCTGGGGAGCGGCCAGGGCCAGGGCGCCGGTCATGCCCCCGGCCAGCAACAGGCGGAA
The DNA here is from genome assembly GCF_000243075.1 of Oceanimonas sp. GK1. NCBI lineage: Bacteria > Pseudomonadati > Pseudomonadota > Gammaproteobacteria > Aeromonadales > Aeromonadaceae > Oceanimonas > Oceanimonas sp. GK1. The sequence goes on along the minus strand of NC_016745.1, from coordinate 878,487 downwards.
CGCACGGGACTTGAGCGGAAAACGGATGAACGCCAGCACCAGCCGCTGAAACAGCGCCGCCAGCAGCCCCACCCAAAGCCCGGTCAGCAGCAGACCGGGCATGTCCGAGTAGGACGCCAGTGACAGGCTGACCGGTGCCAGCACGGCATGCTCCCCCAGCAGAGCACCGGTCAGGGCGGAGGCGGTAATGGCAGCGGCGATAATGGGCGCAAAGCCAAGCAGGCTGTATTCCATCAGCACCACCTCCATGGCGAACAGCACCCCGGCCAGGGGAGTGTTAAAGGCCGCCGAGATCGCCGCCGCCGTGCCGCAACCCAGCAACAACCGCAGTTGGCTGGGCGGACGGCCACTGAGCTGACCAATCTGGCTGGCAATGCCCGCCCCCAGGTGCACCGCCGGGCCTTCCCGCCCCACGCTGTGGCCGGAGCCCAGGGCAATGAGTGCGGCCACAAACTGAAAACCGATATTGGCCGCCGGAAGCCGGCCCTGGCCAAACTGCAGCCGCTCCAGCACGTAGGCCAGCCCCACCGACTGGCACGCCGGCGGCGTCAGCCGGTAAAGCAGGATCAGCAGCACGCTGCCCAGCAGGGGCAGCCCCAGCCGCCAGTGCCAGCTCAGCGCCTCGAAATCTTCCAGATTTTTGCCGTTGAGCGCGTCCAGCGTGGCATTGAGCAACAACAGAAAACTCATCATCACCAGGCTGGCGATGATGCCGGTCATTACGCCCAGCAGCACCAGCGGCAGCAGGCTGCCGGAACGGCGCGCAAACAGGCGCTGGATCAGGTTGTCCGCTTGCATCATGAACAGGTTCCGAACGCGTCAGGACTTTCCATTATCCTCCCCAGTGGCGGAATAAACCACTTTTGCAGCAATGATTTATGGTATATTTCACAGACTTTGAACGGGAGGCATTATGTACAAGCTGGTATTTTTTGTACCCGAATCCCATGCCGAGGTAGTGAAACAGGCGGTGTTCGCCACCGGTGCCGGCAAAATCGGCAACTACGATCAGTGCTGCTTTGAAACCCCTGGCCGAGGGCAGTTTCGGCCCCTGGCCGGCGCCAATCCCTTTATCGGCGAGCCCGGCGGGCTGGCGCGGGTGGATGAGCTGCGCATCGAGCTGGTGTGCGAGGATCACCTGATCCGCGAGGCCCTGGAGGCCCTGCGCCGCGCCCACCCCTATGAAGAGCCCGCCTATGACGTCTGGCCCCTGGCCGGACTTTGAAGCCCGGCCCCGCAACTTTTTTCCCTTGCGGGGCTCCAATGCCTGTCACTCCTCATTGAGCGCGCACCATGCATTGTATTCTGCCCAGCCCCTGCGGCCCCCTTCGCATTGAGGCCACCCCCGAGGCCATTACCCGGGTTCAGTTTCTGGACGATGAAGTCCTGCCCGTTGCCGCCGGCTCGCCTCTGCTGGCCGAGGCCAGTGCCCAGCTGGCCGCCTATTTCGCCGGCCGGCGGCAGCACTTCGACCTGCCGCTGGCTCCGCACGGAACGCTTTTTCAGCAACAAGTGTGGCGCGCCCTGCAGGAGATTCCCTGGAATCAGCCCTGCAGCTATACCGACATCGCCGCCGCCATCGGTAATCCCAGGGCGGTGCGGGCCGTGGGCGCCGCCAATGGCCGCAACCCCATCGCCATCATCATTCCCTGTCACAGGGTGATCGGCGCCAATGGCAGCCTGACCGGGTATGCGGGCGGTCTGGCGCGCAAGCGCTGGCTGCTGGCGCACGAGGCAGGATCCTGACAATTCCCCCGCCGGCGTGTGCGAGATCTCTCAAGCTGAGCGCAGACAATACATTTTCGTCCCTATGCCATCACCGCAAGTCCACTTTTTTCCTTTTAAAAATCAAACCACTGACATTTTTTAACCCATTCTGACCGCAGGGACAATGGCGCCAGCCGGATTGAGCAGAACTCGCTTCGGGTTATTATCTCCCCCGTTAGGAAGCAGGAAGACCGGTCAGGATGACTGGTCGGCCAGGAAGGCAAAAGGACACCTTCAGGGTTGAAGAGGTGAAGCGGGTCAGGAAGGACGCGCGGTCAGGAAGGACCAGGACACCCCGACGGATCGGGAAGGGGAATATTTCACGGAGTGAAATACAGTCAGGGAAATGGCAGGGAGCCATGAGGTTCACGGAATAGAGCCGTCAGGACGACCGAAAAAGGGGCAACAGTGATGTTGCCCCTTTTTCGTGTCCGCGATTCATGCGGCGATTACAGCCGGACCACCAGGCAATCCATGCCCTGACGGGACAGGTGCTGGCAGGCATTCTTGGCCTGCTTCTCTTCAAACCCCACCAGACGGGCGCGAAACAGCTTGCGGTTGCTGATCTCCACTTCAGACACCGCGGCCCGGGCCTGGGCCGCATCCCCCAGCCGGCTGGCGGCATCGGACGCCCGCTCCCGGGCCTGCTCGGGCATACGGAAGGAGCCGATTTGCACCGCCCAGCCCAGGTTATCTTCGGCTGTGCTCTGAGCCACGGGCAGCGAAGCCACCGCCGACGGCTGCAACGAGACCGGGGCCTGGGTTTGCGGTGCCTGACGCATTGTCTGACGCACGGTGCGGGTACTCACCACCAGATGCTCGGCGGCCGGCGCCTCCTTGGCGGAGACCCGAGCGACCTGGGTGGCCCGCCCGATACTGCGTTCAATCAGCGAGGCCATCTGCTTGTCTCGTGACTGCGCGGTCTTGCCCCCCATCACCACCCCCACCACCCGGCGATCATCCCGCAGGGCCGAGGTCGCCACGTTAAACCCGGAGGCGCGAATATAGCCGGTTTTCATGCCATCCACCCCGGGCACATTCTGCACCATGCGGTTGTGGCTGCGATAGGTCCGGCCCTTGTAGCTGAACGAGGAGGTGGAAAAATAATGGTAGTAGGCCGGGTAGTCTTTCATCAGCCGCAACGACAGGACGGCCAGATCCCGGGCGGTGGAAATCTGCCTGGGTTCGGGCAGCCCCGAGGCATTGCGAAAGGTGGTATTGTGCATTTTCAGCTCTTTCGCCTTGGCGGTCATGCGCCGGGCAAAGGCTTCCTCGCTGCCCCCCAGCGCCTCGGCCACCACCACCGCCACATCGTTGGCCGAGCGCACGATCAGCGCCGGGATGGCATCGCGCACGCGCAGCGTCTCCCCCTTTTTGAGGGAGATATTGGTCTGGGGCATGGCGGCGGCGTGGGCCGACACCGGCATGGCGGTGTCCAGGGTCATGCGCCCCTGCTCCATGGCCTCGAACAACAGGTAGAGGGTCATCATCTTGGTCAGGGATGCCGGGTAGCGGCTGGCGTCGGCATTGGCCGCATGCAGCACGGTGCCGTTTTCGGCGTCGATCACGATGGCCGCATAACGCGGATTGGCCTGAACCTGGGCGCTCAGGCAAAGCAGCAGCAGCCCAAGAAGGTGAGCAAGTGTTTTTCCCGGACGGGATACAACAAACATGGGACCCTCCTCCCAATGTTGAATAAAAACCGGCAGAAGCTACGCCAAGCCGTTAAGCCTGTCCAGTCCCCCGTGTGCGCAGACGACAGGACGACACGCTGACAAGACGCTCCGGCCGAGATGGTCATCTGTCCGCCTACCTTATCAAGCATATATCCCCCCGCCCTGAGGCAGAACAAGAGGGCACACATTTTTATCAAAAAGGCGCCTGCGGCGCCTTTTTCGGTCAGTCATTCAGGTTGGGAGCCAGCCACTTTTCGGCATCGATCCGGGTCATGCCCTTACGGGCGGCATAATCGAGCAACTGATCTTCCTGAATACGGGCCACCGCGAAGTAGCGGGTGTCCGGATAGGAGAAATAGAAGCCCGACACCGCCGCCCCCGGCCACATGGCGTAGGATTCGGTCAGCTTCATGCCGATGCGGTTTTCCACGTCCAGCCACTGCCACAGGGTGCCTTTTTCGGTGTGCTCGGGACAGGCGGGATAGCCCGGCGCCGGACGAATGCCCTGATACTTTTCGCGGATCAGCTCGTCGTTGCTGAGCGTTTCGTCCGGAGCATAGCCCCAGAACTCCCGCCGCACTCGCAGGTGCATGTATTCGGCAAAGGCCTCCGCCAGCCGGTCCGCCACGGCGCTGGCCATGATGGCGTTGTAGTCGTCGTGGGCATCCTTGTAACGCTGGACGATCTCGTCCTCGCCGATGCCGCCGGTGACCGCAAAGCCGCCGATGTAGTCGGGCTTGCTGCCCTTGGGCGCCACATAGTCGGCCAGGCAGTAGTTGGGAAAGCCGTCCTTCTTCTCGGTCTGCTGGCGCAAAAAGCGCAGGGTGTGCAGCACTCGTGAGCGGCTCTCGTCGGCATAGATTTCCACGTCGTCGCCCACGCTGTTGGCGGGGAACAGGCCAATCACCCCGGCGCAGCTCAGCTCGCCCTCGGCGGCCAGCTTGTCGAGCATGGCGTTGGCATCGGCGAACAGCCGCTTGGCTTCCTCGCCCACCACCTCGTCTTCCAGAATGCGCGGGTACTTGCCTGCCAGGGACCAGGTGAGGAAAAACGGCGTCCAGTCGATGTATTCCCGCAGGGTGGCAATGGGCACGTCGCGGAATTCATGAATGCCCGGTTTCACCGGCACCGGCGGGGTGTAGGCGTCCCAGTCGATGTCCACCTTGTTGGCCCGGGCCTCGGCCAGGGTCACCGGTTTGGTGCGGGGCTTTTTGCGGGCGTGCTGATCCCGCACTACCTCATATTCCTTGTTAAGGCGATCCACAAAGGCCGGCTTGTTGGTCTCGCTCAGCAGGCTCTGCACCACGCCCACGGCGCGTGACGCGTTGGACACATACACCACCGGCTCGTCGTAGTTCTGCTCAATCTTCACCGCGGTATGGGCCTTGGAGGTGGTGGCGCCGCCGATCAGCAACGGGATCTTGAAGCCCTGACGCTGCATTTCCTTGGCCACGTGTACCATTTCATCCAGTGACGGGGTGATCAGCCCCGACAGGCCAATCATGTCGGCGTTGGTTTCCCGGGCGGTCTTGAGGATGGTTTCGCAGGGCACCATGACCCCCAGGTCCACCACCTCAAAGTTGTTGCACTGCAACACCACACCGACGATGTTCTTGCCGATGTCGTGCACGTCCCCCTTGACCGTGGCCATCACAATCTTGCCGTTGCTCTGGCCCACCGCCTTGGTGGCTTCGATATAGGGGTTGAGGTAGGCCACCGCCCGCTTCATCACCCGGGCCGATTTCACCACCTGGGGCAGGAACATCTTGCCCTCGCCGAACAGATCGCCGACCACGTTCATGCCGTCCATCAGCGGGCCTTCAATCACGTCGAGCGGGCGCGCCGCCTGCTGGCGGGCCTCTTCGGTGTCTTCCTCGATAAAGTCGGTCAAGCCCTTGACCAGGGCGTGCTCGAGGCGCTTGTTCACCGGCCAGCTGCGCCATTCCAGATCCCGGGCGTCGTTGGCCGGGCCACCGCTGTTGCGATAACGCTCGGCCACTTCCAGCAGGGCCTCGGTGGCGTTATCGTTGAGGTTGAGCACCACCGCCTCCACCTTCTCCTTCAGCTCGGGCTCGATGTCCTCGTAAATGGCCAGCTGGCCGGCGTTGACGATACCCATGTCCATGCCGTTCTTGATGGCGTGGTACAGGAATACCGCATGAATGGCCTCCCGCACCGGCTCGTTGCCCCGGAACGAGAAGGACACGTTGGACACGCCGCCGGAGATCATGGCGTGGGGCAGGTTGTCCTTGATGTCCTTGACCGCCTCGATAAAGTCGACTGCATAGTTGTTGTGTTCGTCGATGCCGGTGGCCACCGCAAAAATATTGGGATCGAAGATGATGTCTTCCGGCGGAAAGCCGACCTTGTCCACCAGCACCCGGTAGGCCCGCTGGCAGATTTCGAACTTGCGCTCCCGGGTGTCGGCCTGGCCCACTTCATCAAAGGCCATGACGATAACGGCGGCACCATAACGGCGCACCAGCCGGGCCTGCTCGATAAACTTGGCTTCCCCTTCCTTCAGGGAGATGGAGTTGACGATGCCCTTGCCCTGAATGCACTTGAGGCCGGCCTCAATCACTTCCCACTTTGAAGAGTCGATCATGATGGGCACGCGGGAAATATCCGGTTCGCCGGCGATCAGGTTGAGGAAGCGGGCCATGCAGGCCTCGGCGTCGAGCATGCCCTCGTCCATGTTGATGTCGATGATCTGGGCGCCGTTTTCTACCTGCTGCAGCGCCACTTCCAGCGCCTCGTCGTAGAGCTCTTCCTTGATCAGCCGCTTGAATTTGGCCGAGCCGGTCACGTTGGTCCGTTCCCCCACGTTGACGAACATGCTCTCGGGGGTGATCAACACCGGCTCCAGGCCGGACAGCCGGCAGGCCACCGGCAGCTCGGGCAGTGGCCGGGGGGCAATGCCCTTGACCGCCTCGGCGATGGCACGAATATGCTCGGGGGTGGAGCCGCAGCAGCCGCCCACCAGGTTAAGGAAACCGCTTTCGGCCCACTCGCGAATGTGGGCGGCCATCTCGGCGGCGTCCAGATCGTATTCACCAAAGGCGTTGGGCAGGCCGGCGTTAGGGTGGGCCGACACATAGGTCTCGCTGATGCGGGACAGCTCGGCCACGTACTGGCGCAGCTCATCCGGCCCCAGGGCGCAGTTCAGACCAAAGGAAATGGGCTGGGCATGGCGCAGGGAATGGTAAAAGGCTTCTGTGGTCTGGCCGGTCAGGGTGCGGCCGGAGGCGTCGGTAATGGTGCCGGAAATCATCACCGGCAGACGCACGCCCCGCTTCTCAAACACCCCTTCAATGGCAAACACCGCCGCCTTGGCGTTGAGGGTATCGAAGATGGTCTCGATCATCAGCAGATCGACACCGCCGTCGATCAGCGCTTCGGTGGCCTCGGTGTAGGCCGCCACCAGCTGGTCAAAGCTGATGTTGCGGTAGCCGGGATCATTCACGTCCGGCGAGATGGAGGCGGTGCGGTTGGTCGGGCCCAGTACCCCGGCCACAAAACGCGGCTTGTGCGGCTCCTTGGCGGTCCATTCATCGGCCACCCGGCGCGCCAGTTTGGCCGCCTCCAGGTTGATCTCCGCCGCCAGGCTTTCCATGTGGTAGTCGGCCATGGCGATGGTGGTGGCGTTGAAGGTATTGGTTTCCACAATGTCGGCGCCGGCGGCGAAATAATCGCTGTGGATTTGGGCGATGATCTCGGGCTGGGTCAACACCAGCAGATCGTTGTTGCCCTTGAGATCACTGCCCCAGTCGGCAAAGCGCTCGCCCCGGTAGGCGGCCTCGTCCAGCCGGTATGACTGGATCATGGTGCCCATGCCCCCGTCGATGATCAATATGCGTTCGGCCAGGGCCTGTTCGAGCTGAGAAAACACGGGGGATCGGGACACTGCTGACTCCTGTTACAACCTGATTCCTGTATGCGGCATCCATGCTACCACACTTTGCACAATCGGAAATCCGGCCATCTGCATGGCTGGCGGCGGCGGCGAAAAAGTCGAAGGTAAAATGCGCGGATTTGCTGCATTTTCGCTAGTGAAGCCGTAGCCAATAGGGCAAACTATGCACGACCGACCCGGTTCGGCCAACTTAGCTTGCAAATAATAAAATAACCTTTCGGAAGTGCCCTCTCATGAGCGTTTATTACACTCTGTGCTTTTTGGCGGCCATGGCGATCACCATTGCCTTCGTCAATCAGTACATCATGAAAATCCAGACCACCATCGCCATTACCTCCGGCGCCCTCGCCATCTCCATTCTGATGCTGATCCTCGGCAAGACCACCTGGCCCGAGCTGCAGCAACATGCGGTGGAAGTGGTCAAGACCGTCGACTTCGGCTCTTTCCTGCTGCAGGGGATCCTCGGCTTTCTGCTGTTCGCCGGCGGCCTCGGCATCAACCTGCCGGCATTGAAAAGCCAGAAATGGGAAATTTCGGTACTGGTGATTTTTGGCGTCCTGATCTCCACCCTGGTGGTGGCCGGCGGCCTCTGGCTGCTGGGCTATATGGCGGCCATTCCCATTCCCTTTATCTACTGCCTGCTGTTTGGCACCCTGATCTCCCCCACCGATCCCATTGCGGTGCTGGCCATCGTCAAGAAACTGGGGGCGCCGGAGCAGATTGCCATTCAGATCGAGGGCGAATCGCTGTTCAACGACGGCATCGGCCTGGTGGCCTTTCTGACCATTTTCGCGGTGGCCTTCAACGGCAATGAAGCCAGCTTCGGCTCAGTGATGTCGCTGTTCACCCACGAGGCCATCGGCGGCATCATCTTTGGCGGCTTGCTGGGGCTGATGTGTCACATCATGATCAGCGCCACCGACGACGGCTCCATGGAGCTGCTGATGACCCTGTGCGTCCCCACCGCCGGTTTTGCCATGGCCAACCTGCTCGGCGTATCCGGCGCCCTGGCCATGGTGGTGGCGGGCATCATTGTCGGCAACTGGACCCGCTACACCGGCTTTTCGGAGCAGAGCCAGAAATACCTGGATCACTTCTGGCATCTGCTGGACGAGTTCCTCAACGCCCTGCTGTTCCTGCTGATTGGTCTGGCCATGCTGCTGGTGCAGTTCCACTGGCAGGCCTGGATACTGGTGCTGCTGTCCATTCCGCTGGTACTGGCCAGCCGCTTTGCCAGCGTGGCGCTGCCCTATGTGGGCTTTCGCCGGGTACGCAGCTACAACAAGTATTCGGTGCGCATTCTCACCTGGGGCGGCTTGCGGGGCGGTCTGTCGCTGGCCATGGCACTGTCCATTCCGGCGGGCGTGAAACTGGGCAGCGACGGCCAGGTTGACCTGCGCGATCTGGTGCTGATGATGACCTACGCCATCGTGCTGTTCTCGATTATCGTGCAGGGCATGACCATTACCCCGATGATCAACAAGGCCAAGGCGGCGGAAAAGGCCGGCTTTCCCATCGACTGAATAGAAGAAAGGGGCCTCGGCCCCTTTTTCGTTGTTAGTCTTCCCAGTCTTTGGTCAGGGTGTCACCGGCGGCGCTGAGGGTGTTCAGATCATAGGGCGTCAGCTGGTAAACGTGGTAGTTGAGCCAGTTGGCAAACAGCAGGTGACCGTGGCTGCGCCAGGTCGCCCTGGGTGCCTTGTCCGGGTTGTTGTCGGGGTAATAGTTCACCGGCATGTTCGGCTCTATGCCCACCGCCAGATCACGCTGGTATTCCTGGTGCAGGGTATCGGGATCGTATTCCGGGTGGCCGGTCACGAACACCTGACGCCGATCCGGGCTCACCGCCAGGTACATGCCCACCTGCTCCGAGCCGGCCAGGATCTTGAGGTTGGTTTTTTCCCGAATCAGCTCCAGCGGAAAATCCGCATAACGGGAATGGGGTGCCAGAAACACATCATCAAATCCACGGACCAAGGGCTCGAACTGGCCCATGTTCTGGTGCTCATACACACCGGAGAGCTTTTCCAGCCGGGTACGCTTGTCGAGGTTATACAGGATCTTGAGACCGGCCTGGGCCGCCCAGCACAGAAACAGGGTGGAGGTGACATGGCTTTTTGACCACTCCACGACCTGCTCGATCTTGTCCCAGTACACCACGTCGCAAAAATCGGTCAGCCCCAGGGGCGCGCCGGTGATGATCAGGCCGTCATAAAACTGATCCTTGATCTGCTCGAAGTCGTAGTAAAAATGCTCCAGGTGCGACTGGGGCGTGTTCTTGGACGGCCGGTTGTCGATGCGCAGCAGATCCACGCCAATTTGCAGCGGCGAGTTCGACAGCATGCGCAACAGCTGGTTTTCGGTTTCGATTTTCTTCGGCATCAGGTTGAGCAGCAGCACCCGCATCGGTCGTATATCCTGATTCACCGCCCGTGTCTCCGTCATCACGAAGATATTTTCTCGGCTCAGGACATTGGCCGCCGGCAGGCGATCCGGAATTCGAATGGGCATGTGCTTACTCCATGTACTGCATCGGTAGGAAAGTCTAGACATCTAGAAATCTACAATAAGGGCCGGCGCTTGTCATCCGCAACCTGTGTTGCACCGAAAAGATGCGTTAGAATTTGAGCGTTTTTCTTCAAGGATTTACATATGGAACCCGTGATTGAACTGGTCAGTACCGGCGACGAGGTGCTCACCGGCCTGATAACCGATACCAATGCCGGCTGGCTGTCGCAACGGCTGCTGGAGCAGGGCTGGCAGGTACGCCGGCGCTTTACCCTGGGCGACGACAAGGCCGATCTGGTGGAATTGTTTGAACAGCGCAGCCATCAGGCCGATGTGGTGATCGTGAATGGCGGCCTGGGGCCGACCTCGGACGACATCAGCGCCGAGGCCATGGCCGCGGCCGCCGGCGTGCCCCTGGTGCTGAATGAACACTGGCTGAAGGTCATGCAGGACAAATACGCCGGCCGCGGCCGCACCATGCCGGAAAGCAATACCAAGCAGGCCATGCTGCCCGAAGGCGCCGAGCTGGTGGACAATCCCATCGGTACCGCCTGCGGCTTTGCGGTGCAATACAACCGGGCGTTGTTTTTCTTTACCCCCGGGGTGCCGTCCGAGCTGAAAAAAATGATGGAGCAGGAAATTTTGCCCCGGCTGCGCACCCGGCTGGGCCAGCAGGGACAAAGCCAGGTACGGCGCTACTTTACCTTCGGGCTGTCGGAGTCGGGCCTGAGCGATCGGCTCGATCCCCTGAGCTGGCCGGCGGGCATCACCCTGGGGTACCGGGCCAATTCGCCCACCATAGAGCTGAAACTGATCATCGACAGCGGCACTGCCGACGCCATCGCCCAGGCCGAAGCGCAATTGCTGGAGCAGGTAGGCAGCCATGTGGTGGCCCGCAACACGCTGACATTTGATGCGCTGGCGGCACAACTGCACGACCGGGATCTGGTGGTGTTTGAAGACGCCAGTGGCGGCCGGCTGACCGACACCATTCACACCCTGACCACGGAGTTTGAAGGCCACTACCTGGCCGGACTGCCCGACAGCGCCGAGGATCTGGCCCAGTGGCTACAGGGCGCGGGCCGGGCCACCACCCTGGCCATTGGTGCCGAAGGGCCCAATGGCGTACCGCTGGCCCTGCTGACGCCGGAAGGCTGCCAGGCACAAACGGTAAAGGTACACTTTCGCGATCCGCTGATGCGACGCCGGCTGCTGGCCTTTGCCGCCTTTGACATGCTGCGCCGGCAGCTGGAAGGGCTGCCGGTGATCGTCGACTATGACATTCTGCCCCGCAGCGAGCAGGTCAGCCTGCCGCAATAACCCAAAGGGCGGCCAGGCCGCCCTTGTTGCGCTTTACTGAAGTTGCCAGCGGCGCAGCAGTTTTTCCGCCGGGGTGACCAGGGTTTCGGTCAGCCGGTGCGCCAGGGGGGTATGAAACAGCCAGGCGGCGGTGATCAGCGCCAGGGGAATGGAGCCGCAGATAAAGTCGGTAAACCAGTGGGCACCCGACATCACCCGCGGCATGGCCAGGGCCAGCACCAGGGGCACCACGGCGTACAGGTAACGACGTGGAAAACGGTAAACCGCAAACAACAGGAAGGTGGCAAAGCCAATGCCGTGATCGCTGGGGAAGGAATCGCCCGAGGCGTCCTTGGCCTTGATATGGGGCACCAGCTGGCTGACCCGCTGGGCCTGCTCGTACACCAGGGTCGGGCTGGGCCGCTCCACCGGCAACGCCTTGCCCGCCGCCGCTTCCAGTGAAAAACAACCGGCCATGATCACTAACAGGCAGCCGATGCGCGCGCGCTCCCGCCCGGAGGCCAGCCAGGCATGACGAAGCACGAACAGCGCCATCAGCAAGGCCACGACGCCGTCGATCCAGCGCTGGTTGACGAAGGCCACCAGCTCGGCAAAGCCCGGCACCGTGACCAGCCGCTCATTGAACCACCAGAACACGCCTTCATCCAGCTCAAGCCAGTACCCCTGCCACCAGGAAACAAAAAGCACGGCGGCCAGCAGCTGCAGACTGACCCAGCCTTTTACATCCCATTGCATTCTGAACCCCCATTTGCAAAAGCCGGGATTTATACCAGATTGGCTGAAAAAAACCAGCCGCAACAATACGATGGCAGGCAATAAAAAAGAGTGCCGAAGCACTCTTTAATCCTCTCATTCCCCATCGGGGATCAGCGCAACTGCGCCGACAAGGTGCGCTGCCGTGCCTTCAGCGCCTCGATATCCAGATCCTGAATGGTGCCGTCTGTTACCCGCCACCGACCCGCCACCATCACCCTATCGGCCCGCTGCGCGCCACAGAGCACCAGGGCCGCCAGGGGATCACCGGCACCGGCAAACTGAATGTCGTTGAGCCGGAACAGCGCCAGATCTGCCTGCTTGCCCACGGCAATCTCACCAATATCATCCCGCCCCAGACAGGCGGCCGAGCCTTGAGTGGCCCAGTCGATCACCTTCTGGTGGGTAATGCGTTTGGCACCGTAACGCAGGCGCTGCAGCAACAGCGCCTGACGCACTTCCAGTATCATGTTGGACCCGTCGTTGGAGGCCGAACCGTCCACGCCGAGGCCCACCGGACAACCCGCCGCTTCCAGATCCAGGGTGGGGCACTGGCCCGAGGCCAGCAACATGTTGGAAGACGGACAATGAGCGATACCCACCCCCGCCTGGCCCAGACGACCGATTTCTTCCTCGTTGAAGTGAATACCGTGGGCCAGCCAGGTACGGTGATTGAGCCAGCCCACCGATTCCAGGTAATCCACCGGGCGCATGCCGAACATACGCTGGCAAAACTCGGTTTCATCGTGGGTTTCCGCCAGATGGGTGTGCAGTTGCACATCGTGTTGCTCGGCCAGCCGGGCCGAGGCCTTCATCAGCTCGGTGCTGACCGAAAACGGTGAGCAGGGAGCCAGCGCCACCCGCACCATGGCACCGTCGGCATGGTCATGATAACGGTGGATCAGCCGCTCACTGTCGGTGAGGATGGCGTCTTCTGTCTGTACCGTGGACTGAGGGGGCAATCCGCCCTGCTCCTTGCCCAGGCTCATGGAGCCCCGGGTCAGGTGCACCCTCACCCCCAGTTTGCGGGACTGCTCCACCTGGATATCGATGGCCTGCTCCAGCCCTTGCGGAAACAGGTAATGGTGATCATTGGCGGTGGTACAACCGGACAGCAGCAGCTCGGCCAGGGCGATTTGGGTGGACACCTCCACCATTTCCGGCTGCAGCTTCGCCCATACCGGATAGAGCGAAGTCAGCCAGGAAAACAGCTCCTTGTTCAGCGCCACCGGATGGGCACGGGTCAGGGTCTGGTAGAAATGGTGGTGGGCATTGATCAGGCCGGGCAGCAGCACATGCTCCCTGGCGTCAAAGGTCTCGTCAATCCGGCGTTGCGGCTTTTGACCTTCCGCGACCAGTTCAACAATGGTGTTACCGCTGACCACCACCCCACCGGCACAGGCCGGGTCAAGCGTGGCAAGGGGTGATTTTATCCAGAGTGTTTTGGGGTTTTGCATCAGACTTTCTACTCCGATTTACTGGAAAGTTGGCATCCCCCGGATGTGGAAACCCCTGACGTACAATCCGGGAAGGTACGCCAGGGGATTGAGCCATTGCGGGCATCAATTCAGTAGTGAGTATTAACCAACCTCACCTAATTTTTTTTTAGCGTCTATCGCCGGAGCGGCGGCGTCGGCTTCCTCTTCCGCTTCCTCATGGTTAGCTTCAGGAAGAATCAGGCTCAGCAAAATCGCGGTGATGGCACCCATGGCAACCGGCGATTTCAGAATGTTTGCGACGGTATCCGGCAGCGCCTGCAGCACGTCCGGCACAGTGGAAACACCAATCCCCATGCCCACGGAAATGGCAATGATCATCATGTTCCGGCGATCCAGGTTGGCCTGGGACAGTACACGAATACCGGCTACCGCCACGGTACCGAACATGATCAGGGTCGCACCGCCCAGCACCGGCTTGGGCATGGTCTGCAGCACGCCGCCGATAATGGGGAACAGACCCATGATAAACAGAATGGCGGCGATATAGAGGCCTACAAAGCGGCTGGCCACACCGGTCAGGGCGATAACGCCGTTGTTCTGACTGAAGGTAGTGGAGGGCATGCTGTTGAACACCGCAGCGATCATGGAGTTCACGCCATCAGCCAGCACACCACCACGAATACGGTTGATGTAAACAGGGCCCTTCACCGGCTCGCGGGAGATGGTGGAGTTGGCGGTCAGGTCACCGGTGGTTTCCATCGCACTCACGCAGAACAGAATGGCCAGTGGAATAAAGGCGGCCAGGTCAAACTGAAAACCGAACTTGAAGGGCACCGGAATGGATACCAGCGGCAGGCTGGCAATATGAGAGAAGTCCAGCCGACCCATAAAGAAGGCGGCCAGCATGCCCAAGAACAGGCCGATAACCACCGCCGCCAGGCGGATCATGGGGTTTTTGGAGCGGTTCAGCAGAATGACACTGACCAGAACAATACCCGCCAGCAGCAGATTGTCGAGGGAGCCGAAGTTTTCTGTATTCAGGGCACCAAAGCCGCCACCGATGTCGGTCATGGCGACCTTGATCAACGGAATACCAATCAGAATGATGATGGTACCGGTGACCACGGGAGTAATGATCTTCTGCAGCTTGTGTACAAAACGGCTCAGGAAGATTTCGATAAAGGCGGCACAGAAGCTCACACCAAAGATGGTGGCCAGAATGTCTTCAGGGGTACCGCCCCGGCTCTTGACGATAAAGCCGGCGGAAAGCACCGCGGTCAGAAAGGCAAAACTGGTGCCCTGCAGGCACAACATGCCGGCACCGACGGGACCGATACGGCGGCATTGAATAAAGGTACCCACACCGGACACCATCAACGCCATACTGATCAGGTAGGGAACATGTTCACCCAGCCCAAGCGCGCCACCCACAATCAGGGTGGGGGTGATGACACCGACCAGACTGGCCAGTACGTGCTGCAATGCAGCAAAGACAGATGGAAAAAAGCTGGGTTTATCGTGCAGTGAATAAAGCAAATCGTGGTTTTTGCTTTGAGTGGTTTTTGCATCCTGGGTCATAACAGATCCCTTTGTTAATCGTTGCCAATGAGCGGACTCCTTAAACGAGCCGCCATTTTATTATTGGCCAACATCCTGTCGAGACGGTGGCACTACCCTCCAGTCTCCACTTCAAGGCCGGAGCCAAGTGCAGAGTCAGCTAGATGATACCGTAAAAAAAACATGAGTGTTATACCGATGTGAATTCTTTGTACACAAAATTGACATCAATGTGATCTATATCCACCTTTATACCTAGCACTGAATGCCGCCAGAAAAGGTCAAACCAATAAAGAATTGTATACAGTAAAGGGACGGGACGGTTCAGGTCACCCAATGGTCACGGTTTGGTCACGAGGGGTGATTTGACAGGTTGAGCAAGGGGGATTTTACTGAAGGCAAAACAGCAAAAAGCCCTTAGCTATCAACTAGCTAAGGGCTTCTTTAAGATGGCGGAGCGGACGGGACTCGAACCCGCGACCCCCGGCGTGACAGGCCGGTATTCTAACCAACTGAACTACCGCTCCGCAAAAGCTGTATAGTCAGAGTACTAAATTGGGTGCCTGGCAGTGACCTACTTTCACATGGCAGCTGCCACACTATCATCGGCGCGGTTGCGTTTCACTGCTGAGTTCGGCATGGAGTCAGGTGGTTCCACAACGCTATGGCCGCCAGGCATTAAACTTGAATTCGAAAAAAGCTTTGATGATGAATTTGGTTGTGCTCTTGAGCCTGCAAGGCCTCACACTTCTTGGGTGTTGTATGGTTAAGCCGCACGGGTCATTAGTACAGGTTAGCTGCACGCCTCACAGCGCTTCCACACCCTGCCTATCAACGTCCTGGTCTCGGACGGCCCTTTAGAGGCATCAAGTGCCTAGGGATGACTCATCTCGAGGCTCGCTTCCCGCTTAGATGCTTTCAGCGGTTATCGATTCCGAACTTAGCTACCGGGCAGTGCCACTGGCGTGACAACCCGAACACCAGAGGTTCGTCCACTCCGGTCCTCTCGTACTAGGAGCAGCCCCTCTCAATCATCCAACGCCCACGGCAGATAGGGACCGAACTGTCTCACGACGTTCTGAACCCAGCTCGCGTACCACTTTAAATGGCGAACAGCCATACCCTTGGGACCGACTTCAGCCCCAGGATGTGATGAGCCGACATCGAGGTGCCAAACACCGCCGTCGATATGAACTCTTGGGCGGTATCAGCCTGTTATCCCCGGAGTACCTTTTATCCGTTGAGCGATGGCCCTTCCATTCAGAACCACCGGATCACTATGACCTGCTTTCGCACCTGCTCGACCTGTCCGTCTCGCAGTTAAGCTGGCTTATGCCATTGCACTAACCGTACGATGTCCGACCGTACTTAGCCAACCTTCGTGCTCCTCCGTTACACTTTGGGAGGAGACCGCCCCAGTCAAACTACCCACCAGGCACTGTCCTCATCCCCGATAAGGGGACCAAGTTAGAACATCAAACATACAAGGGTGGTATTTCAAGGTCGGCTCCACGGCAACTGGCGTCACCGCTTCACAGCCTCCCACCTATCCTACACATGTAGGGTCAATGTTCAGTGCCAAGCTATAGTAAAGGTTCACGGGGTCTTTCCGTCTAGCCGCGGGTACACCGCATCTTCACGGCGATTTCAATTTCACTGAGTCTCGGGTGGAGACAGCGTGGCCATGGTTACACCATTCGTGCAGGTCGGAACTTACCCGACAAGGAATTTCGCTACCTTAGGACCGTTATAGTTACGGCCGCCGTTTACCGGGGCTTCGATCAAGAGCTTCACCTTGCGGCTAACCCCATCAATTAACCTTCCGGCACCGGGCAGGTGTCACACCGTATACGTCCTCTTGCGAGTTGGCACAGTGCTGTGTTTTTGATAAACAGTCCCAGCCACCTGGTCACTGCGACTGGCTCAGGCTCCATCCGCGAAGGACTTCACCCGCTCCAGCGTACCTTCTCCCGAAGTTACGGTACTATTTTGCCTAGTTCCTTCACCCGAGTTCTCTCAAGCGCCTTGGTATTCTCTACCCGACCACCTGTGTCGGTTTGGGGTACGGTTCACACACATCTGAAGCTTAGAGGCTTTTCCTGGAAGCAGGGCATCAATGACTTCGGTACCGTAGTACCTTCGTCTCGGGTCTCAGCGTTATGACTCCGGATTTGCCTAAAGTCACCGCCTACGCCCTTTCACCAGGACAACCAACGCCTGGCCCATCTAGCCTTCTCCGTCCCCCCATCGCAATGTGTGTCAGTACGGGAATATTAACCCGTTTCCCATCGACTACGCCTTTCGGCCTCGCCTTAGGGGCCGACTCACCCTGCCCCGATTAACGTTGGACAGGAACCCTTGGTCTTCCGGCGAGGAGGTTTTTCACCCCCTTTATCGTTACTCATGTCAGCATTCGCACTTCTGATATCTCCAGCATGCTTCACAACACACCTTCGCAGACTTACAGAACGCTCCCCTACCACTCACGCAAAGCGTGAATCCGCGGCTTCGGTGCCTAGTTTTAGCCCCGTTACATCTTCCGCGCAGGCCGACTCGACCAGTGAGCTATTACGCTTTCTTTAAATGATGGCTGCTTCTAAGCCAACATCCTGGCTGTCTGAGCCTTCCCACCTCGTTTCCCACTTAACTAGGACTTTGGGACCTTAGCCGGCGGTCTGGGTTGTTTCCCTCTTCACGACGGACGTTAGCACCCGCCGTGTGTCTCCCGGATAGTACTTACTGGTATTCGGAGTTTGCATGGGGTTGGTAAGTCGGGATGACCCCCTAGCCCAAACAGTGCTCTACCCCCAGTAGTATTCGTCCGAGGCGCTACCTAAATAGCTTTCGGGGAGAACCAGCTATCTCCCGGTTTGATTGGCCTTTCACCCCCAGCCACAAGTCATCCCCTAATTTTGCAACATTAGTGGGTTCGGTCCTCCAGTTGATGTTACTCAACCTTCAACCTGCTCATGGCTAGATCACCGGGTTTCGGGTCTACTCCTAGCAACTATTCGCCCAGTTAAGACTCGGTTTCCCTACGGCTCCCCTATACGGTTAACCTTGCTACTAAAAGTAAGTCGCTGACCCATTATACAAAAGGTACGCAGTCACCCGCGAAGGGCTTCCACTGCTTGTACGTACACGGTTTCAGGTTCTATTTCACTCCCCTCACAGGGGTTCTTTTCGCCTTTCCCTCACGGTACTGGTTCACTATCGGTCAGTCAGGAGTATTTAGCCTTGGAGGATGGTCCCCCCATGTTCAGACAGGATATCACGTGTCCCGTCCTACTCGATTTCACAACGAGAGCGGTTTGGTGTACGGGGCTATCACCCTGTATTGCCGGCCTTTCCAGGACCGTTCCACTACCACTCACGCTGCTTAAGGGCTGGTCCCCGTTCGCTCGCCGCTACTAGGGGAATCTCGGTTGATTTCTTTTCCTCGGGGTACTTAGATGTTTCAGTTCTCCCGGTTCGCCTCGCTACGCTATGTATTCACGCAGCGATACTGCACAAAGTGCAGTGGGTTTCCCCATTCGGACATCACGGGCTCAAGC